>JACRAN010000238.1 GCA_016234735.1 Bacteroidota bacterium | reverse complement strand
GGTAGTCCAGACCGATGCCTGCGATGTAATCGACGGACACCGACTGGAGGTCCTGCGGTCTTCCACGCTGCTCCCTTCCTCTCGGGAAGTTGAATTTCGAGTTGGGCGAGTCGATGTCTATTATTTCAAAGTCGTTGTTAACCAGGAAGTTAAGCAAAAAACCACCCTTCAACGTGGTACGAAGCCTGCCGTTGCCGAGGCTGTACCCGGCGTAGAGCGGCACACTGACATGTTCGAAGGTCTGGCGGGTTTTGATGTCCAGCCCGATTTCCTCGTCGTCCATGATTTGGATGGTGGGATCTTTTGATTCTGCCCGCACCACCACTTCCACCACACCGACCGGGGTGTTCAGGTTGTATTCAAAATCGTGCTGGTTGTTCCCCATGCCGGGGTGGTGGGGACGGCGGTCTTCGAAGTGGAAGTTCGCCTGGTGTTCCGACTCGAAAACCGTGCGGCGATAGTCCACTCCGGTGCCCAAACTGAGGCGGGGCGTGAGTTTTGTCTCCACCGCCAGGCCGGTCATCAGGGTTTGTCCGCTAATTTCCACCTCGTCCCCGACGACGGGCTGCGGGCCAAACGGTGGTTTTTGGGCTTTGATTTTTTCCCAGGTAGCCATAGGGAGAGCGTGTACGCCGACGGAAAACTTCCCGGCGGGCGCATTTTTTTTCCAGGTAATCGACATCAAGTTCAAACCGGAAAGCGGTGCCGGAAGTGGTGTTTTCAGCAGCCTGTTTTTCGAAGAAAGCAAAGCCGGAATGGCCGCCAGCACGAGGTTTTCCGGGTTTTCCAAATGGGTTTCCGTGTCATTTCGAGTAGCTGCATCCTGCCCGTTTTTTTCCTCCGAACCTACTACGGAGGGTGCATCGAGCGGCATGTTTTCGTCGTCAGTCACCCGTTGTTTTTCCTTCGGAAAATTGGCATCGGTAGTTTTTAATTTCCCAATATCCAATTTCTTCCCTCCCGTAGCTGCGGTTTGCCGTGAAACCGGCTGTTGAGTGCCTGTTGGCACATCGGCTGGCAATTCAGTTCCGCCCTCGCCCACAGGTTGCGTGGCGGGTTCCGCAAGTTCGACCTTTGGCACAACCGCCTGATTTTCAGCCGCTTGTGAGCCTTCCAGTGTCTCCACTTCGGTGGCGTTCTTTTCCAGCGCCTTGCCCAGATGGTTGATTTTTTGGTTGAAATACAAGTGCTGGCAAACGAGCAAACCCGCCAGCACGGCAGCCGCAGCCGCCCAACCCCAGTGGCGAAAAGTCAGCCGGGGAGCGGCCACCGGCGGCTCCAGGCCCGCCTCTATTTTCGCCCAAAGGTCGTCCGGCGGGCTTTCCGAGTGCCCTTCGAAGGATTTCCGCAGAAACTCCTCCAACCTGTCGTTCGGTAGATTTTCTTCCATGACTCGTTGTAGTTTCGAGTTTTGGGTTTTGAGTTAGTGAGTATCGTTCCACTCGCTAACTCAAAACTCATAACTCATAACTTTTTCATCCCGCCAGGTTTTTTTCCAGCAGGTTTTTTAAATATGCTTTGGCCCGGTTCAGTTGGGATTTGGAGGTGCCGACCGAGATGCCCAGTTCGTCGGCGATTTGCTGGTGCGAGTAGTCTTCCAGCACGTAGAGGTTGAGCACGGTGCGGAAGCCGGCCGGCATGGACTGCATCAACTTGACGAGGCCCACCGTGGTGTCGTCGGTATCGAAAACCGAGGTATCCTCCTCGCCCAGCCTGAATTCCACCCCGTCCAATTCGGTGAATTGCAGTCCGCCGTTTTGCCGCAGCAGGTTTTGCAGCGCCACGTTGACGATGACCCGCCGCACCCAGCCGTCGAGGCTGCCCTCGCCCCGGAACTGGTGCAGGTCGCGGAACACCTTGACGAAACCTTCCTGGAGCGCATCCTCGGCATCCTGCCTGCCGTTGGAGTAGCGCAGGCAAACGGCGAACATCCTTCCTTTGAGGAGTTCGTACAGTTGCCGTTGCGCCAGGCGGTCGCCGTTTTTGCAGCGTGTCAGAATTTTTTGCTGATGTTCCGTCATGCCAGAAATTTCCGGGTCAATTTAGATGATCAGGTAGCCAAAGTAGTGAAATGGTTGCATGTGAGTTGGAAATTGGATATTGGAAATTGGATGTTGGGAATTACCGGCAGCCGACTGCCGACAGAAATCTTCCCGTTCAGGAAGTGTTTTTTCGTTTTGGGCAGGAAGTTTCCGAGGAAGCGGCGCTGGCTGGGTATCTTTGTTTTCCATTCCACCAAAAAATTGAATTGCCATGTCCATCCGCTTGTTTTTGCTGTTTGCCCCGATTTTTTTCACCGGATTTGCGGTGCCGTCCGGCAGCGTTTTTACCACCAAAAACGGCACCGTCCATTTTGTGTCGGATGCCCCGTTGGAGGTCATCCAGGCCACTTCCAAGGAACTGAAAGGTGCCATCGACACCGACCAGAACACGTTCGCTTTCGCGGTGGACATGGAAACGTTCCAGGGGTTTAACAGCCCGCTCCAGCAGGTGCATTTTTATGAAAATTACCTCGAAATCCGGCGTTTCAAAAAAGCGACTTTCACCGGGAAAATCATCGAAAAAACGGACTTCGCCACCGATGGGACCTACACCATCCGGGCGAAGGGGAAATTGGAAATCCACGGCGTGGCACTGGAACGCATCATCAAAAGCGATATGACGGTGAAAAACGGGAAGTTGCTCGTCCACTCGGAATTCACGGTGCTGCTCGACGAGCACGACATCGCCATCCCGAAGATTGTTTATCAAAAAATCACCGAAGAAATCAAGGTGCAGGTGGATGCCGAGTTTTCAAAAACATGAAAAAAAAACTCGCACATAGCTGCTGCCTGCTGGTTTTTTGCACGGAGTTGATGGCGCAAACGCCCCACTTCAAGGCGTTGAGCCTTGGCGAAGCCTACCCGAAAGCCAGGGCGGAAGTGATGTACGAAGACCGCAACAGCCTGTTGTGGTTCGGCTCGACGCAGAGCCTGTTCTACTTCGACGGACTTGAATTTACGGTGTTCCCGAAGAGCGACAGCACCGGCAGCGAACACGTGCGGGCCATTTTTCAGGATAAAAAAATGCGCCTCTGGGTCGGTTACGAGGACGGCTCGATTTACTACCTCGCCGGTCAGAAACTCCTGCCCTGGCTGCCGGAGGAAGGCACGCCGAAGGTACCCGTCACCGATTTCGGGGAAGACAAGCAGGGGAGGCTGTGGTTTTCGACCTACGGCGAAGGCGTTTACTACCACGACGGGGTGCGGCTGCATAATTTCAACGCCGCCGACGGCCTGCCTGCCACCGACATCTACGTGATGGCCACCGGCCCCGACGGTCGGATGTGGCTCGGCACGGACGGCGGCATCAGCATTTGCAGTGTGCAGGATGGCAAAAAACGGGTGGAAAACCTCACCCGGGAGGACGGTTTGCCCGACGAAATCGTGCATGAAATCCTGCCGGACAGCGACGGCAACATGTGGATCGGCACCTACGACCAGGGCGCTTGCCTGTACAACACCAAAGAACGGCGCTTCGAGTACCCGCTGGAAGGCTGGCAGCACGGCATCGTCAACCGGCTCGAACTGTTCAAACGAAAAGAACTTTGGATTGGCACCGAGGGCAACGGGCTTTGGCGGTTTTCGCTGCAAGACGGCAGCCTGCGCCCGGTCAGCGGGGAAAATTTCGACCGGGCCAAAATCTACGACCTCCACAAGGACATCGAGGGCAACATCTGGGCGGTGAGCAACACGGGCGGCATCAGCTACGCCAACCGCCAGTTCGAGTTCATCTTCACGGATTTCAAGGGCATCCAGGCGGTGCTGTCCGACCGGCAAAACCGCCTGTGGGTGGGCACACCGGAGGGTCTGTTCGAGTACCGGACGGACGAGCGGGACAACAGTTCATTCCGGCCCTTGCTCCAAAAACTGGGGCTGAACGTGGTCAGCCTGCACGAAGACACATTCGGGAACCTGTGGCTCGGCACCTTTGAAAAAGGCGTGTTTTGCTTCGACCCGGCCACTGGGAAAATCCGACAATTCACTGAAAAAGAAGGACTTACGAACAACAACGTGCTCTCCATCGACGGTACGAACGGCCACATCTGGCTGGCTACGCTCGGTGGTGTTTCTGAAATTGAAATTGCTGCGAACCTGATTTCCGGCGGAGTGCCGGTCATCAGAAATTTCAACGAAAAAGACGGCCTGGGCAATAATTTCATTTACAAAGTTTTCATCGACAGCAAAAAACGGACGTGGTTCGGCACGGACGGCCAGGGCATCAGCGTCCTTGAAAACGGGCAAATCCGCAACTACGCCGACTTCCGCACGGCAGGCGAGGAGCAGGAAAAACCGGAAGAGAGCGGCAGGAAGGTCGTGTACTCCTTCACCGAAGACCACCGGGGCCACATCTGGTTCAGCACGGCAGCAGATGGGATTTTTGAGTTTGATGGTGAAAAATTCCAGCACCTCACGGTGAAGGAGGGCATCCGTGACCTCGCCATCACCAGCCTGATGACCGATGCCAACGGGAAAATCGTCGTCCTGCACCCCACCGGCATCGACCTGCTGACCCCGGAGACGCACCACCTGATTTACTACGACGAGGAAATCGGTCTGCACGACCTCGACCCCAACCTGAACGCCACCTGCAAAGACCGCTGGGGCAACATCTGGATGGGCGTTCGCAACGGCATCATCAAGTTCTCGCCCCTGAACGAAGCGCTGGCATTCGACCCCCGCACGAGGCTGAACAATGTGTCTATTTTATTTAAACCCGTTGATTTTCAATCACTTAGCACATTTGCCCACGACCAAAACAATGTCGTGTTCGAGTTCATGGGGCTTTGGTACACCGACCCCGCCTCGGTAAAATACCGCTACCGACTCAACGGCTACGACCCCGACTGGATTACGACCAAAGACCGCCACGCCAACTACTCCAGCCTGCTGCCCGGCAAGTACACTTTCGAGGTGACAAGTACGGAAAACGACGCATGGCTGGACGAGCCGGTGGTCAGCTACTCCTTTGAAATACTGCCCCCGGTCTGGCGGCGCTGGTGGTTCGTGATGCTGTGCGCAGCGGTGGCGGCGGGGTTGTTTTTTTGGTTCCAAAAATCACGGGACAAGCGGCTGCAACGGGTGCATTTGCTTGAAAAAGGAAAGGCCGAGAGCGAGTTGGCCGCCCTGAAAGCGCAAATCAACCCACACTTTCTGTTCAACAGTTTCAACACGCTCATCGCCGTCATCGAGGAAGACCCGCCTACGGCGGTGGAGTACGTGGAAAAACTTTCCGACTTCTACCGCATGGTGATGCACCTGCGGGACAAGGACGTGATTTCCATCGAGGAGGAGGTGGAACTGGTGCAGCACTACGGCTACCTGCTGCAAAAAAGGTACGGGGAGAACTTCCGCCTGAACGTGCAATTGAACGGCCACTCGGCATTCGTCGTGCCGCTCACGTTGCAGATCCTGGTGGAAAATGCCGTGAAGCACAACATCATTTCCTCCGCAAAACCCCTGACCGTCGATATTGAAATGGAAGGCCACAACTTCGTGTCGGTAGCGAACAACCTCCAGTTGAAAATCCACCCGGAGCAATCGACCGGCTTCGGCCTCGACAGCCTCCGGCGGCGCTACGAGTTGCTCACCGGGAAAAAAGTGAAAATCGAAGCATCGAAAACACAGTTCAAAGTGTCTATTCCTTTGATTCAGTGATTGAGGGCTTGAGAGTTTGAGGGCTTGAGGGTTTGAGTTTACCCTCAAATTCCTCAAACCCTCAAATCCTCAAGCCCTCAAACCCTCAAATTCCTCAAACCCTCAAACCCTCAAACTCTCAAACCCTCCATCATGAAAGTACTCATCATCGAAGACGAATCCGCTGCCGCCCGCAGGCTGGCGAAACTCATCCAGGAAATAGACCCCGGCATCGAGATTTTGGGGCAATTGGACAGCATCGAGGCGGCGCTGCTGTGGTTCGAGCAGCACCCGATGCCCGACCTGATTTTCATGGACATCCACCTCGCAGATGGCTCCAGTTTTGAGATTTTCAACCACCAGAAAATTGAAAAACCCGTCATTTTCACCACGGCCTACGACCAGTACGCCCTGCAAGCCTTCAAGGTGAACGCCATCGACTACCTGCTGAAGCCCATGAAAAAAGCGGAGTTGGAACACGCCCTCGAAAAATACCGCAAGCTGCAAAAACCGATCGGCCTCGACTACCAGGCATTGGCGGTGGCCATGCAGCACGACGAGTACAACCGCCGTTTCCTCATCCGTTTCGGCCAAAGTATCAAGGTCGTGGAGTTCCGGGAGGCCGCCTATTTTTACACGGAGGACAAAATCACGTTCATCATCACGAAGGAAGGCAAACGCTACCCGCTCGAACCTTCGCTTGAAAAACTGGAAGAAATGGCCGACCCCCGCACGTTTTTCCGCATCAACCGCCAGTTCATCGTCAACATCGAGTGCATCCGGGAGATGTACGCCTACTCCAAGTCGAGGGTGAAACTGCTGCTCGACCCGTCCACCGACAAGGAAACCGTGGTGAGCACGGAGCGCTCGCCGTTTTTCAAAAAATGGCTCGTGGGAGAGGAGGAGTGAATTGATTTCAGATTTTGGATTTCGGATTTCGGATTTGGGGTGCAATCTTCGGGCATGAAAAGTTTTTCACGCTTGGTTTTTTGGGGTTGTGCCGCGGCGCTGTTCGTGGTGACGATGGCGTTCCCCCGCTACGAGCGGCCCGGCACCGAGGCCACCCTCGCCTGGGACGTGAGCGGCTACTACCTCTACTTGCCCGCCGTCTTCATCTACCACGACCTGAAGCAGGTGAAATTCCTGCCCGGCATCATCCAAAAATACAAGCCCAGCTTCGCCCCCGACCAGGCATTTCCCGTCGAAAACGGCAATCAGGTTATGAAATATTCTGCCGGAATGGCGGTGATGTACCTGCCGTTTTTTGCGGTGGGTCACGCCGTTGCGAAGCTCACCGGCCATCCCGCCGATGGCTTCTCCCTCCCCTACCAGGCGGCCATCCACCTCGGCGGTGTGTTGGTGGCTGTGCTGGGGCTTTGGTTCCTTCGGAAAAACCTCCTGCGCTACTTCCCCGACCGAACCGTCGGCTGGACGCTGCTGCTCGTGGCACTCGGCACCAATTTTTTCAACTACGCCACCTTCGATGCCGCCAACGCCCACGTCTGGCTGTTCGCACTTTTGGCCATGCTCGTCCATTGCACCATTCGATGGCACGAGCGGCCCACGTTGCGGGGCGCACTTTCCATCGGAGCCTGCGTCGGGCTGGCGGCGCTGGTGCGCCCCACCGAAATCATCTGCGCCCTCGTGCCGTTGCTCTGGGGCATCACCGACTTGAAAAGCCTGCGCAAGCGGTTGTCTTTTTTCAAAAAAAATTTCACCAGCCTCCTCGTGGCGGGCATCACCGTTGCGGCCATCGGCTCCCTTCAACTTGGCTACTGGAAGTACGTGAGCGGCCATTGGCTCGTGTACAGCTACGGCGAGCAGGGGTTCAGCTTCCTGCATCCGCATTTCGTTAACGTTTTTTTCAGCTACCGCAAAGGCTGGCTCGTGTACACGCCGCTGATGGCGCTTGCGCTGTTGGGGTTTGGGATTGCGGATTTCGGATTTCGGATTTCGGGTTGGCCCGGCTCCCAATCCGAAATCCGAAATCCGAAATCCGCAATCGTAGCCTTCTTCCTCGTAAACACCTGGGTTGTCTGCGCCTGGGACATCTGGTGGTACGGCGGAGCCTTCGGCCAGCGGGCGATGGTGCAGTCGTATGCGCTGCTGGCATTTCCGCTGGCCGCTTTTTTGGCCAAAATTTCCGAAATCCGCAATCCGCAATCCGCAATCGTCAAGCTGTTGCTGTTCGGCTGCCTCGCCCTCAACTTGTTCCAAACTTATCAGGCGCACTGGGGCCCCTGGGAGGCCGAGGCGATGAACCGGGCGTACTACTGGCGCATTTTCGGGCGGGTGAAGGACGTGCAGACGGACAAGCTGCTGCTGGATGCGAAGGAGGGTTTTTCGGGAGAAAAAAAGAACGTCCGGGTCGTTTACACCACTGATTTTGAGACAGTTACGGACTCGGTGGGCGTGAGTGCCCGGTTTGCAAAAAGCGGCACGAAGTCGGCCTTCGTTGACCCGCAAACGCCGTTTTCGCACACGCTTGACATTCCGCGGCCCGCGGAAATGCCACGCGGGAAATGGCTCCACATCTCCGCCCAGTTTTACGGTCAGGAAAAAACCTGGGAGGCGTGGGTGATGCCGCAGTTGGTGGTGCGCTTCGAGCAGCAGGGGCAACCGGTGCGGGAGCGGGCCATCCGGCCCTGGCGGGTCATCGGGGAGGGTGAGTGGGGCGAGGCGGGCATGGACATTCGGGTGCCGAAAAAAGAGTTCGACCACCTCAAAATTTTCCTGTGGAACCCATCCAACCGGCCGGGCATGTGGATGGACGACTTGCGGGTGGAGACTTTTGAAGAATAGCGACGGGAACTATTTGAAGACTTCGGAAAGTGAAAACGAAATGTCGAGCTTGTTGTCCACCAACGTTTCCGTTGCCCTGAAAATGGCGTAGTCGTCGGGACTGGAATAGACGTAAATATTTGCCATTGAGGGCAATACAATCCAGCAGGACTGAACGCCATGTTGGAAATAGCCGTTGGCTTTGCTAGTCAAGTCGTTCAAACTTTGGGTTGGAGAGAGGATTTCGATGACGCAGAGCGGGGGTTCTTTGACTGCGATTTCATCGTTCCACAAGTCCATTTCGGATTTTGGGAACATTGAAATATCTGGTACACTTGGCCATTGGTCAAGGTTCAGGCTTGTTTCGGATGTTATCCTGAATTTATTCCTGAATTCAGCCAATTCCATTATGAGATTGGCCTGGATAGTACCATGATTGAAGGAGGGCATAGGTTTGTTTCTTTCAAGTTCGTAGTTTGAAATTTCTGTGGTAGCCTGGTCCTGAACTTCAAAATCCATAATCGAAATCTTTGTTTCAGCAAATGTACCAAAAATACGTTGGAAAAAACAGGAGGATTTTGCCCATCTTCCTCGCATACTCCGCTTTCGCAATAAAATAGCAGCATGAAAATCACCATCGAACACCGTGGCAAACAGTACACCGCCGACCTCGCCCGTCCACTTGACATTTCCATCCCGCTACGGGAGGGCCCCGGCAACCCCAACTGCTTCTGGGCACCGCCAGTGGACGTGGAGCCGGTGGTGGCTGGCAGTTTCATCGGCTCGACGGCACAGGGCGGCCCCGTCAACTTCGTCAACATCCGCCTGAACCCGCACGGCAACGGCACCCACACGGAGTGCGTAGGCCACATCGCCAAAGAAAAATTTACCATCCACCAGTGCTTGACACGCTTCCATTTTTTGGCTAAATTGGTCACGATTTACCCCTCGAAACTGCCGAATGGCGACCGGGCCGTTTTGAAAAAACAGTTGGAGGAAGTGCTGCAGCCAGGCGAAACGGAGGCGTTCATCCTCCGCACCATGCCCAACGACGGGCGGAAACTGACGGCCAACTACTCCGGCACCAATCCGCCCTACCTCCATCCCGAAGCGGCGGCGTACTTAGCCGACTGCGGGGTGGGGCACCTGCTGCTCGATTTGCCCTCCGTTGACCGGGAGGAGGACGGCGGAAAGTTGCTGGCACACCGGGCATTCTGGCGCTACGGCGGCTCTACTGACAACATCCGGCAAAATTGTACGATTACGGAGCTGATTTTTGCACCGAACGAAATCCAGGACGGTCTTTATTTGTTGAACCTGCAAACTGCCAGTTTTGAAATCGACGCCAGCCCCTCGAAACCGGTAATTTACAAGGTAGCTATTAGACTTTAGACAATAGATGTTAGACAACGTACGGTGACTTTTTCACCCACCTTCTATGGTCTAAAATCTAAAATCTACAGTCTCAAAAAAATGTATCCTCAATCGAAATACCGCTCAAAAATTTACCGGGACTTCCGGGCCATCGAGCCGGGGGAGTGGCGGAAAATCGTGCGGTTTTACGAAGAAAACGAGGCACAGATCCGGGGGCTGGACTTCGACGAATATTTTGAACTGATGCTGGCCTACACGAACGCCCTGTTCGAAATCAGCGAGTGGCAGAAGCACTTGCTCATGGCCGATGCCGTCATCGAGGCCAGTGTGATGGAAAACCTGAAATATTTCAACGGCGAGGACGTGTTCCAGCACACACTTTTCCGCAAAGCTGCCTCCTGCTACCAACTGTTGGAGTTGGAAAAAACCGACCACATCCTGCGGGAACTGCTCCGCATCGACCCGCACGACGGCGAAAGTGCCTGGTTCCTGAAAAAATGCCTCCGCAAAATGCGCCCCTCGCTCGTGCGGCAAACGAGGGCGGCGGCCATCGGGCTGTTCCTGCTCACCGCCCTGATTATTTGCCTCGAAATGCTCGTGGTCAGGCCGTTTTACGCCGATTGGGCCCGCCCGGTGGAACTGCTGCGGATCGGCACTTTTTTCCTCGGCATCGCCGTGCTCGTCGCCGGTGACGTGCTGCACCGCTGGCGGTCGAACCGGGAGGTGGAGCGGTTCGTGGAGGTGGTTCGCAGACGGCGGAAGTAGCAGTCTATTTGTCATCAGTTCCCAATTCCCCCAAAGGGGCGAGCTAATTCCCATTTCCAAACTTACCTTTGGCGCTTCGCAAAAATCCGTTTCCAATGAAAAAAATAATCGTCCTCGGTGCGGGCCTTGTCGGCAGCGCCATTGCCATTGACCTCAAAAAACAGCACGACGTGACCAGCGCCGATGCCAGCGCCGAGTCGCTGAAAAAGCCCGCTGTGCACGGCATCCCCACCGTGCAGGCCGACCTTTCCAATCCTGAAAAACTGAAGGAACTCGTCAAGGACTGCGACCTCGTCATCGGCGCACTGCCGGGCTTCTTGGGCTACAATGCGCTCCGTGCTTGCATCGAAGCTGGCAAGAACGTGGTGGACATCAGCTTCTTCCCCGAAGACGCTTTTGGCCTCGATGAACTGGCAAAACAACACAAGGTCACCGCCGTGGTGGACTGCGGCGTGGCGCCCGGCATGGGCAATATCATCTTTGGCCACCACCACAAGCACCAGAAAATCAACAGTTTCCGCTGCCTCGTGGGCGGGCTGCCGCAGGTGCGGCAATGGCCGTGGGAATACCGGGCGGTCTTTTCCCCGATTGACGTGATTGAGGAGTACATCCGCCCGGCGAGGTACGTGGAGGGCGGCAGGCTCGTGACCCGTGAGGCGCTCTCCGACCCTGAATTGATTGATTTTCAAGGCGTCGGCACCTTGGAGGCGTTCAATACCGACGGCCTTCGCTCGCTCATCCACACCATGCCCGACGTGCCGGACATGATTGAAAAAACGCTGCGCTACCCCGGCTGCATCGAGTATCTGCGGGTGCTGCGGGCGGGCGGCTTTTTCAGCTACGACGAGGTGGAGGTGAAGGGGCAGAAAATCCGGCCTGTGGACCTCACCGCCCGGCTGCTCTTCCCACAATGGAAGCTACAGCCCGGCGAGGGCGACTTCACCATCATGCGCATCAGCCTCGGCACGGACAGCGGCAACATCACCTACGACCTCCTCGACCGCTACGACCCCGCCACAGACACCATCTCCATGGCCCGCACGACGGGCTACACCTGCACGGCAGTCGCCAATCTGGTGCTGGATGGGAAGTATGACAGGAAGGGGATTAGCCCGCCGGAGTATGTGGGGGAAGTGGACGGGGCGCTGGAGTTTGTGTTGGGGTATTTGGGGGAACGAGGGGTGGTGTATCGGAAAACGAAATCCTAAATTGCGCCACAAACATCCAACGACATGCTATCATTTGATGAAAACGGCAATTTGATTCCTCATGAAATAATTGAAACCACTTGGGACGACTTTACCTATACTTTTTCAGAAGGTTTTGAGAAGAAGCGACGAAGAAAACACTTGCTGGCCAATTATCAACTGTATTTGGATGACATAAAAAGGCATTTTGAAACACCATTTTACCAATGGGTAAACGGCAGTTTTGTCACTCAAAAGCAACATCCAAGGGATATTGACATGGTGACTTTTCTTCCTTACGATTTGATTGTAAAAAAGGCTATTTTTGTTGACCAGTTACGAAAAACCTCGAAGTCACTTTACAAGATTGATGGTTTCTTTGCCCCAACCGCCAATTGGAACCATCGTTTCTTTGAAAGCACATTGAGAGAAGCCGAAAGATGGAAGACCTTGTTCGGTACTTCAAGGGAAGGACACCCAAAAGGAATTATCAGATTAAATTTTATGCCATGACCACTCAAAAATTAGCATCCCTCACCAACGACCTTAAAATCGCTGATGCCGCCCTCCAAGAATGGAAGGGCAAGGACGAGCCACTATCCGCAACGATGGTTATGCAGTACGAGCTTTTGAAACAGGAACTGCTCAAAGACCTGCTCGTGGAACTGGTGCAAAGTGGCGTAAACTTCAACAGTGCAGGTGATTTTATACAGCGCCTGACTAACTACCTGAAAAGCACGGAACAACAGGAAAAGCTGCCAAAGTTCATCAGTTCCAAGTTGGCAGAAGTAGAGAAATTACTGGTAGCCTAAACGTATCACAAAATGTGATACCATCGAAATTGCTTGTCTCTTCCAATTGCAATCCTCGAAATTTGTTGGCGAGGTGGACGGAGCGTTGGAATTTGTGCTGGGATATTTGGGGGAAAGGGGGGTGGTTTATCATAAAAATTAGCCGTATAAAATGCGCAACCTCTTATATGCATTGCTCTATTTGATTTTAAGCTCATGTTCACAGGCTGAGCCACAAGAAAATTATCCAGACGCCATCAAAAAATACCACCTCGAACGGCAGTTTGACTTAGCCAAGTGGGAACTTTACAAAATTAACTCCATCACTTCGAATGAAAACAGTACAGACTTCGTGGTAAGCTTGCAAAGTGATTCTGTGTTAGATCGTTTTTTCATTGAGAAACGAATCTATCAAAGCCAAGGCAAGAATCTACTCAAAGACAGAAAGCGGCTTATTGAACTGTTTGGTGAAAGCAGAATAGCTCGGTACCCTAATTGTGAACTAGATTTTTTGCCAGAAGATGTTGACTCATCGACTCTGTTTGAAGGTGACGAAATTTACCTTAGCTTTTTCCCAAAATTCAAAGGGTACGAAAATTACCCTGTGTATAAACTGGAAGGTGGTTTGTGTGCTACTATAATTTTCGAGGGTGATCAAATCAAGCGAATTGGCTGCAATGATTATTTAGAATGGGATTATGAAGGCAAGTACTACCCTGATTCAATTTTTCAAGAAATTATCGAGAAGCATAAAAAGGAAATCTCGCCTTGGCTTTTGAATGAATACAAAAGGCGTTTAAAATCAGAAAAATGAAGAAATTTCTGCTCGGCGCAATCTCCATCCTCCTCCTTGGCCCCCCCTCCCCCAGTATTTCACCATGCCCGTCGAAGGCGCAACCGACAAAGACTACAACCCCGACTCATTCTGGTACTACCCCTGGGGCAAGTCCGTCACGCACAAAGGCGTGGACATTTTTGCCAAGGCAGGCGCCCGTGTTTTTTCCACGTCGGGCGGCCTGGTCGTTTTCGCTGGTGAAATCAAAACGGGCGGCAACGTAGTCTTCGTGCTCGGCCCAAAATGGCGGCTGCACTACTTCGCCCATTTGCAAGACATCGAAACCTCCACTTTCTCTTGGGTGAATTGTGGCGAAAAAATTGGAACGGTTGGCACGAGCGGAAACGCCGTTGGAAAGCAGCCGCATTTGCACTATGCCATCAAGACGCTTGTACCTTACCCTTGGCGCATTGATGGTGGAAGACAAGGTTGGCGGAAGATGTTTTATTTGAACCCGATTGATTACCTGCGGCCCCCCAATCGTAAATCGTCAATCTCTAAATCGTAAATCAAGCAAGTGCCGCCCACAGCACCTCCACCGGGTGCAGCGCCTTCCTCCCCGTCCCATCCAAAATCTGG
>JACRAN010000231.1 GCA_016234735.1 Bacteroidota bacterium | reverse complement strand
TGAGTGTTTAAAAGTCATATTTTTCGTCCCATCGGGACGATATCTTTGTAGGAATCGCCCGACCATTGATAACCGTTCCATCGGAACGGTATCTGCTGGGATGAGATACCGTTCCGATGGAACGGAGACCGAGCTAATTTGCCAATGCTACAAAGATGCCGTCCCGATGGGACGATTATTTTCAATTAACGCTCGACCCTATCGGGCGGCACTGCGGCTAATGAGAGCACCTGTGTCGAAGGTCTTTACACCACTCAAATAAGCGTCTTCCTCCTCCAATTCAAGCATTTGTAAGCCATTGGCCGCCATCTTCCTTCAATAATGGAAGTTATCTGACCAAAACAGTTGCACGGAAAGAACTGGTTTTGCCTACCTTTACGCAGGATAAACTCCTTCTGCCTTTGATTTTTCAAAAAAGCGCTTCACGACCACAGGTAGCTTTTGTAAGAAAATAAAAAAATGGTGACGGTTTTCTCAAACCCGACACCCGGTGATTTCTTCAACTTATAACAAAACACATTTATCATGAGGATTTTTACAACACTAATTGCGTTTCTTTTACTCTCGTACACTGCGGCTGCGCAGGTCGTACTTGTCAACTCGCCTGGCGGGCTTGCCGGGTCGTACGATTTTTCTGCTGCCGCTTTTGGTGCAGACCTGACCAGCGGACTCTGGACTGCCGATGTCGCTTTCGTTGACGATGGCAGCGCACTCCCCACGCAGGGCTGTGGTGCCGCCATCAACGGTGCCGACCTGGCCGGAAAAATCGCCTTGATTGACCGGGGCACCTGTGAGTTTGGTGTCAAGTGCCTGAACGCCGAGACGGCCGGCGCCATCGCCGTGGTTGTTTTCAACAGCCTTCCGAATGCGGGCCTCGGCACCATCGTAATGGGTGCAGGCGCAGTGGGCGCTACCGTCACCCTCCCGGCGGTCATGCTTTCTTACGACGATGGCCAAATCATCCGTGCAGCTGTGGCGGCTGGCACGGTCAACATGACCATCGGCAACTTACAGTTCCCGAACGACGTGCGGGTGACCCGTGAGAGCATCCTGAATGCCGTGAACGGCGTGATGCCTGCAGACCAGGCCGAAGCACTCGGTTACACGGTGACGCCGGGCGCTGCCGTGCAGAACCGGGGCCTCAACGTTGCCACCGGCGTTGGCGTGCAAGCTACCATCGAGTACACCCCGTTTGGCGGCAGCACCGGCACTCCGGTGTACGACGAATATGACGTGGCGAGCAGCCTTCCGGTCGATTCGTCCGTATTGATTGTACTTCCGGATTACACGCCGACAGAAGGTGCCGGTGTGTACAGCCTGAACTACATCACCACACTCGACAGTGCCGACGATGCTTCAACCGATAATGCCGTCGCTACGGAATTTATGTTGAGCAACAACATTTATTGCAAAGGCCGTTGGGACCTGACGAACAACCGCCCGCGCACCACCAACTCCTACACGATTTCGGGCGGTGGAAACATTGAATTCCTGGCCGGTTTTGAAGTACCGATAGGCATTGGCAACAAGGTGGACAGCATTCAGTTTTTGGTGACCACCAATGCTCCGAGCCTTGGTTCTTTGGGAGCCAGTGACATCAATGCTTTCGTCTATGAGTGGGACGACCTCAATGGCGACGACATCCTCACCAATAATGAGTTTTCCATCGTGGGTTTCTCCCCGGTTGAAATTCAGGACACGTCGGCCACCAGCGAATGGGTGAAAACGGAGGTGTTGGACTACTTAGAGTTTGAGCCGAGCTACGTCATCCCCGACGACGACAGGAGATACTTTGTCGGTGTCCGGTACGAAGGTGCGCTGCTTGTTTTCTTCGGTTTCGACGAACCTTACGACCAAACCATCGCCGTTGACAGTGGCTTCATCACCCGCGACATCGACTTGCCCTACATTGGTGTCAACGCCTATAATGGGCTGCTGCCGAATGTGGAAACCGGCACTTTCTTGTTCACCGGCGTCAGGGCATCCGTAGCTACGGCACTCTACATCAACCAGGTTGAGTCGCCGAGTGTGGAACTGACGCCCTCCGTCGTTTCCATCAACCTGCTGCCGAACCCGGTTTCCACGCAGTTGATTGCCGAGACGGAACTGCAAACCACTACCCAGTCCATCGAGTACACCATCCGGGATGCCGCTGGCAGGCTGGTGCTGAACACCCGCCGGACGGTGAACGGCAACTACGACAAGGCGGAGTTCGACGTGTCGCAATTCCCTGCCGGTCAGTATTTTATCGTGGTGCGGACGGACGACGTGACCAAAGCCAAACGTTTCACGGTGCAGCGTTGATGGAGTTTTTTCGATAAATTCGGGCTGCAACGTCGTCGAGGTTTCAAACCTCGACGACGATTGCCGCAAACCGCCCCCCGGAACGTGTTTTCGGGGGGCGCTTTTTGTTTTTGCTGCCGGAGGGGTTCATTTTTTGAAAGAATTGATAACTTTACCCCATTCGAGAAATCCAATGTTTAACTTAAAAATTGAATTAGTATGAAAAAAACGTTTACGCTACTGCTTTGCTGCATGGCAGGTGGTCTTCAACTTGCTGCGCAAATACCTAGCGAATCACCCATCACGGTGGAGGTTCGCATCGAGTCACAGGATGGACTTGTTAAAACTTTCGTTTACGGCCGTCCAGGGGGATGGTGCGACACTCTTGCCCAAACTGTTTCTGGTGATGCTATTTGGGCATACGGTCAGGACAGCTTGGGAATGCAAACGGACACTTTGTGCTGCGATTCTATGATTTTCAATGACCTCACCGGCAAAATTGCACTTATACGAAGGGGAGATTGTGAGTTTGGATTGAAAGCCTTTCGGGCACAGCAGGCAGGGGCTATCGGGGTCATCATCCTGAACCGTGTTTATCTTCCAGACCCAGCGGGAGGCGCTATCGGTATGGGTGGCGGGGCTTTCGGCAGTCAAGTTCATATCCCTACAATTCTCCTCTCAAAAGAGGATGGGGATATCATCCTGGACAAATTGAATGCTGGAATACCGGTAACTGCCATCTTTGAAGTACGTCCATTCGGCGGCCCCCGCCATGCTTACAGCTACCACACGCCCCTCTCCGGTGTGAAACCGCTGGAGGATGTGGGCATTACTTTCGTCAACACGGAAGTCAATACGACCATTCCAAGCCTGACCCTCAGTGCTGAATTCACCGACCCGAACGGGCAAACCGCCACCATCAGCCAGACCATCACGGACGTGGCACCGTTGTCGCTAAACTCGGTTACTTTCGATGACTCCTACACGCCGAGTGCCATTGGGGAGTACACGGTGGTTTACTCCAACTCTTTGACACCTGACCTGCTGGAGCGGAAATTTATCATCACGGATTACACCTATGCGCTGGACGACAACGACATCATACCCAACACCAATGGCACCATCGAGCCGGACAGTGCCAGGTTTGTAGATGACTTTGGCTTCCGCTACGACATTGGCAACTTCTACCGCACAGGCCCAACGGCGCAGGTAGCCACCCATGCCTCCTTCATGATCAGCAACCCGGATGAACTGTTTACCGGAGAGCCTGCCGCCGATGTTTTCTACATCAACCTGTACAATGCCGACCCGGACGGCAACGGCAGTGTGCCTTACCCGGCAGCTTTTGCGTCGTACAGCGGGTTGAATGAAAACGGAGGCCCGCTCATTCCGGTCGCCTCCACTGAGTATGTGCTGTCCGATACGGATGAAGGCTTCCAGTTCATTACTGTTGAGTTTCCAAATCCGGTGAACCTCGCCCCCAATAAAATTTATTTGTTGATGATAGAATACAATGGCTCTGAGGCAGCATCAGGCATTCCGCCCAAGTACGCTGTTGGTGTTAGTAGGGATATAATGGCCGGTGGTTTGGGTACGGTCATTTTCGGTGATAGTTTATACACGAATGGCTGGATCCCACTCTACGGAGGTAACTACAACGCCGTCGTCCGCCTGCACATGGACGGCTTCGCCACTTCTACTGCCGAGCCGTTGGATGACAGCAAAGTGGTGGTGTCGCCCAATCCGGCTACTTCCACCGTGAACCTCGAACTTTCACTGGACCAGGTGGCCGCTGTGGTGGAGGTGCGCATCCTCGATTTCACGGGCAGGATGGTGAGTATGCGGCAGTTGGAAAATGTGCAGGACGGCACCTTCTCCTTCGATGTGAGCAAGATGCCCGTCGGCAACTATTTCCTGTCCATCACCACCCCGGAAGGCTTCCGCTCGAAGAAGTTCCAGGTGGCGAGGTGAGTTCAGTTGGCAGTCGCTTGACGAAGGAAAGCGTCCCGATGAGTAACGAACCGGTATAGCACAGTCACAAAAAAAAAAAATCGGGCGACCTTGTGTTGCCCGATTTTTTTTGTAATTTTTGAAAATAGTTTTACTATTTTTACATTTTAAAACCTAAATAGTAAAACTATTTTTACAAATGTTTATCAATCGGGACATTTTTCCGGAATTGGAAGCGCACCTCGCCAGCAAGCAGGTGACGGTGATAACCGGCATGCGACGCACGGGCAAAACAACCCTGCTCAAAAAGCTGATTGAAGTTTCAGGCATTGGCCAAAAGCTATTTTTCGACATGGAGCGGCTCGACTACCGGGAGCTTTTTTCAGAAAAAAACTACGAGGCCATCGTTTTTGCACTGGTGCAACGAGGCATCAGTTTTAGTGAAAAAGTGCTGATTGGCATCGATGAAATCCAATTGGTGCCCAACCTGCCCAGCGTGGTGAAGTACCTGTACGACCACTATGATGTAAAGTTTATCCTGACGGGATCCAGTTCGTACTACCTGAAAAACCGCTTTGATGAATCATTGGCGGGCCGGAAGCGGATTTTTGAGGTCTATCCCCTGAGTTTTGGCGAGATGCTGAATTTCAAGGGCATAGCACATGTGCCGCCGGGCCGGGAGTTTGCACAGGTGCCGTTTTCGCTATCGGAGTTTGAGCGGTTGAAGTACCTTTACGAGGAGTTCATCGACTTCGGAGGCTTCCCGGAAGTGGTACTTTTAGACAGGACAAATGGTAAAAAAGACCTGTTGGCCGACATCCTCAGTTCATACGTCAACCACGACATTGCATCCATCCTGGATTTCAAGAAAAGCACAGAGGCCTACAAATTGATCAAGTTGCTGGCAGTGAGGGTTGGCACCAGGCTGGAAATTTCCAAAATAAGCATGTTGACAGGCATAAACCGCCGTTCGGTGGAGGAGTACCTTGAACTTTTTGAGCAAACCTACCTTATCCGAACCATTCCGGTGACATCAAACAGCCCCGACCGGGAGATCGTGAAGGCCAAAAAGTTGTACTTTCAGGACAATGGCATCGCTTCGATGTCAGCGGATCTGGGCAGTGGTTCAAAATTTGAAAATGCGGTGTTCAATCAGCTTCGGCATTTTGGCGAGATTTCCTATTATTCACTGAAATCGGGCAATGAAATCGACTTTATTTTAGACAAGGAAGTAGCTTTTGAAGTAAAAGAAACGCCCATTGAAGTACACCTGAAAACGATTGCCTCATTGGCCAAAAACCTCGGCATCAGCAAAGTACATGTGGTTGGGCGCAAGGCCGAAAATGTGTTTGATGGCTATGTTTGGGGCGGAAATATCCGTTGACTGTCAACTGCCCCCTGTCGAACTGAGGGCTGCCTACTGCTCACCGCACCACGCTCACCGTCATTTTCGCATCGTACTGGCCCTTGATGACCGGCGATTGGCGGTTCATCGTGTACACCCGCACGTTTTCATCGATAAAATCGAAAAGCTCCTGCACGGTCACGATTTTGTTGGCATCCTTGTCGGCCTCGCCTTTCAGCCCCCGGATGAGGAAGTGGCTGAACACGCCCTGCCGCAGGCCGCTGCTTTCCAGCGAAGTTTCCTCGGACTTGGAGGACATGATGAGCGCCGTGCCAGCCCCGGCCTGTGCCAGTGTTCTGTAATAATCTTCCAGTACGTTGCGGATGGTCCCGCTCTTCTCGGCCATGGCCAGCAGGCTGCCGGAGTGGCAGGCATCGGCGATGCAGAGTTTGTATTTGGCGGGGCTGGTTTCGAGCATCTTGTTGATGTCGTCGTGGTCGAGTTTTTTGTTGAAACCATCAAAATCAATCGGCAGGAACGCCCCCGGCAGGCCATGCCCGGAGAAGTAGATCATCACCAGGTCTTCCGGGCCTGCCTTGCTGAACACCTCTTGCATGGAGGCTAAGATTTTGTCGTGGGTAGCATCCTCGTCAATCAAAATGCGGATTTGGTCATCGGCCAACGCACCCCCTTCCGGGCTTTTCAGGAAGGCGTACATGCGGTAGGCATCGTCGTCGGTGTAGCGCAGGGTGGGCATGTGGTTGTAGGCCGAAATGCCCACCACTACTGCCCAGACCTTCATTTGCGAAGCTGCCCGGATGGCGATGTAGTCGTCGGCATTGAGCGTGGTGGCAGGTGTTTCCACCTCGTGCTTGGGGTTTTCGGCCCCCATGAACGAGCCGTCTTTCCAGAAGCCCGCCACCTCTGTGCCGTCGGGCATGAAGAGCGACCCCTGCCCGTTGAAACTGCCGAGCGCCCACTCGCCCTTGTAGCGTTCGCCGTTGGCGTAATAAATCACGCCCTCGCCGTCGGGCATCCCGTTCTCAAATTCACCGACGTACTTGGCCACGCCGTCTTTGTAAACGTAGGTGCCACGGCCGTTCTGGCAGTCGCCCTCGGTGCAGCCGACCTGGCCATGTTCGATGTGAGGGTTGCCGAGGTACTCGCCTTCCCGCCACTCACCGGAGGTTTGCGTGTTGTCGGCGTAGTAAAACGTGCCTTTGCCGTGCTTCAACCCGTTTTGGAAATTGCCCGCGTAGCGGTCGCCGTTGGTGTAGGTGAAGGTGCCCTGGCCGTTGGGCTTGTTTTCTTTGAACTGTCCCTCGTACTTGCTGCCGCCGGGGTAGGCGAAGGTGCCTTCGCCGTTTTCGCAGTTGCCGGCGAGGCAGCCGCTCTGCACTTCCGGTTCTTTTTCGGGGAACAGGTTGGCGATGGGCTGGCCGTCGGTGTCGATGGGGAGGCCCATTTTCCAGATGCCCTCCCAGGTGCGCCCATCGGCGAGGGTCTTGATGCCGTTGCCCTCCTGGAAACGGTGTGCCCACTCGCCCCGGTAGGTGCTGCCGTCGGTGTAGTAGCAAGTGCCGATGCCGTGTATTTCGCCGTCCTTGAACTGTCCGATGTACTTGGCACCGCTGGGATACAGGTAGATGCCGGTGCCGTTTTTGCAGTCCCCGGAGATGCACTGGGAGAAAACTGCTTGCGAGAGTACGGTGAAAAAGGTTAGAACTGCCAGGTGCTTCATAGGTGTTGTGAATTTTTAGATGTGAGAAGTGAGACGGTGAGAGGTGAGAAAATGAGCGTCCAATACATTGAATATCAGTATTTTAAAACAAGTTGCGAATAACGTACCAGCGGGGCGACATCTTTGTAGAACCTCGTTTTTTTCGGTCTCTGTTCCGTAGGAACGGCATCTTTTGGGCGGAATACCGTTCCTACGGAACGGGAAATCACGGTTTTGGCGGTTTGCTACAAAGATTTTGTTCCTGCGGAACATTATTCGAAACTTGGGTTATTTTAAACAAAATCCACTTTCACTGAACAGTTCACGCCTCTCATTGATAACGTTTGGTTCTGGGCGAATCCAAGTTTTTGCATAACGAGTTTTTGAGGGGGAAAGTTATAGCCGGGGGGGAAAGAGTTTGAGGGTTTGGGGATTTGAGGGTCAGAGTGCTTCAGTCATCGTCTCAAACGCTCAAGAACTCAAATCCTCAAGCACTCCCCTTCAAACCCGCTCCTCTACCCCACTCAGCGGCAGTTCCACGAAGAAAGTGGTGCCTCTGCCCATTTCGGTTTCAAAATAAATATCGCCGTTGAAGCCCTCGATGATGCTCTTGCAAATGGCGAGGCCAAGGCCCGTGCCGGAGGTTTTGGTGGAAAAATTGGGTGAAAAAACTTTCTCCCGAACCTCTGGCGGGATGCCGGTGCCGTTGTCGGTGACTTTCAGGATGGCGTTGTCGCCGTCCTGGTAGAGTTCCATTTGAATCACGCCTTTTTGGACATCGGGGATGGCCTGGATGGCATTTTTCAGCAAATTATTGATGACACGGGTCACGTGGTTTCGGTCGGCATACACCTCGAAGTCCGCCGTCGGCAGTTGGATGCTGATGTCCATGTCCGGGCGCTCGTTCCTGAACAGGTGGTGTACGGAAGCTGCCAGGTCGTTCAGCGAAAACTGGATGTTTTCGGCCTGTGGCATCTTGGCGAAGTTGGAAAACTCGGTGGCGATTTGCGACAGCGACTCGATTTGCTCGACGAGCGTGTTGGTCACCCGTTTCAGCAGCGGCTCGATGCTCTTCGGGTCGGGGTTCGACTGGTAGGCGTGGAGCAGGTACTGGATGCTCAGTTTCATCGGGGTCAGCGGGTTTTTGATTTCGTGGGCCACCTGCTTGGCCATCTCCCGCCAGGCGCTCTCCCGCTCCGATTGCGCCAGCAATCGGGAGCTTTCCTCTATTTTTTTCACGGCCTGGTTGTACGCTTCCACGAGGTCGCCGATTTCGTCCTTCCGTTTCCAAACGATGGGGGCGTTGGTGCCGAACCGCAGGCGCTGGAGGCTCTCGCCCAACTCGCTCAGTTTTTTGGTGATGGAGTTGGCAACGACGATGGCCAGGCCACCGGCGATGAGCAGCAGGAAGACGTACACATTGAGCAGGGTGCTCATCAGGTCCGTCACTTCGTTGCGCAACTCATTCTGGCGGGAATAGTACGGGATGCCCATGAAGGCCAGCGTGTTGTTTTCCAGGTCTTTCAGGGGCAGGTAGGCAGCGGTGTATTGCAAATTGCCGATGCTTTCGTCCTGGTCCCGGCGGTCGTAGCCGAGGCGGGTGAGGGACTGGAAGCCATAGGCCCCCATTTTATCGGAAACAAGCCCACCCTTGAAAATTGCGGCTTCCGAGGACGTGATGAGGTTGCCGTTTTTGTCGTAAATATTCACGTCGAGGCGGTGTACCTCCGAAATCAAAGGTATCAGCGACGAAATCGAAAGGGCGTTCAGCCCATCCTTGCTCCCGATTTCAAACTCGCCGGGGGGCTGGCCTGCCTGCGGATTTCCCGCTTGCGGGAAACGATGCTCATTGTTCCACTTCCGCTGGCGTTCCTTGCGCCAGGTCTTGATTTCATAGTTTGCACTGGCGAAAGCGGCGGTCACTTTGCGGTCGAGGCGGCTTTTGTGGTAGCTGTTGGACGACTGCTGGAAGTACCAGACGGTGACGAAAGCGATGCCCAGGAAGGAAAACAAAATCATCCCGATGACCCAAAACTGGAACTGGTTGCGCAGCGATGGCCTGGAAGTACGGAAAAAATTGAGCGGGCCCGGCAGGGCATTCGTGAAGTAATTGATGCCGCCAAAAACCAGCACGGCCATGGCCAGCAGGGTGAAGACGTACGAAAACAGCGACAGCGGTTTGATGTACCCGCCGGTCTCCCGCCCTATTTTTATCACGATGTTGTTGGGTGCATGGTACAGCAGTTCGGAACGGGTGCTGGTGTGTTTCACCGTCCTCACTTT
This sequence comes from Bacteroidota bacterium, assembly GCA_016234735.1. Classification (GTDB taxonomy): domain Bacteria; phylum Bacteroidota; class Bacteroidia; order Chitinophagales; family Saprospiraceae; genus UBA6168. The sequence continues at coordinate 11,811 of JACRAN010000231.1, read as the reverse complement.
ATCTACGGGCGGCAGTGAGTCCGTGAGTTGTTTGCCGTAGGAGCGGTTGCGCTCTTCCACCATTTTGCCGTCCTGGTAAATGCCGTAGTCGTAGTCGTCGAGTTCCGAGAGGTCCTTGTATTTTTTATCGAGCAAAAGTTCGGTGTACACTTTCGAGGGGGTGGAAAACGAGCGTTTGAACATCACGTACAGCGTGAGCGGTCGCTCGGTTTTCAAGTCGAGGCGAAGCAGGTAGCCGGGGTCCCTCGTTCTTTCAGGCCGGAAGTGCAGGACGGGGTTTCGGGTCGCCAGGGCCGTTTGAAACTGCCCGTTCATTTCACCGAAAGAATATTTTTGTTCGGTAAATGCCGCATTGCCGTTGGGCCGGTAAAAACCCGACAGCTTGAAGTCGTAGTTGTGGAGCAGGTATTTGTTGGTGCCCAACTCTGCCTCGATGATGTCCCTGGCCTCTTCCCTCGGAATGAGTTCCGCCCCGTAATAATCAACCAGCAACTGCCAAAGGTGGCGGGAAGAATCCGACAAAAGTTCGTTGCCAATCTCCGTCAGGGCCGCTTCGGCCTGCTCGTCTTCATAATTAGCCAACGCCCTGGCATACTCCTCCCGCCTCACGTAGTCCTTGTCGCTGTTGTATTTATACAGCAACATCGCCGTAAAACTGGAAAACAGCATCAGCCAACCCACCATCCACTGGAGCGACATGGCCCGCACCTCCACAAAAAACTCGAACACTATCAGGTAAATCATGGCCGCCATCAGGAAGTACGGCACCTCCAACTCCAAATCCCCGTACATCACCACCGGCACTGCACCGGCCAACGATACGGCCACCGCTCCCAGCCGCCAGTTTTTGCTCAAACCAATGAAGTGGATGGCCAGCATCATGCGGTGGCTGAACAGGAACAGGGCCAGCTGCAACAGCACCACCCCGACCATCGCCAACACGCTCTGCGAGTTGAGGTTGAACACATTTTCAAAATCAAACACAATCTGCGAGTCGAGGATGATGGCCTTGAAAATGCTGCACACCATCAGCAAACCGAGGTTGATGGCGAAAAAATTGAGGGAAGTGAGGGCAAACCGGATGGCTTTGGAGGGGTGAACGAATTCCTTCACCTGGAATTCCCGGTTGAAAAAAACCATCATCCACACCAGCAGGATGATGTTGATCAACAGCTCGCCCAGCGAGTTGACGCCCTCCAGAATCGGGTCGCTGAACACGTTGGAGAAGGTCTGGAACGTGCCAAAATGCTGCGTGAACCCCAACTGGATAATCAGCCAGCGGATGAAAACCACCGACCCAAGCACGAACGCCGCCCCCACCCAGGGCTGAAAACGCCGCACCAGCAGCACCGCCAGGTCGTTCACAAGTATCCCGATGGCAATGAAGCCCAGCACGAATATCATAAAAACGAGTTGGAGGTGCATCCGGTCCTTGGCAGGGCCGCTCGCATCGAGCCAGGCCAACGGGTGGCCCTCGATGCTGTGGATGGCAAATTCCGACCCTGATTCTTTCAGGAAAACGTCGTCCGGTATGGGAAAATCGTCCGTCAGGAAGGTGTTGGCCAAAAAACCGTTTTCCCTCGAAAACTCCCATTTGACGGGTATCATGGCCAGTGCCGTCAGGTCTCCGGGCAGGTAGGCTTTGGTGAGTTCAAAATAGCCGTTGGGCAGGCGCAGCAGGCGCACTTTTTCCGGCTTCTTTTGCAGTTTTGCCAGTTGCATTGGCGAAAGGAAAGCCAGGTTGTTCAGCCAATACACCAAAGAATCGCCCCGGTAAAGGCAGATGTTGTATTCCTTGGCCGAGAGCGCCAGCAGGTGGTTCATGTCGGCCTCCTGCTGCTGCGGCGACAGGTTTTCGACACCTCTCAACTGCCTGAAAATGAAGCCGGTATCTGACAGGAACGTGTAAACTTCCGATTCTTTTTTGTGCAAACCCCGCTCGACGCGGTGGACGTAAGACTCTAAATGGTCTTCCTTGGAAATGCCGAAATCGAGGGTGGCCCCGAGGCCAAAGAGGAGAATGATGGCAGCAATGGCATAATAAATTCGCTTTTTCATGGTGTGCTGTTCGTTCAACGGATGGTTCGTGATGTTTTGTTTTCCTGCCAAAAGACCAACGGGACGGGGATGTGGGCGGGTAGTTGTGTGGTTGTCAGATGTGGTTCGAGGTGGTTTGAAGTGGTTTGAATGGCAACTTCAAACGATGTCAAACGATTTCCAACCAAGTCAAACTTCTTAAAACCAATGCAGCGGAGCAAAGGTAAACGCATTCCACATATTAAAAAATAAATTCTTTGGAACCTTCCCGGTGGCGGGTTCTCGCCGCAAAAATTCGTCCAAAAAGGCGGGGGTATCGGGTTAGCGGGAGCTGTACGCGGGGAGGATGGGAAAACGGATTACGCGGATGCAACGGATGCGAACAGATTTTTTATGCGTGTACTCCCCCGCTCACTGCAACTGGGCTTGTAAACAGGCCAAGTGAAATGGTTCCGGGCCTATGCTTACAACGAGCAGTTTTCTTCTTATTTTTTTGAGGAGCACGGAACCAGCGAGGCCGCAGGACCGGTTCCGACCATTCGGTACCGGCTGATGTTGTCGTAACAAGTAGCGTTTCGCTAACGCTGGTCAAAAAATAGCGTTTCCGTTTTTCAATTGTTCGTTGGCTAAGGCGAGGATGGCTTGAAATCCCACCTCGTTTTCCACCTCTTTCATTTTTTTGGGAATCGGTGGGTGCTGGATATGTTCGGCCAGGTGGAGCTGGAACCAATGGGTGTCGTGCCAATGGCCGTGTTTGTAGCCCACTTTCCGGAAGATGCCGATTTCTTCAAACCCTGCTGCTTTGTGGAACCCAACGCTCTTTTCATTGGGCAAGCCCACGCCTGCATATACATTGAAGTAGCCCTGGTACCGCAACATGGAAAAAAGGGTTGCATATAGAATACGGGCGATGCCTTTGCGATGTACTTCGGGCGATAGGTAAACAGTGGATTCGGGCGACCATTGATATGCAGTCCGATACCTGTGCTTGCTGGCATAAGCGAACCCAATTATTTTATCGCCCTGCAAACAAACCAACCAGGGGTATTCCGCGGTATGGGTTTTTATCCGCTGCAAGTATTCCTCCAAGGTCGGCACTTCGTACTCAAAAGAAATGATGGTGTCCAGCACGTACGGCTTGTAGATTTCCAGGACTTCGCTGGCATCGCTTTCTGTAATCAGCCGGATGGTGAGTTGATTGTCCATTTGAGAGGCTCGTTTTATTTGTTCTTTGCCTTTCATTCATCGCTTCTCCACCCACACCTTCACCCCCTCCACCGTCGCTCCTTTTTTCATATCGCCACTGCCGCACCAGGCACCGTTTTCGGCCTCGGCCCATTTAGTTTTCCCTTTCAATTTCACGGCATATTTCACCGAGAACTGCGCTGCCAGCGGGCCTTCCAGCTTCACGGACAGGCCCACGACCGAGCGGCGTTTGTCGGTGGTGCCGGAGCGTGTGCCGTCGGTACCGGGCGAGGTTTCCCCCAGGTTTTTTACCATGAGTTTGTAGCTGATGTGCAGGTCGGGGTGGAAAGGCTGGAGGCTGAGTTGCAGCCCCAGCAGGCGTTCCGGGGTGGCGAAGTCACCGGCAGGTTGGCCGTCGGCCAGGGGTGCGTTGGCGGTTTTGTTGAAATGCGCCAGGCCCTTCGCCTCGAATTTCATCGCAGGTGAAGTTTGCTGCCCGGCGGATTGGGCGTTTTTCACCGCCTTCTCCGCATTCAGCCGACCGTAGCCGTAGAAAGGGCTGTGGCCGTTGGCATCGTAAGCGCCCATCGACTGGTCGATGGGGTCGCAGGAGTTTTTGATGATTTCCCTCACCTGCTCCCAGGTGAGGGCGGGGTTGGCAGCGAGCATGAGCGCTGCCACGCCTGCCACGCCGGGGCAGGCGCTCGACGTGCCGCCGAAGGTCGCCGTGTACTGCCCGTCGAGGTCGCCGACAAGGTGTTCGGCGTTGATGCCGCCGCCGTTGTAGCCGTTTTTGCCGCTGCGGTCGGTGGTCCAGATGCCGGGGGTTTTCGGGCGGGTGGGGTTGAGCCTCGGCTCAAAAAAATCGTTGCTGGGGAAACAGCACCAGACCGCATCGCCGAAGTCGGAATAGACGCTGCGCTTGCCGGAGTCGTTGCAGGCGGCCACGGCGATGACCTTGGGGTAGCTGGCGTACTCGTCGAATTTCACGTCCTCGTTGCCGTTGCCGGCGGCCCAGGTGATGACGCAGCCCTTGCCGCCCCGCCCTTTTTCGATGGCATAGTCGATGGCGGCTTTGGCACTGTCGGGCAGGCGGGCTTGTTTGGTGTGCATGGGGTCGCTGGGGTTCCACCAGGCCCCGTCCTCCGGCCCCCAACTGCACGAAATCACGTCGGCACCGTTGTCGGCGGCCCATTTGAACGCCTTCGATTCGGAGATGGAGCCGATGCTGCCGAGGCGGATGGGCAGCAGGCTGGCTTCGGGTGCCACGCCGCTGGCCTTGCCGTTGCCGTTGGCACAGGCCACGCCCGCGCAGGCCGTGCCGTGGCGGTCGCTGGCGTGTTTGGGGTTGCCATCGTCCACGTTGGTGACGGTGTCCCGTGGGAACACGACTTTGCTGCTGAAATCGGGGTGGGTGGTGTCCACGCCGTCGTCAAGGACGGCGACGGTGGTTCCCTTGCCCCGGCTGAGTTCCCAGGCGGCCTCCACGTTGGCGTGCTGGCTGATGGTCACGCCGTTGATTTGCGTTTCCCGCAGGTGCCACTGCATGGGATGCACGAATTTGAACTTGCGCTCCCGCACGAGTTCCGGGTGGCAGGCTTCCACTTCGGGCAGGGTGAGCAGGTTTTGCGCCAGCTCGAACACGCCGAAGCCGGTGCCTTGCGGCGCTTCCACGAAGTAGGAGTTGGGCGTGATGCCGAGGTCTTCCTTCACCCGCAGGTCGTATTTTTTGATGGTGGCTTCGCAAACGGCCTTGGGTAAATCCGGCTTGAATTGCAGGTACAGGTTCTCCGTGTAAACGACAATGCTGCCGGTGGCGGGGTCTTTCAGCACCCGCCCGGCAAAGCGGACGCCTTCCTCCTGCGACAGGTTTTTGCGCACGGCGTTTCGGACGGCGGTGGCCGTTTTGTCGCCGGTGGCCACGCACATGTACACCATGACGTTGGCCTCCGGGAAGGCCGCCACGGGCACGAGGCTGGGAACGAGGTTGCGGGACTGGGTGGAGAGGGAGAGTTCTTCCAGCGGTGCGTCGTTTTTGGTGCGCACCACCACGAGGTCTTTGGCTTCGGCGAGTTGGAAGGTTTCGCCGTCTTTTCCGCCGTAGGTGAATTGGTACATGGCAGGTTGTTTATTTGATTATCTGTTGATGGGTTTAACTGTTTATTCGAGGAGAGGATGCGTGGCCAAAAATAGTGAAAATGACTCACACTTGTTGCAACCAATTTGCCCACATTTTATCCCGCTCTCACCCTCTCACTTCTCACCTCTCTTTTTTAACCACTCGTCGAGCGTGGGAATGGCGTTGATCTTCACTTTTTGGGTGCGGGGCAGATCCAATACTGCCCGCAGTGCCTGGATGGCCGGTGCGTAGTCAACCCCCAGGCCCTGGAATTTATCGACGGTGGCCAAAATCCGCCGGGTGTCGTAGTCGAACTCGTCGCTGTGCAAAGTGTGGGTACGCTCCATGCTGTCCCGGAACTTGGCGGCCATGTGCAGCACACCTTTTCGGACGGGTTCGGCGAACAGGGTTTTGTCGTCAACGTCGCAGGCTTCCAAAAAAGTGAAAACTTCCCCGGCGTAGTAGCCGTCGAGCAGTTCCACCAGCACCTGCTGCCAGTTGGGGTTCGATTTGATTTTGAGGATGGCATTTTGACGGACATCTTCCTCGTGGTATTTGCCGGTAAAAACAAGGATGCCGAGGATACCGCCATTCATGGCATCGGCTTTTTCAATATCGTCCAAATGCTGCTGGTGGTACCTCGCCTCGTCCGCCTGCATGGTGGCGATGCGGCGATGTTCGTCTTTTTGCATACTGCCGAACCACTCGATGAGCAGCCCGGCGCACACCAGCAAGCTGAGGCCGGCAAACAACTGGAGCGGAATTTTGTACACCCCCACCGGCAGGCTTGCCTTGATGGAATCATTTAACAAAACAAAACCCGCCGCCAGCAGCAGCAGCGGCATCCACCAGGCCCCATGCCCGGCCAGGTACCGGATGGAAAATGGCATCTGCGAGGCTGGTTCGCTTCTGAGAATCGTGCAGAAAGCGGTCGTCGCCAGCATGGCCAGCAGCCCGAAAATGACGATTTTATTGCGCTGGGAGCGGCTCTCGGAGACCCAGTCGAAGTTGCCCTTCCAGGCGATGGCGAACGTCACCACCATCATGCACACGCTGAACACGATGGCGAACAAAAACAGCCCCATCGCATGGCTCATCGCTGCGTCGCCGCTTCGTGGTGTCGGCTTGGTGTAGGAAGATGCCAGCAGGAAATAAATGAGGCCTGCAATGCCGAGGAAGATGTTGCCGATGATGCCCATCCGGTTTGTTTTTAGGGGTGAAAATAGGTCAAAATCTGATGAGTTTCTCCGTGTGCAGGACCTGTCCGTTTGATTTTAACATGATAAAATAAAGTCCGGGCAGCAGGTCGTCCAAAACCAGGCTGCCGGAGGGTGAGTGCAGGGAATGTTGTCGGATGGTGCGCCCGTAGCTGTCGAGTACCAAGATTTCGGCAGAGGTGCCGGGTGGCAGGGCGTAGTCGAGGATGGTGGGGTCGGAGGTGGGGTTTGGGGAGATGCTGAAACCCGCTTTGTTTTCAGGGATAAAATCAACGGGTGTTGAGAGTTCTTGGCAGTCAACATCAAGGCCAGGGTTCATGTCGTACAGTATTCCGTCAGGAGTTTGATAACAGACTAAGGTGTACCATACCTCGGCAATTGAAGCTCCATCGTAAAGCTCCCAAGGGCCGGTGTAGGTTCCTACTCCTTCGTATATCTTGTTGAACGATTCTGACTGGATGCTTGGAATAACTAATCGCCCGTATTGCACTTTGAAGTCATCACCCTCGAATGTTTCAAAAATAACAGAGTCCACATAAAATATCGATGTATCCTGCCCTGCAACAATTTCGTAATGCTCACCAGCTTGTATGGAATAGTCGAAATTAAGCACGAATTCTTCTCCCAACTCTGAATAGTTAAATACTTTGTTGCCAATCTGATAACTATAGTAGTCTTTTTCAAGTCCATCAAAAAGGATCTCATGGATGACTTTACAGGTGTGGCCCAGCGTGTCAAGTGTACCAGTGCATTCGTATTTGTTGATGAATTTTTGTTCTGACCAGCCTGATTCTACGAGCACCCACCACTTCGCTCCAACAGGTGCCCACTCGGTTTGCCCAATTGCAAGATTTGAAATCAGCAGAAAGACGATGGAAGAGAAGAAATTTTTCATGACTTGGATTTTTATTGCCTGGTGAATTTTAGAGTGGGTTTTCAGTTCAATACTTCACCACCTTCGCCCATCCCATGCGGTTTTCAAAGGCCACCCGGAACAGGTACAGGCCATCCGGCAGGTGTCCCATGCTCAATATTTCTTGGCGGTGCAACGCTTCCTCACCAAGCAGTTGTCCGGCTGCATTGAAGACCGATAACGTTGAGTTTTCGTTGTCAGCATCCGGAGGCAGGTCGAGGTAAACTTCATCGGAAGATGGCAGGAAGTACGCCTCGAACTCAATGGGGAAAGGCTCGTGCGCTGCCACCAGCACCTCCGTGCAACTTACGTCGTTGTCGTTGTTGGTTTCGAGGTGGTGGTCGGGGAGGGAGGTCCAGAAGCAGAGTTCAAACGTTTGACCAGGAGTAGGTTCGTCAATAACCAGAAACTCTATCCATTCCCAATCCACGGTTTTTGACCCACCGGGCAAAAGATTCAAATTATTAAATGTTTTTGAGAAAGTCTGGAATATCGGACACTCCCACGGAATCATTATTGTTGGAAACTCCATATTCACAGTCACTTGGTTTATTGGCGACTGGCCTGTATTCTCCAATTCTATTTCAACATGGGTCAGTATTACATGGTAAGCTAAAGGATAGTCCACAACTAGGATTTGGCCGATGTTGCTTGCATGGGTCAGTGCGACATCTTTGGCCGTATTGGCAGTATTACCGTTCAGAGCAAATTCTTTGATGAAAGCGGACAGGTTCCCGTGCTCAGTAGTACCATACCTTTCACTGCCACCTACCATACACCCTTCGTTGGCTTTTTCGAGTACATAAAAGGTTTGATTATGGCCGACAAGCTGAGTGGTGCCAATTTGGGTCAGGTTGTGGGAAAGCCGAACGATTTTTTGGGCAGTGGTCAGCACGGCAATATCGGCATCGTCAATAGCAAAATCCACAATGGCGTCGCCCTGAAATTGGAAAAAGGCGAGTTGGTCAAAATTGGGCGAATACAGATAAAGTACGTCATTTAATTGTGCGAGGAAATTGCTGTCAGGCAAGATTTCGAGCCGATTGAAAATCAGGTTGGGCAGGGTGTCCACGACATCTCCGTCGGCGGTCATTTTGAGCAAACCATGATTGGTTGCCAAAAGCAAGGTGTCTCCTGCCGTGGCAGCCAAATCATTGATATTGAACCCCAGAAGGTAGTCGTCCCAAAGTTGGTTGCCGTTGGCGTCCCATCTCCCGATACTGCCCCATGAGCCAAGCACAAAACTGTCGTCGTTTAGCCTCGCCGCATGCCCGCCAGCAGTGCTGGTGTAAATCGTTGCAATCTCGTTCCAGTTTTTATCGTACTTTATGATAGCTCCAACGATGACATCGCACTCCAGCCAACCTGCCGAAAAGATGATGGATGAATCTGACATCTCTACTAATTCAGAAAATTCAGCGGAGATGCCATTAGGATAATCGTTCGTCAGCCCACTAAAAATGATGTTTCCCACGCTGTCGAAAACCGTAAGGCCATTGTGTACAAGGATGTACTGGTTTTGGGAAGTCCTGACAATGTCGGTGGCGGATTCGGAGAACTCGTAATTTCCCACCCACTCAATCTGACAGAAGGCAAAAACTTGCAGGCAAAAACAAAGCAGGAAAGTAAAGCAGGTTTTCATGGTGCAACATTTGATGAGGAAGACGGGTTGAAAGGTACAAGGATAGCCGAAAACAGGCAGACCGCCAATTTTGCGGAGCGCTAATTCTGCAACCCACGCAACAAAACCGGGGCTACTTTTGTCCTTGCAATAATCTGAAAATCATCTATCATGAAAAAAGCCATCCTGTTTGCCGCCATCTTGCTCGTTGCCAACGGTCTGCGGGCACAACTCGCCCCGCACCTCGCCACCGATGCGCCCGATTTCCCCAAGCTCACCACCACGGAAAATGCCGCTCCCTACGCCGCTTCCATCACGGTGGCCGACCTGCAATCGTACCTGAACGTGCTGGCCTCCGACGAATTCGAGGGCCGGGAAACCGGGCAGGAAGGCCAGCGCAAGGCCGCCGATTTCATCGCCGCCCACCTCGAAAGCCTCGGCCTGCCCAAAATCGGCGACCCCGGCAGCTACTTCCAAAACATCGCTTTCACCGCAGAAAGCTGGGACAACGGCCAAATCGAACTGACCGTGAACGGCAATACCTACCGCCACCTCTCCGATTTCCTGTCGTTCCCCGGCACCAACTCCAATCGGGAGCGCTTCGCCGCCGGGCAGGTCATTTTCCTCGGCTACGGCATCGACGACCCGAATTACAGCGACTACGGCGGCAAAAACCTGGCGGGCAAAACCATCCTCATCTACAAGGACGAGCCGTTGAACGCCGACGGCATTTCGTACCTGACCGGCACCACGGAACTTTCACCGTGGTCAACCGACTGGCACAGAAAACTCGAAACAGCGCAACAGCATGGGGTCGGCACGGTGCTCATCATCGACCCGGACATCAAAAAAAGCGTGGGCGAGGCCCGCAATACGCTCCTGAGCAGTGAGATGCGCATGGGCGAGGGCGGTGAGGCCGAAGGCCGCTACGCCAACAACGCATTGATTTCCAGTACGTTGGCGAAGGAAATCGTGGGGGAAAAATTCAAGAAATTTGTGAAACTGCGGGACGGCATCAAAAAATCCGGCAAGCCTGCCCACCTCGACCTGCCCTGCCGCCTGAGCATGGTGCAGAAGAAAAACAAGCGCCAGTTGCTCGGCTCCAACGTGCTCGGCTACATCGAAGGCTCCGACCCCCGGCTGAAAAACGAGGTCGTCGTCGTCTCCGCCCACTACGACCACCTCGGCAAGCGGGGCAATTCCATCTACCACGGTGCCGACGACAACGGCACGGGCACCAGCACCGTCATGGACATCGCACAGGCGTTTGCGCAAGCGAAAAAAGATGGCCACGGGCCTCGCCGCAGTGTGCTCTGCCTGTTCGTGAGCGGCGAGGAGAAGGGCCTGCTCGGCTCGGAATACTATGCCGGGCACCCGGTTTTCCCGCTCGAAAACACGGTGGCCGACGTGAACGTGGACATGATTGGCCGCACCGACAAAAAGCACGACGACAACCCCGACTACATCTACGTCATCGGCTCCAACCGCCTCAGCACCGACCTCCACGACATCAACGAGGCCGCCAATGCGCAGTACGCCCACCTCGAACTCGACTACACCTTCAACGCCACGGACGACCCGAACCGCTTCTACTACCGCAGCGACCACTACAATTTTGCGAAAAACGGCATCCCGTCCATTTTCTATTTTTCGGGCGTTCACAAGGACTACCACCAGCCGAGCGACACGGTGGACAAAATCATGTTCGGCAAGATGGAAAAAATCGGCAGGCTGATTTTCTACACGGCCTGGGAATTGGCCAACCGGGAGGAACGGATCCGGGTGAATGTGACCGATAATTAATTCGCCAAACAATTTGTTTTACAAAACAATTTGTTTTATATTTGGAGCTTGTTTCCTCAAAACCGCTTCATGGCTAAAACAAATTGTGATGGAAAAGCAAATCACCCTTCCGCTGTTCCTTGTTTTTTTCAAAAAAAACTGGTTCAAACTGGCACTCGTCGTGCTTGGATTTTATGCCTGGTTCAAAAAAGACCTCACCATCTCCGTGCAGGTGGACGACCATCCGTACCGGATTGAAAAATCCGCTCAAAAATCAAAGGAAAAGTACACCGACACTGCGCCGTTGGTGGCTTCCCAGCCCTCCAAAACCGACCGGCTGGAGTTGCCCATCATCGCCGAAATGTCCGGTCGGCCAGCGGTGGCTTCTGAGTTTGCCGCCATCGACGAGTCGGTCAAACTCGCCTACCTCGAACGCTTCGCCAAAGTGGCGCTGGCCGAGCAGCAGCGCTACGGCATCCCGGCCTCGGTCATCCTGGCGGTGGCGATGTACCAGAGCGTTGCCGGGCAGCGGGATGTGGCGCTCCAGGTCAACAACCACTTCGCCATGCCCTGCGGTGGCGACCGGAGCGGCACTTGCCGGGAATTCCAGGGCCATGCCTACCGGAAGTACGGCTCGGCCTGGGCCAGCTTCCGGGATTTCAGCCTTTTTGCAAAGGAAAATTTCGCCCGCCTGCGAGGTGCCAATTACCAGGCATGGGTACTGGCGCTCGAAGAATCCGGTTTCGCCGAAACCGACCATTTTGCCCAAAATATTATCGCCATCATCGAAGCGTACAAGCTGGAGGATTGAGAAATTAATCAGGCCCACCGCTTAATTTCTCATTTTCATTTTGACACCGCCGCCACCGGCACCAGTTCTTTCAAGTCTTCTACCTCCAAAACAATCAAGGCAAGTAGTTTCAAGTGCCGCTGCGCT
>JACRAN010000235.1 GCA_016234735.1 Bacteroidota bacterium | reverse complement strand
GTTTCATTGTTTCATTGTTTCATTGTTTCATTGTTTCATTGTTTCATTGTTTCATGGTCTCATTGTCTCATTGTTAAAACATAGCTGCACTATGGAGAAAGCATATTTGACACTGGCGAAAATTGATGCTTACATGATTGCCTACAACTTGAGCAATTATGTTTGGAATGTTATCATGGCGTGGGAAAGTTTTGCGAAGTGGACGGTGGGCAAGCAGTTTACGGAAGCCATTGACTCCATTTCTGCCAATATTGCGGAGGGGTTCGGAAGGTATCACAAAAAAGAGAAGATTCATTTTTATCGTTTTAGCTTTGGCTCAATGGAAGAAAGCAGGGACTGGACAAGAAAAGCTGCTCACAGAGGTTTGTTGACAGAAGAACAGATAGTTCACATCGTCGGCGAATTGGACAAACTTCCAAAATCCATTAACCAACTGATTCAGTACACCGATGAGAAATTGAAGTTTTGACGGCTTCATTGTCTCATTGTTTCACAGTTGCATTGTCTCATTGTCTCATGGTCTCATGGTCAATGAAGCAATGCAACTGTGAAACAATGAAACAATGAGACAATGAACGACCTGCCACCAACCACATGCTCACCGTTTTTTCTGACGAACATTTTATGAGACAAGCCCTGCTGGAAGCGCAGGCGGCATTCGATGCCGATGAAATCCCGGTGGGGGCGGTGGTCGTTTGCCGCAACCGCATCATTGCACGGGGGCACAACCAGACCGAGTTGCTCACCGACGTGACGGCCCACGCCGAAATACTGGCCATCACGGCAGCCGCCAATGCCCTCGGCAGCAAATACCTCGACGATTGCACGTTGTTCGTGACGCTGGAGCCTTGCGTAATGTGCGCCGGGGCGCTGGCCTGGGCACAACTCGGTCGGCTGGTGATGGGTACCGCCGACGAAAAAAGGGGGTTCATGCGCTACGGAAAGGAGTTGCTGCACCCCAAGACAAAGGTCGAATACGGCATCATGGAAACGGAGTGCAGCGGACTATTGAAGGAGTTTTTTCAAAATAAGCGGGAGGGTCTTTGAACTTTGAGTCGTTGATGAAGTCAATATTTTATATTTGCCAAATCTTTATTGCAACCTGTCGGCCAAAAACCCCGGCACCTGATGATACAGAAATACATTTCACATCCCATTACGTACGTGGCAACCGTTTGCTTGGTGGCATTTGGCGTGGTCATTTGCGTGTTCCCGCACTTTCTTCCGGCGTGTTCGCGGGGGGTAAATTATGCCGTGCAACTGATGTTGCTCTATCTGGCGGCGGGTCTCGTTACCCTTTTTTTTAAACAACCCAAACTCACGTTCGTCTTCTTCGGGGGTTGTTTGCTGCTCTGTTTTTTCCTGAAATATTCCCTGAAAAATGACGCTATCGACCGCTGGCGCAACCAAATGCTCCAAGACAACGAGTCAAAAGAGCAGGAGGTCAGGCTGAAAGCTGCCCAGTTCAACCTGTCCAACAACGCCGAACCCGCCGAAATCATGCAGGCTTTCCGAAGCACCAAGGCCGATATATTGTCCATCCATGAAGTGACACCCGACTGGAACCAATGGCTCGAAGATTCGCTGGGCAAGGTTTATCCCTACCACCACACGATGGTGGACATCGGGATTTTCGGCATGGCGGTGTACTCCCGCTACCCGCTGGTGAGCATCGACACTTTTTATTATGATGAAATCCCGAACCTGCGGGCCTGCATCGACAAGGACGGGACAAGCATGTGTTTCGTTAGTGTGCATACCCTGCCGGCGCTCAACAACTACTCGCTCAAACGGTTAAAAGAACACCTCTCCACGGTGGCCGGTCAGGTTGCACGGATGGACATGCCGCTGATTGTGCTGGGCGACTTCAACTCCGTTTCGTGGTCGAAGGAACTCCAGGATTTCATGGACAACACCGGGCTATTGGAGAGCCGTTCGGGGTTCATGGACCGGCAGGGTTCGTTCTGGGACGTGCCGCTCGACCACATTTTCCATTCGACGAGGCTCAGTTGCGCCGATTTCAACTCCCTGAACGACGACTCAGGCCGACATTTGGGCATCATGGGTGCCTTCCTCCTCAAACCGCTCGTGCAACATGTTAAAAAAACGGCTCAATAGCTTCCGCTACGCCTGGGCGGGCATCGCCAGTCTGATAAGTTCGCAGGCCAATGCCAGAATCCATTTGGCGGCAGCCGGGTTCGTGGTGGCGGCCGGGTGTTATTTTGAGTTGGACAAAACGGAGTGGTGCATCGTGGCACTCACCATCGCTTTCGTTTTTGTGGCGGAAAGTTTCAACACGGCACTGGAGCACCTGACCGACCTCGTATCGCCACAGCAGCACCCGCTGGCGGGCAAGGCGAAGGACGTGGCCGCCGGTGCCGTGCTGGTGGCGGCCATTGGGGCCGTTATCGTTGGTCTGCTCATTTTCTTGCCTAAAGTATTGAACCTCTTGAAGTTGTGATTTCCCCAGCCCTGTGCTTAAAACAGGTTGGCACAATAATTTCCCCTCGTGGAGCGTCCTACACCCGGACTCACCTGATACCCTGCCCCGTTTTTTCCCAAGAATTTTTTTAAACCGTGAACACATGAGAATCGTATCCGCCATCCTGCTGTCCTTTCTTTTATTTTCAAAAACCGGTACGGCACAGGAGCAACTGGGCCTCCGCCTCGAATCGTATGCCGGGGTGAGCAGCCTCGCCCTCAACCCCGCAGGCAACCTCAACAACCCGCTCCGGTGGGACATCAACCTCGTCGGTGCCGGTGTTTTTTTTGAAAACAACTACGTGTTCCTGCGCCAGACGAGCCTGCCCGACCTGCTCCGGCACCGCAACGATGCTAACTTCGTGGCCGCCCGGGACCTCGAAGGCACCCCGCCGCCCAACACGTTCGTGGTTGACTTTTTCAACGACAGTGCCAAACGGTACTTCCAATTTTCCGGTTTTGTGGCAGGGCCATCGGTGGCGGTGCGCATCGGTGAGAACCAATCGGCAGGCATTTTCACCAACCTCCGTTCAGCAGGGAGCACGACGGATGTGCCCAATAATTTCAGCTTCTACAAATACGACGATCGGCCTTTTTTTGACGGGTTCCAGGTGCCGGAACTGAGCGGGGCACTCCTCAACTGGGCGGAAATCGGGCTGAACTACGCCTTCAGAATCCCGACTGCCGACGGCTCGATGAACTTTGGCATCAACCTCAAATACCTGCAAGGCTACGAGGCAGGCTACCTTGAAAACCTCGGCACCTACCAGCACACCAAGCTCCCGAACAACACGGTTTCGCTCGGCCAGCCCAATGGCCGCTACGGCTACGCCGCCGAGTCGAACGATGCGGTTTTTGCAGAGCGCAATGGCCGGGGCATCGGTGCCGACCTCGGCTTCACTTACATTTTCCAAGACCACGAGGAGGGCTACAAGCTGAAATTGGGCGCTGCCCTACTTGATTTGGGCACGTTGAAATTTGACAAAAACGCCCAGGCGCACCGCGTCCGCACGGACTCCACCGTGCTGGTGATGCTCGACGATTACGACCATTTTGAAAACCTGCAAGAACTGGACGACCTCATCCGGCAGTTCAGTAGGGATGTGCTCGCCGATTCGCTGGCCTCCTTTGAAAGCAACACTTTTTGCATGGCGCTGCCTGCCGCCCTGAGCCTCTCGGCTGACTACGGCATGACCGAACATTTTTACGTGAACGCCCTGCTGGTGCAACGCCTCCCGACACTCTCCATCACCGCCAAGCGGGGCAACCTGTTCGCCCTCACACCCCGCTGGCAGCACCGCTGGTTCTCGGTTTCAGCGCCCGTTTCGATTTACAACTGGGACGAATTTCACCTTGGCCTGGCCGCCCGGCTGGGTTTTCTGGTGGTGGGTTCCGATAACGTGGGCAGCATTTTTTCAAAAGGAAACTACACCGGCTCTGATTTTTACTTTGCCATCAAAATCAATCCGTTCAAACTTGGCAACTCCGATGGCGGGAGCCGTGGCAAACGTCGTTTCGGCAGGAACGGCAGAGTGAAATGCTACGAGTTCTGATTTGGATGTACCGGCGACTTCAGTCGCCGAGGCTGCGGCGACTGAAGTCGCCGGTACAAGTGTCGCTTCTTATTTTGAAACCTTTTCTTACAGTGGTTTTTTCAAAAAAATCAGACCTTTGCCGCTCAATTTTCACAGCCTAATCAAAATCCAACCGACATGCAGGAAGTATTCATCGTCTCCGCCGTGCGCACACCGATTGGCAGCTTTGGCGGCGTATTTTCAGGCGTTTCTGCCACCGAACTGGGCGCAGCGGCCATCCGCGGGGCGCTCGCCAGCGCCAACGTTTCCCCCGAACAAATCGAAGAAGTGCTGCTCGGCAACGTCGTGTCCGCCAACCTCGGCCAGGCCCCGGCACGGCAGGCCGCCCGGGCAGCGGGCATCCCCGACCATGTGCCTTGCACCACCGTCAACAAAGTTTGCGCCTCCGGCATGAAATCCATCATGTTTGGTGCCCAGAGCATCATGCTCGGCCACAACGACATCGTGCTGGCCGGCGGCTTTGAAAATATGTCGCAAATCCCCTACTAC
>JACRAN010000234.1 GCA_016234735.1 Bacteroidota bacterium | reverse complement strand
TATGGTCGGGCGATTCCTACAAAGATATCGTCCCGATGGGACGAAAAATATGACTTTTAAACGCTCGACCCTATCGGGGCTGCTCTGCGGCTACCGAACTCGAAACCATGTTGAGGTTACTTCGCATCCAGCCACATCCGTAGCCCGACGTAGGCCCTGGCACCCACCAGCGGCCCCCACACCTGCATGGCGTCGAAGTACTCGCCGAACGGGTTCTGCCAGTCCACGATGGCGTTCTGCTGGCGGTAATCCGTCAGGTTTTCGCCACCAACGTACACCTCCAGGTTCTTGAAGCGGCGGGTCACCTGGGCGTTCAGCACGGCGTAGGCAGGAGCCTCCCCGGTGAAGTTCTCCACCAACTCCGAAGGTACTCCGTGGGCGTGTGCAAATCGCTGTTTACTAATGAGTTGTGTGTAGGAATTGAACATCCATTTTTTGTCGGGTGTCTCGTAGTTCAGCGTCACGAGACCCCGATGGCGGGCCATCATCGGGCGCTGCACGGGGTCGCCGGTGCCGTTGTACGTGACTTTCACGTCGTTCAGTTTGTACACCAGTTTCATGTCGAAGCCCCGCAGCGGTGCCCAGGTGCCCAGCACGAGCAGGCTGTTGGAGTAGCTGCGCCCGTCGAGGTTGTAGAACAGCACCTTGCCGTGCTCGCTCTCCACGTCCATCACCACCTGGTTCACGAACTCCGTGTGGTAGAAGTCGGCGACGAGGCTGGCGCTCTTGCCGCCGAGCCGGAAGTTTTTGGTGAAATTCAGTCCGGCATTCCACGCATCCTCGATGTCGAGTGCCGACTGGTCCACCACGAACTGGCGGTTGCTGGCCATCACGGCGATGTTTTCGGACAGGATTTGCGCCGTGCGCACCCCCCGTCCGCCGCTCATGCGCAGGATGGTGTTGTCGTTGAAATTGTATTTCAGGTTGGCCCTCGGTGTCACGAAAGTGCCGTAGCGGTTGTGGTGGTCGATGCGAAGGCCGGCCATCAGGCCGAATTTACCGGCCGTGTGTCCGTACTCGGCGAAGGCACCCGGCATTGTTTCCCGGCGGCTGAAGTCGGCCTCGTTGAGGAACTCCTCGTAGTCGTCGTACTGAAAACTACCGCCCACGTTGAGTTTGTGGTCGGTGGTGCCGAGGAAGGTGGCGTAAATCAGGTTGGTATAAAAATTCACCTGCTGGCCGTTGTAGCGGGTATTGCCGAAGGTGTTTTTCATGTCGTGGAACGAGCCGCTGTAAATGAAGCCCATGGAGGTTTCGGGCTTCGCAAAACCGATGTAGCCGAACTTCCCGAACACATCCACCCGTCGGTTCTGCTGGTCAATTTTGTAAGTGGGAAATTGCGGGTCGGGCTTGTTCTGGAATGCCGCCACCTGGCCGCTTTCGCGCTCGTCGCTGAGTACCTGCACGTTGAATTGGGTGCTGAATTTTTCGGTCACGTAGTAGTTACGCCAGAGGGCATCGAGGGTCGTTTTTTTCGGCTGGTCGATGAAGCCGTCGCCGTTGCGGTCAAACTCGCCCTGCGCCGTGCTGCCGTGCAGCAGCAGGCCGCTGCTCAGTTGCTCTGTCCACTTTTTGTTCAGGTGGACGTTCACCTCGCCCCGTTCCGTGGTGGAACCGAACAGGTTGATAAACAACGGTTTATCGTTGAATGGCTTGACGAGTTCGGTGTTGATTTGGCCGGTGATGGCCTGCGGGCCGTTCTGCACGGTGCTCGCCCCCTTCGATACCTGGATGCCGCCGACCCACGTGCCGGGGATGTATTCCAGCGCCAGCGGGCTGCCGAGGCCGGTGAAGGCGGGCCGTTTTTCCACCAACAATTGCGAGTAGATGCCCCGCAGGCCGAGCATCTGGATTTCGGTGGCGCTGGTGACGGCATCCTGCCGCATCACGTCCACGCTGCCGCTGGTTTCAAAACTCTCGGCGAGGTTGCAACAGGCGGCTTTTTTCAGTTCGCAGGAGGTGATTTGCTCGATGTTGAGCGGGTCGAGGGTGGAGGTGAAGGCATCGCCCCGGTGCTCGGCAACCACCACTGTTTCCAGTTCGGTGATGCCCTCGATTTTGATGAAAACGGAATCTTCCTCCGGAAACATCTCAACCTGCATCGGCTCGTAGCCCACGAACTGGATGACGAGATAGGCGGGTTGGCCCATTTTCTGTATCCAGAAGTCGCCTTTTTCGTCGGTCACGGTGCCGGTTTCGGTATCCATCCACTGAACGGTG
Organism: Bacteroidota bacterium; assembly: GCA_016234735.1. Taxonomy (GTDB): domain Bacteria; phylum Bacteroidota; class Bacteroidia; order Chitinophagales; family Saprospiraceae; genus UBA6168. Next base: position 1,811 of record JACRAN010000234.1, on the reverse strand, counting down.
GCACCGATAAGCGATTCGCCTTTTTCGTTGAAAACGTTGCCGTAAAGTTGTTTGGCGGACTGGCTTTGGAGGGCTGAAAATGAAATGAAAATCAGGATTATGATGGATGTCAGTGCTTTCATTTTTAAGATTTGAGCTTCCCGACCAGGCAGGATGGGACGCAGATTTAACTGATTGAAACTGATTGGAACTGAGCCGTGAGTTGTTTCGAGAAAGTGATTTGAATTTCATATTCTCACGGTCTCGCATCTCACCTCTCACTTCTCGCCTCTCACTTCTATAATCAGCAGCACTAACACAGGAAGGATTGTACCCAGGGCAGCAGTTCTTTCCCGGCAGGCGGCGGGATGTCCCGTTCCCAACCGATGGCTGTTTTTTCGGCTACCGGAATTTCAAAACAGGCAACATGAACGACCTGCGGGGCCGCAGGCAATGTGAGTTTCAGGTCGGAAAAGGTGGGCAGGTATTTCACGTCCAACTTCACGAATTCGGAGGTGCAGTCGGCGCATTTGTGTTGGGTTTCATTGGCCGTTGCGATGCAGGCCGTGCCCTTGCAACAGCCACGTTGGGTGGCATTTTCGGCCATGCCACACGACCCGTCCGGGCGGAAAATGGACGTGACAATCTCGCCCTTGCAGTAGCAGTACAGGTGGTGTACGCTCAGGCCCGTCGTGGCGATGAACACGATGCCTGCGAGCAGGTAAACGGCGATATGTCGAATTGCGTTTTTCACAGAAAAAAATTCGGTGCAAATTTAGAGACAAAACCGATGCCATCCACGATTGTCAGGAATATTGAACCGCTCGTATAAAATTAAGTTGCGGGAATGGCCAGTGACAGACCAAAATCTTAACTTGGGCAGGCTTAAACTTGATTGTCATGAAAAATAAAACCACCGCAGGCATTTTTGCCTTTTTCTTCGGCCCGTTGGGGTTACACCGTTTTTACCTGGGGCAGCGGACCCTCGGCAGGTTGTACCTCGTCGCCACCGCGTTGTTGTTCATGTTTTCCATCAAAGTTGACGGCCCCGTAGTCATGGTCATGGGAATCGTCTCGTTCTTCGATGCCGCCCTGCTGTTTTCGATGGGCAGGGAGGAATTTGACGAAAAATACAACCAGCGCTACCTGAAACAGGAGGTGCGACTGGCTCCAAACGGGAAAACCCAACGGCGGCAACCTGCCCCGGCAGCCGGTCCCGTGGGCAATCCGGCCAAAGCCAGCGGAATCGAAAAATTCAAGGATTACGACTACCAGGCAGCCATCGAGGACTTCAAAAAAGCGCTGGCATACCAGTTCAACGACCCGGCAGTACACTTCAACTTAGCCTGCTGCTACTCGCTGACGGAACGCCCCGACCCTGCGTTTTTCCACCTGACCAAGGCCGTCCATTTTGGCTTCGTGGATTTCGACAAAATCGAAAAACACGACGGCCTCGCCTTCCTCCGCACACAGCCGGAGTTTGCGGAGTTTGTGAAAACCGGTTACCAGCGCCACGCCGCCACACCCGCCAACGACGGGCCTGTCGATTTGCTGGCGCAAAATCCGGCACCTGCAAAACCGTCCCTCCTCGACCAAATCAAACGACTCTCCGAACTGCGGGAGCAGGGCATTTTGACCGAAGCGGAATTTAATGGAATGAGGGCGGAAACTTTGAAAGGAATGAAACAGGGATGAGGGATGAGGGATGAGGGATGAGGAATCGGGGATGAGGAATCGGGGATGAGGAATCGGGGATGAAGGAAACAAAAAAGCGGGGTTGACGTATCAACCCCGCTATTTTCATCCCTCATCCCTCATCCCTCATCCCTCAT
>JACRAN010000024.1 GCA_016234735.1 Bacteroidota bacterium | reverse complement strand
TGACTTTCCCGCCCATTAATCTTTCGAAGGCTAAGGAATGTTTTTTGAATTTTAGCATAGTTCTTGCCAAGACTTAAAAAATTTCAAATCGCACGAACTATGCCGAACCTCAACCGTATTCTATCGTTCGTGCCCCCCATGTTTCTGTTTTTCATTCCTGCGTTCGCACAATTAAACGGAACAATCGAACAACTACCCGGAAACAGTACCTACACTGTTTCTGTCATACCATCCGTCAATTGGTCACCTCCGTTGAGCGTGACCAGCAGTGCACAAGTCAACTTGCGGGCCACTACCGGCAAGTTGCAACTGTCTGATTTCCAGAGCATCATGGGCGTTTGGATTCCCGGCCCGGTGATTTCGGCCCCTTCCGAAGCACCCGGATACGACTACTTCAGCTTCTCGCTTCAGTCGCCAATTCCGAACATCACCTATGATAGCGGCGTACCCGTTGCCCTGTTTTCATTCAAAAACACATTGGGGTGCTCCTATGTCGAAATCATCGACAATCAGACCGACCCGTTCGTCACGCCAAATTCCCAGAACGTGAACATCGGCAATTTCTTCTCCATCATCGGAGCGGGCCTTGGCGTGAATGCGTATCAGGGCAATGCTGCACAGAATTTTGTCTCCTGCCCGCCATTGGGCATTACGGCGTCTGCCACCAACAATCCAGTGCCCTGCAATGGTGATGTTTCCGACATTTCGGTGCAGGCTTCCGGCGGCGTGGAGCCATATTCCGTTAGTTGGTCAAACACCACTGGCGGCACCTCCGGCACCGGTCAAATCTTTGATTTTGAAGGGGTTTTGACATTGGCCGGCATGGAACCGGGCAATTATGTTTTCACCATTGAAGACAGCGCCGACAGCTTGACGCAAACCATGCTGGCCCTGGTTGAGCCTGCGCCCTTGAGCCTCGAACTGGGGGCTTACGATGCAAGTTGCAACGGCAGCCTTGACGGGGTGGCATTTGTGGATAAAATCAATGGCGGCACCGTCGTCAATGATTATCAATATTCCTGGAACGCAAATCCCGGCAATTCCACCGAAACGCTGAACGCCATCGACCCCGGCACTTACACCGTAACAGTTACCGACGACAACGGCTGCTCCATTTCCGGCAGCGTGACGGTCGGCTCGTTTGTCGTTATTTTTCCAAATCCGGTTATCAAAGACGTAACCTGCTTCGGCGAAGCCAATGGCATCGTCGATTTGTACCCGGTAAGCCCCAACCCGCCATTTTCATTCCAATGGTCGCCCAACGTCACGACCGGCAATTTTTCTTCGGCCTATCTACTGGGGCCGGGCACCTACTCCGTAACCATTACGGATGCAACGGGCGTTTGCTACGAAGCAGCCACGTACACCATCACCGAACCACCGGCCATCGGAGTCGATTACAAACTGACCGAGCCGGTTTGCTTTGGTGAAAACGGCCAGTTGGAAATCCTGGCAGTTTCCAATGCGGTAGCGCCTTGGAGTGCTGAAATCATTGGCGGAGGGAGCGTGGGGAATGGTGCTGCATTTGAGCTTGAGCCTGGCAAACCGCTCCGGTTGGTCGTGGAAGATGCCAAGGGATGCAAGGCTACGGAAGATTTTCTGTTAGCTGCCAGGCAGGAGATGCTGCTGGAATTGGGCGAAAGCCACGACATCAAATACGGTGAACGTATCAATTTCGCCCCGGTGTATTTTCCTTTTGACAATGTGGTTTTCAATTGGGCGCCCACCGATGGGCTTAGTTGCTCGGATTGCCCAAACCCGGTGGCCACTCCGGTGGAAACCATCACCTACCATCTGGAAATGACCGACACAGCGGGTTGCAGCATCGCAGATTTCGTGAACGTGGCAGTCCGCAAGTCCCGGGATATTTACATCCCAAATACGTTCAGCCCCAACCACGACGGGGTCAACGATTTCTTCTTCCCGTATGGCGGCCTCGAAATCGTGGCTGTACGCTCCATGTTTGTTTTTGACCGATGGGGAGGCAAGATTTTCGAAGCGTCGGAAACTTTTTCGCCCAACAACGCCGATGCCGGCTGGGATGGGCTGGCAAAAAACAAACCTGCCGATACCGGCACGTACCTCTACACCATGAACGTGGAATTTATTGACGGTGAAATTATCCTGTTCTCTGGTGAAGTGAATTTGATGCGGTGATAGGTGGGTTGGCCACCAACACGTTGGAAACTTGGTGTGCATCAATTTGTGATGCCACCAACTGAAAAATTGCCGACTGAAAGTTGGCCTCGTTTTTGGAAAACCTTAATACTCAATATTTTATAATCACAATTCCCCGGTTTTCCCCCCACGACTGGTCACGGTTTCACAAGAGATGGCGTTTGCCAAATAATTATTATTCAGCAAAGTTCCCCCTCCGCCTTTTCAGGTGCAATCATTTTTTTCGAGAAGCTAATCACTCATGTACTATGAAACCTCAGCTTACACTCGTAGCTTTATTTCTGTTTTTCGGTACGCTGACTGCACAGGTAAAATTTAAGGTCAAGCTCCTCCCCGACAATCAAACCTATCAGGTACTCTTCCGGCCCGATATCACCTGGAACGCACCCTTCAACGCCGTGCCCTCGGCTCAGGTAACACTGAAAGTGCCAACAGGTGGGTTCGCAGTGGGCACAGTTACCAATCTCAAAGGCACATGGAGCCACACTGGCACCATCGTATCGCCATCGGAGGCTCCGGGGTACGACTACGTGAACTTCGGTCTCCAGTCGGTGACCAGCGCCATCACTTTCCAAAGTGGCGTTGAAGTGGCTGTTTTCAATTTTATAAATACCGGAAGCTGTACCGGTCCGCTGGATTTGATGGACAACGGTACGGATCCGTTCATGCCGCCCAATTCACAAAATGTGAACGTGGGCAACGCCATTTCGGTGGCAGGTGCAGGGGCCGGAGTCAACGCCTACACCGGCAATTACAGCGCAATTCCCGCCGATTGTGAATCAGCGAGTGACTGTGGCATCGAAGTATTTGACATCATCCTCACCCCGCCGTCAGCCTGCGGTGTTGCCGACGGCAGCATAGAAATCGTGGCCACCACCAACATCGGCCTGCCGCTGCAATACACCATCAATGGTGGCAGCGTTGCAACGGTTTGGCAGTCCAGCCCGATTTTTCCCAACCTGGCATCAGGCGACCTTTTCGATATCCGGGTCAGGGACATCGCAGCAATCTGTGAGGTGTTGGTTGGCGATTTTGAACTCGACGGCCCGCTGGCGGCCATCGTCCAGAGCATTGACATCGTGCAACCTGACTGCGGCGGCTCCAACGGCAGCATCACCATCAATGCCATCAGCGCCAATGGCGGCACCCTTCAATATGCCATGGACCAGGCGGGCCCCTGGCAGGTTTCCCCGACCTTCAATGGCCTGGCAGAAGGAATTTATTCCTTCTGGGTTCGTGACATCATCAACAACTGCCAGAATTTCGTCGGCAGCTATGTCCTCGATGGTTGCTTACCTGAAAATTGCATCCTCACGTACGACCTGCAATATCTTGGAAACGGACGCTACGAGGTGCTGATGATTACGGATACTACCTGGACGTTCCCGAACAACATCACCTCCTCGATGCAGGTGACGGTGAAGGTACCTACCGGCGGCTTCACCGTTGACAACCTCACGAGCCAGGTGACGAATGTCAACTTTGCGGTCGGCTCCACTTACGTGTCGCCCAGCGAAGACCCTGCCTTCGACTACATTTCCTTCATGTTGGCAAGTCCGGGCACACAGGGCATTCCCTACGTGACCGGCAACGTGGTGCATCTTTTCACTTTTGAAAATAGCGGAGCCTGCACCGGCGACAGCGTTCGGCTGATGAAAAACGACGATTTGTTTTTCCCGCCCAACTCGCAAAACGCCAACGTGGGCCAACAAATCACGGTGAGTGGCTACGGCGGTGCCGATGCGCCGATTTGCTTCGGCAACAGTGCGGTCATCTGCGATGCAGTGGTCCCAACTTGTTTGATTACCTATGAAATTGAAAAATTAGCGGGCGGCCTGTTCCAGGTTTCGATGATTTCGGACACCACCTGGACTCTCCCGAACAATATCACTTCGTCGTTGCAGGTGACAGTGAAGGTACCTGCCGGTGGCTTCGTGGCCAGTGACCTGACCACCTCGGTTGCCAACGTCATCTGGAGCATTGCCTCCACGAACGTTGCGCCAGCAGAAGAGCCAGGATACGATTATATTTCGTTCATCCTCGCCTCTCCGGGCACCTCGTCCATCCCGTTCACCGCCGGTGTCAAAACGCCACTTTTTACTTTCAAAAACAGTGGGACCTGCCAGGGCGGCCAGGTGATTTTGATGGACAACAACACCGACCCGTTTTTCCCGCCCAACAGTCAGAATTCAAACGTTGGCCAACAGATTTCCGTCGCCGGTTATGGTGGTGCCGATGCGCCTGTGTGCATCTCCAACCTGTCTGCCGAAGATTGCACGAATGACCCCTGCGCCTCCCTCGTGGCTGCCTTCACGGCGCCCGATGCCTGCCAGGGCGTGGCCATCAGCTTCAACGACACTTCGACTTCTTCTGAGGCTATAACTTCCTGGAATTGGGACTTTGGCGACAACAGCGCCCAGGCAACCGAAGAGACTCCTTCTCACATTTATTCCTCCTCCGGGAATTTTGAGGTTTCATTGACGGTGACGACCCAGAGCGGCTGCACTGCAACGTTTTCGGATTTCGTCACCGTTTTTTCCCTACCCGGCAATGCCCCGGTCAGCACCTACACCATTTGCAACGGGCTGGGTGTGACCTTGCAGGCACCTGCCAACATCGCCTCGGCAGTCTGGAGTCCGACAACCGGCCTCGACGACCCGAACAGCCAGACGCCGTTTGCCGGGCCGGTTTCCACAACGGTTTACACCGTGACTGCCACCAACGGCAACGGTTGCGTGTCCACCAGTCAGGTAACGGTGCAGGTGTTGAACAAGCCATTGATCAACAACGTCACCGTGACGCAGCAGTCCGATTGCGGGGTGCAGGATGCTTCGATTTTGGTCGCTGCCGTGGGTGCCGATGCCATCGAGTACACCATCAACAGCATCGACTGGCAGGCAAATCCGTTGTTCAGCAACCTTGCCGCAGGCACTTACAACGTGTTCGTGCGGAATGCCGACGACTCCTGCCCGGTGGCCTACAACGGCAACCCGGTGGTCATCGACCAACTGACCGGGCCGACGATTTCTTCGGTCACGGAGGTTCAGCCGAACGGCTGCAACGACGACGGCTCCATCACCATCACCGCCTCCGGTGGCAACGGTGCGCTTCAGTACAGCATCACTGGCGGCCAGCCGATGCAGGGCAGCAATGTTTTCAGCAACCTCGGTGCCGGTACTTACCAAATCGTGGTGATGAACAATGACGGCACCTGCGCTGCCGCTGCCAGCGATGTCGTTTTCACCGAGCCTGCCGCCCCGACGGTAGTGACACCCGTTGCCGACTTCAATCTCTGCGAAGGTGCGAGTGCCAACATTTCCATCGAAATCAGTTCGCCCATTTCCAGCTACACCGTCAGCAGCACTGGGCCTTCTTCCAATGCCGACATTAATGGCAGCACGGTGACTTTCACGGTGACCCCCAACCTCGGCCAGCAATTCTACACCGTTGATTTCATCGACCTGAACGGTTGCACGGTTTCCGAATCGTTCACGGTGACAGGCGTGGCCGTCCCGACGGCTGATTTTTCGGTGTCGCCGACGCTTTGCGCGAACGGCCAGGTGACGCTGAATTTTGAAGGAACTGCCAGTCCGAGTGCCTACCTGAACTGGGATTTGGCAGGCGGTGTCATTGGATTTGCCAGCCAGCAAAATGCAACCGACCAGGACAGTTCCACCATCATCGTGACCTGGGCAACGGGCGGCACAAAAAACATCCTGCTTTCGGTGGACAACGGCGGTTGCATCGTCACGCAATCCACTACTATCGACATATCCAATTTCAACCCCGGTGCAACTTTGGTCGCGACCAACGCAACTTGCGGCCAAAGCAACGGGGCCATCAACCTCAGCCTTAACTCAGGTGGCAGCTTTGACTTCGACTGGAGCAACCAGGCCACCACGCAAAATCTTGCGAACCTCGCAGGCGGCACCTACCAGGTGACGATTACTGAAACCGGCTCCGGCTGTTCGGCCACTGCTTCTGCAACGGTCGGCTCCACCGCAGCCCTCAGCATCAGCAACCTGGTAGGCACCCCTGCGACGGATTGCACCGGCAGCAACGGCGACGGCAGCCTCGCCATCTCGGTGAGCGGCGGCGCTGCTCCATTCACCTACGCACTCACGGGTGCCGGTGCCGACCAGTTCCAGGGCAACCTGACTTCGGTGACGTTCAACGATTTGATTGCGGGAGCATACCAGGTCGTCGTAACAGATGTCAACGGCTGCTCAGACATTGAAACCGTCGCCATCACGGCCACCAGCAGCCAGATGAGTGCAACTGTGACCGTGCAGGATGCCGGATGCGCCGCCAACGACGGCAGCCTTTCCGTCAATGTGACGGGTGGCACCGCACCGTACACGTACAATTGTTATCAAAATAACCAGCCTTCGGGCACCGGCTTGCCCGTAAGCTCGCAACCGCTAACCATCAGCAACCTGGCACCTGGCGCTTTCGTGTTCGTTTTCTTCGATGCAAACGGTTGTGTGACTCCGGTGGTGGCCAACGTTGAGCGGAGCCAGGGTGCGTTCACGGCAACTGCCGCAGCCACACCGGCAGGTTGCGGAGCAAACGACGGCTCGATTCTGCTCACCGGCGTACCTGCCGGAGCGACGCTTGCCTGGGAAGATGCCAACGGCAATGCACTTGGCAGCGCCAACCCGCTGCAAAATCTTGCCATCGGCGTGTACGTCGCCACCCTCACCGAGGTGGATGGTTGCGTAGCAGAATCTACTTTCGTTGTTCAAAATGCCGCCGGCCCGGATGTGACGGTGAACAGCACAACGCCCGGCAACTGCGGCGCTGCGGACGGCAGCGTGACTTTCACGGTAGCCAGCGGCAACTCGTTCAGCTACACGGTGCTGGGCGTGGGGACGCCGGGTTTCGGCACACCGGGCAACCCGGTGACGGCCAGCGGCCTTGCCGAAGGTTACTACGTCCTCGAAATCACGGATTTGATTTTGACGGGTTGTAAAACTTACGAACCGTTCGCAATCGACGGCGGCAGTGCCATCACGACCAACTCATTGGTGACGCAAGCCAGCGGCTGCGGCCAGGAGGATGGTGAAATTTGTGTGGAAATCACCGGCGGCTCACCGCCGTATGCTATCATCTCCAGCCAGGGTTTCATCCAACCAGGCGCAGTGGCGACGGATTTTTGCGTGACCGGGCTGTACGAAGGTGAGGTTGAAATCAGCATCACGGATTTCACCGGCTGCGTGAAAACCATCACCGTTGATTTGGGTGAAATCATCGACCCGGAAATCACGATGGACAGCATCGCCATCACCAGCGTGACCTGTCCCGGCGATTTCGGCTCCATCGTTTCCGTTTCCACGCATCAATACCAGATTTTTGATGCCAACACCACCTTCGTTGGCATGACCCCCTGGACGGGTGCCGTACCCGGCACTTACACGCTGATGCTGACGCAGGGGGATTGCACGGTAGAATTGGACGGGGTGGTAGTCGGCGGCCCGGCGGCCTGGGTCATCGACACCACTGTTACGCCGGAACATTGCGAACCGGACGGCTCCATCTCGCTGACCATCAGCGGCGGTACCGCACCGTACACCGTCAACTGGAACAACGGCGCTACCGGCCTCACGATTGACAGCCTCTCACAGGGCACCTACACCCCGACCATCACGGACGATGCAGGCTGTACGACTACCTTCCCTGCCATTTCGGTGGGAATAGATTGCAATCCACAAACTCCTTGTGGCGAAGCAATTTTCTACATCGATACGTTCAACATCCAACTGCTGGCAGCGCTGACCGAAGTTTGCCTGCCCACCGACGAGCCGGACATCACAGTGTTCGACTTGCTGATGAACGGGGATACCTACGACCGCACCATCGGCGATTGCGGAAGCATGACGAACTTCTACGGTTTCGGCATGTTGCCCACGCCTCCGCCCTACCGCCTCGACGAGTGGACTTACGGCTCGAACCAGGCACCCACGTTCGATTTCAACGGCATGGAGGATTTGGTTTACAAAATGAACCTCCTCGACCCTGCCGGAAACTGGGTGCTGGATGCCAACCAGAGCAGCATCTACGGCGGTGCGCCGGGTTCGACTTACGGCAGCATGAACATCACGCATATCGCCAGCATCACGACGTTGAGCTTGCAGGTGAACACGCTGACCGTGCCGCACCCGTCCATTTTTGTGGACAACGACCGGCAGGTGCATGTTTTCATCGCCACCAACCCGGCGACGGGCTGTGCCGATACGCTGTACATCAACATGCTGGAACCTGTGCAGAACATCGATACGATGCACGTGGAAGTGCCCGTTGACAGCACCGGCACGGTTTGCATTCCCTTCGACGAACTGCCTGGCAACATTGCAACCGTCCTGAGCGACTGCATTTCGTTCACCGGCAACGCATTGGTCACCACGTCCGGCGATGAGTGCGTGGAGGTTTCCGGCCTCGATGTCGGCACCGATGAGGCTTGCATCATCATCTGTGACGACCTCGGCTACTGCGACACGACCATCCTGCTCATCAACGTCATCGACAACAGCACGGACATCGAAATCTTCAACGGTTTCAGTCCGAACGCAGACGGCGTGAACGATTTCTTCACCATCCGGAACATCGAGCATCATCCGAAAAACACGCTGCGGGTTTACAATCGCTGGGGCAAACAGGTGTTCGGCGGCAAGGCGTACCAGAACACCTGGAATGCCGTTTACCGCAACGCCCCGCTGCCGGACGGCTCGTACTTCTACTTTTTAGACATTGAAATCAAAGGGGAGAAAAAGGAATTCACCGGGTTTGTGGAAGTGCGGAGGTGAGAGAGGTGAGAGGTGAGAGGTGAGACGATGAAATTCAAATCACTTTCTCAAAACAACTCACGCCGCAATAATCGACGACAACTATCCAGACAAATAATTAACCATACACGAACGAGGGTTGCCGGGCGGAGACGCTTTCGCAACCCTTGTTTTTTGTCTAAAAAAAAGAGGGCTGATGTTTCTACATCAGCCCTCTTTTTTCAAAACCAATTTCAAAACCTCGCCGTAATCCCGCCCAGCACATTCAGGCCGTAGGTCGGGTAGTAGCGCCAGCGCTCCCGTTTGTTGTTCAGCAGGTTGTTCACTTCGAGGAAGGCACCGAAACGCTTGGCAAACCAATATTCGCCGCCGAGGCTCACGTCGTAGAGCGCACCGAGGTTGTCCCAACGGTTGACACCGCCGATTTTGTTGGCGGACACGCCATTTTGGAGGAACAACTGCGCTTTTGCCTGCAATTTGTTGTCGGAAGTGGTGTAAATCGCCTGAAAGTTGGCATCGAGCGCAGGCAGGTGCCATGCCCGGAACTCATCGTTGGTGTCGAAGAAATTCTGGTTCAGGGTGCCGGTGACGGTCAGGTTTTTCATCACGGTGGCTTTGACGGAGCCGCTCAGGTTGATGACGTTCACATCGTCGTAGCGGACGTCGAAGTCGGAAATCAGGTCCTCCTCGAACCGGAAGTAGTACAGCGCCAGGTCGTTCGTGGGTTTGTAACCGGCCTGGAAAGTGTACTCGAACACCTTGAGGTTGCCCCGGATACCGGCGTAAACATGGTAGTATTTCGTGTTGCGGATGGTGCCGTCCGACAGGCGGGTGTGGATGTAGGGGTTGTACGCGGCGAGGGAACGGAACGTGTTTTTCTGCAAATCGCCTTCGAGACCCGTGTAGAAAGCGAGTTCGTTGCCCGTCAGGTTCACCACCACTTCCACATCGGGGAAGGGCAGGAACTCGTCGCCGCTGGAGACGAGTTTTGCGCCGAGTTTCACCTTGACTGAATTGGCGTGGAAAGTGAACGAGGGTGAAAGCGTGTAGTTGTGCAGCGTCTGTGCCACTTCGAGCGTGTGTGTCAGGCGCGTGCGAAAGTAGTCGCCTTCGTAATTGATAAAGACCTGTGTCTTGTATTC
>JACRAN010000226.1 GCA_016234735.1 Bacteroidota bacterium | reverse complement strand
TCGCGTTCGTGGGCAATGGCATCTTCATGGGTGTGTACTACTCGCTTAAGCGGCTGCTGAAGGCCCGCATGTTCAGCGACCTGTTGATCAACCTGCACTTCTGGGCCTGGCAGCTCATCATCGTGAGTGCGGCGCTGACCCTGCCCCTCGGCTTCACCACCAGTGGCGAATACGCCGAGTTGACCTGGCCGATTGACATCGCCATCACACTGGTGTGGGTGGTTTTCGGTATCAACATGTTTGGTACCATCCTCAAGCGGCGGGAAGAACACCTGTACGTGGCCATCTGGTTTTTCATCGCCACCTGGGTGACGGTGGCTGTGTTGCACATCGTGCGCAACCTCGAAATCCCGACCTCCGGCCTGCACAGCTACGGCATGTTCGCCGGGGTGCAGGAGGCACTGGTGCAGTGGTGGTATGGCCACAATGCGGTGGCATTCTTCCTCACCACGCCCTACCTCGGCCTGATGTACTACTTTTTGCCGAAGGCGGCCAACCGCCCGGTGTACAGCTATCGGCTGTCCATCGTGCATTTCTGGGCGCTCATCTTCATCTACATCTGGGCGGGGCCGCACCACTTGCTCTACACCTCGCTGCCCGACTGGGCGCAGTCGCTGGGCATGGTGTTCTCGCTGATGCTCATCGCCCCATCGTGGGGCGGTATGCTCAACGGCCTGCTCACCCTCCGGGGTGCGTGGGACCGGGTGCGGCAAGACCCCGTCCTCAAATTTATGGTGGTGGCCGTGACGGCCTACGGTATGAGCACTTTTGAGGGGCCGATGATGTCCATCAAGTCGTTCAACGCCATCACGCACTACTCCGACTGGACGATTGCGCACGTACACATCGGGGCACTGGGCTGGAACGGGATGCTCACTTTCGGTATTCTCTACTGGCTGCTGCCACGCATTTTTGACACCAAATTGTACTCCGTAAAATTGGCCAACACGCACTTCTGGCTGGGTACGCTGGGCATCATTTTTTACGCCATCCCGCTCTACTGGGCTTCGCTGGTGCAAAACCTGATGTGGCGGGCCTTCACGCCCGATGGGTTCCTCGTGTACCCGAACTTCCTGGAAACGGTGACCCAAATCGTGCCCATGTACGGCATCCGTATCATCGGGGGTATGCTGTTCATCACGGGTGTGGTGGTCGGCATTTACAACCTGCTGAAAACAACGGCCAGCGGCAAGCTGATAGCCAATGAATTGGCGGAAGCGCCTGCCCTGGCGGCGGCCCATCATGTCCCCACCGGCAAGGTACACTGGCATCGCTGGATTGAGCGGCGCCCCATGCAAATGCTGGTCGTAAGCCTGGTGCTGATACTGATTGGCGGCATGGTCGAAATGTTCCCGATGTGGTGGGTGGACGACAACGTGCCGAAAATCGAGAGTGTAAAACCCTACACCCCGCTCGAATTGCAGGGACGGGACCTCTACGTGCGGGAAGGCTGCGTGGGTTGCCACTCACAGATGGTGCGCCCCTTCCGCTTCGAGACGGAGCGCTACGGCGAATACTCCAAGAGCGGCGAGTTCATCTACGACCGCCCGTTCCTCTGGGGCAGCAAGCGCACCGGCCCCGACCTCGCACGGGAAGGCGTTGGGAAGCTGAAAAAATCGGACAGTTGGCACTACAACCACCTGATTGACCCGCGGAGCATTTCGCCGGGGAGCATCATGCCTACCTACCCCTGGTTGGCGGAAAATGACCTCAACACCTCCACCACCGCTGCCAAAATCAAAGTGCTGCGCCAACTCGGCACCCCCTACGAGGAGGGTTACGAGGACATCGCCAACGAGGATTTGGCTGCCCAGGCGCAGCGCATCGCCAAGTCTTTGAAATCGGAGGGCGTGGAGCAGGAGGGCGTTGAAAACAAAGAAATAGTAGCCATCATCGCCTACCTGCAACGGCTGGGGGTGGATATCACCGTGCAGGCGCAACCGACGAAATAGTTACGAGTCAGTGAGTTTTGAGTTAGTGAGTAAACCGCTCCAACTCAAAACTCACTGACTCAATAACTCAAAACTCATCACTCAAATGTTCAAGTACATCCTTCAAAATGCAGGCGATATCAACTGGCTGGCGGTGACAGCGCTGGTGTTGTTTTTCGCAGTTTTCCTGTTCAGTACTGTCTGGATTTTAACGAGGAAAAAAGACTTCGTGGAGAAAATATCCAGACTGCCGCTGGACGATTGATTCAAAGTTGGTGCTGCATGAGGTGACATCTTTTCCCATTGCAGCACCGTGCAAATTAGCATCACCTGGTGAGGGAAAAGGTGTCACCTCATCTATCTCAACTTATTCAAAACCAACGTTTTATGAAAAATAAATTCTTACGGCCCATGTTTTTTGCCATCGCTGCGATTGCCCCGATGCTGACTTGGGCGCAGGATGCTGCCCCTGCCAAGGCAGTTGACCCTGATTTTTGGAAAAACGCTTTCGGCTCCCTGACCATTTTGGGTGCGGCCATCGTCATTGCGGCAGCGTTCCTGGCCATCACCCGCCTGTTTCTGGCAGTGGTGAAAATGCAAGAGATACAGATGCTCCGGGAGAAGGGCATCGAAGAAGTAGTGGCAGCCTACCGCGCCCCGCAGGAAAGCTGGTGGAGCCGTTTCAGCAAGTCCATGACGAAGCGGGTGCCCATCGAGCAGGAGGCCGACATCGACCTGGGGCACAACTACGACGGCATCCGGGAGTTGGACAACAAGCTGCCGCCCTGGTGGTTGGGCATGTTCTACCTCAGCATCGTTTTCGCGGTCATTTACCTCTTCGCTTTTCACTTGAGCGACATCGGGCCTTCCTCGCAACAGGAATACGAAACGCAAATGGAGGTAGCCAAAGCCGAGGTTTCTGCCTACCTCGCCACACAGGCCGACAAGGTGGACGAAACCAACGTGACCGCCCTCACCGATGAGCAGGATTTGTCGCTGGGCAAATCCATTTTCACCGCCAACTGCGTCTCCTGCCACGGCCAGCTTGGGGAGGGTGGCATTGGCCCGAACATGACGGACGACTACTGGATCCACGGTGGCGGCATTCAAAATATGTTCAAAACCATCAAAAACGGGGTACCGGAAAAGGGCATGATTTCCTGGAGCGACCAACTGCGATCGGGTGACATGCAGCGGGTGGCGAGCTACATCCTGACGTTGAAGGGTACGAACCCGCCCAACCCGAAGGCCCCGCAGGGTACGTTGTACGACCCGGCTGCTGCTGAAGTAGTACAAGACAGTACCCAGGCGGGGGTTGCTCCCGACTCCTTAAAGTCGAATTAGTGGCAGGCATAAGCATTGAAGATGAACGAAATTGATGAAATATACCAGGACGCTGAGGAGTACCGCGACCACTTGGCCACGGTGGACAAAAAGGGCAAGCGGGTCTGGCTTTATCCTAAAAAACCCTCCGGCTGGTTCTACAGCGCCCGCAACTTGGCGAGCGTGGTTATGCTGGCGCTCCTGTTCGGGATGCCCTTCATCAAAGTGAACGGCGAGCCGCTCCTTCTCTTCAACATCCTGGAGCGGAAGTTCATCATTTTCAGCATCGTTTTCACCCCGCAAGACCTGCACCTGTTCGCCCTGGCGATGGTGACGTTCATGGTGTTCATCGTCCTGTTCACGGTGGTGTTCGGGCGGCTGTTCTGCGGTTGGGTTTGCCCCCAGACGATTTTTATGGAAATGGTTTTCCGAAAAATCGAATACTGGATTGACGGCGATGCCAGCCAACAGCGCAAGCTCGCCGCCGCTCCCTGGACGAGCGGTAAAATTATCAAACGGGCCAGCAAATACGCCATTTTTTATACCATTGCGCTGCTCATCGCCAACACGTTCCTGTCGTACATCATCGGAGTGGAAGCAGTGGAAAAAATTGCCACCGACCCCATCGGGCAACACCTCGGCGGGTTCATGGCAATGCTGATTTTTGCCGGGATTTTCTTTTTTGTATTTGCCTACATGCGGGAGCAGGTGTGCGTGGTGGTCTGCCCCTACGGTCGCCTCCAGAGCGTGCTGCTCGTGCCGGACAGCATCGTGGTACACTACGACTACGTGCGGGGGGAGCCGAGGGGGAGAATCCAAAAAATGCCATTGGCTGTTGGCCATTTGCCGTTAGCTGACCAACAGCCAATCGCCAACAGCCAATCGCCAGCAGCCAATCCCGGCGACTGCATCGACTGCAAACTCTGCGTGCAGGTTTGCCCGACGGGCATCGACATCCGCAACGGTACCCAGTTGGAGTGCGTCAACTGCACCGCCTGCATGGATGCCTGCGACGGCGTGATGGAAAAAGTCAACCGGCCCAAGGGCCTCATCCGATACGACAGCGACAAGGGTATCAGGGAAGGCAAGCGCAAGATTTTCACCGCCCGTGTCTGGGCCTACTCGGCGGTGCTGGCGGTGCTGATTGCGGTGCAAGTGTTCCTGTTTGCCACCCGTTCGGAGGTCGAGACCGTCATCCTCCGTACGCCGGGGCAGTTGTTTCAACGGGTGGACGATACGCACCTGAGCAACCTCTACAATTATGAGGTCATCAACAAAACCGGGAAGGACATCGACGGCATCGAGTTCCGTCTGCGCCCCGGCGATGGCCGCATCAAATTAGTGGGCGAGCACGCCACCAACGTGCCGAAACAAGGCTTGCTCAAGGGCGTTTTTTTCGTTGAAATGCCTGAAAATCAATTAGATGGCCGGAAAACGAAAATCTTCATCGAGGTCTGGTCGAAGGGTAAAAAAGTGGACGAGGCCACGACGAATTTTCTGGGGCCGGTGAAATAAAAAGGATTGAAGGACGGAAGGATTGGAGGATTGAAGAATCCCTCATTTCCTTCAATCCTTCCGTCCTTCAATCCTTCCGTCCTTCAATCCTTAAACATGAAACTCAACTGGGGCACTTCCATCGCCATTATCTACACCGTTTTCGCCGCTACGATGGTCGGCTTCGTCATCAAATCCAGGAGCTTCGACCATGCGCTGGTGGTGGACGATTACTACGCCAAAGACCTGGCGTACCAGTCGCAATACGACAAGTTGACGAACAGCCGGAACTTGACTAACGACTTGACTATCAGCAAAACAGGTGAGAATGTCCAACTGGCTTTCCCCAAAGAATTCAGCCGGTTGGAAGGCGAAATCCTGTTCTACCGGGCCGATGACAAGTCCAAAGATTTTACCTTGAAAATCGCCCCGGACGGACAGGGCGAGCAACTCGTGCCTTCGGGCACACTCACCCCCGGTCGCTGGACGGTCAAAGTGGACTGGCAGGGCGACGGCAAGGCGTTTTTCAAGGAGGAGGTTATCATTCTTTGAGGTAGTTGTTTGACAATCAACTTTTTATCAACTCCATCAACCTAAATATCAACCATTGCAGCCATGACCTTCACCGCCACATTGGAAGAAAAAATGACGCTCACGGCGACCAGTACGACGTGCAGCCACTGCGGTGATGATTGCCGCGACGAGCGCATTTTTTTCAACGAAAAAAACTTCTGCTGCGAGGGCTGCAAAACCGTGTACGAAATCCTCCACACCAGCGACCTGACGCAGTTTTACAGCATCGAAAGAAATGCAGGCATCAGCCTGAAAGGACGGCGGGAGCAGCAGTACGCCTGGCTCGACGACCCCGAAGCCGCCGAAAAAGTGGTGGATTTCACCGACGGAAAGTCAACCAGGTTGACCCTGCATTTGCCTCAAATCCACTGCGCTTCCTGCATCTGGCTGCTCGAAAACCTGCACAAAATTTCGCCCGCCATCCGCTCCTCGAAGGTCAATTTCCTGAAACGGGAAGCCTACGTCACCTTCTCCAACGAGGCCACCTCGCTGCGAAAAGTGGTCGAGTTGCTCGCCAGCATCGGCTACGCCCCCGACCTCAACCTCGGCTCACTGGAAAACAGCACCCGCAAGCCGGTGGACCGCCGCCTGATTTACCAATTGGGCGTGGCAGGGTTTGCCTTCGGCAACATCATGCTGCTCAGTTTCCCCGAATACCTGGGGCTGGCGGTGGAAGAACTCAGTTTCCGGCAGTGGTTTGGCTGGCTCAACCTCGTCCTTGCCACGCCCGTGGCATTTTACAGCGGCCGGGACTACCTCACCGGGGCCTGGCACACGCTGCGCACCCGGCAGTTGAGCATCGACGTGCCACTGGCGCTGGGCATCGTGGTGCTGTACGCCCGCAGTGCCTTCGAAATCGTGACGGACACCGGCGCAGGCTACATGGACAGCCTCGCCGGGCTGGTGTTTTTTCTGCTGGTGGGCAAGTGGTTCCAGCGGATGACCTACCACCGCATCTCGTTCGACCGGGATTACAAGTCGTACTTTCCGGTCGCTGCGACAAGGCTGCAACCCGGAGGCAATGAAGAAAGCATCTCCATCAACAAACTCGAACCCGGCAACCGCCTCCTCATCCGCAACGGCGAACTCGTGCCTGCCGACGGCATTCTGAAAAAAGGCCTGGCGAAGCTCGATTACAGTTTCGTCACCGGCGAAGCGGAGCCAGTGGAGCGACAGGCGGGCGAAAAAATCTACGCTGGCGGGCGGCACCTCGGCGATGCCATCGAACTGCTGCTCACCAAAAAAGTCAACCAGGGCTACCTCACCCAGCTTTGGAACGACGATGCCTTCAAGCGGGAAAAACTCATGGGCACCAGCCGTTTGGCCAACCGGGTCAGCCGCTATTTCACCATCATCATCCTGGCGGTGGCGTTCCTCACGCTGGCGTACTGGCTGCCTCGTGACGTTCGCATCGCCTTCAACGCCTTCACGGCAGTGCTCATCATCGCCTGCCCCTGCGCTGCGGCGCTCAACGTGCCGTTCACGCTCGGCAACACCGTGCGCATCCTTGCCCGGCGTGGTTTTTACCTGAAAAATACCAACGTGGTGGAGGCGCTGCGCAACGTTACGGCGGTCGTTTTTGATAAAACCGGCACGCTCACCGAGGCTGGTGAGAGCGGCCTGGAATACGTTGGCGAGCCGCTCACCGAGGCGGAAATGGCATGGGCAAAAGCATTGGCAAGCCGCTCCTCGCACCCACTCAGTCGGCAAATTGCAATTGGGAATTGGGAATTGGGAATTGGGAATTTCGAGTCAGGAAATCAATTGGAAGTGGCTGATTTTCAAGAAACTACAGGCAAAGGCATCGAAGGCACGGTGGCGGGCCAGCGGCTGAAAATCGGGTCGAAAACATTCGTAAACTGCGAAACAACAACGCCAGATGCCACCGTTTTTGTTGAAATCAACGGGCAGGTCAAAAGCGGTTTCCAGCTTCGCAACCGCTACCGCCCCGCCGCCTGGCCCGTGGTGGATTACTTTAAAAAATGGGGCAAAACTTTCCTGCTCTCCGGCGACAACGACCATGAGCGGGCGTTTCTGCTGCCCCGTTTCTCCCCCAATCCCCAATCCCCAATCCCCAATACCCCATACCCCAAACCCAAAGCCCCAGACCCCAACCCC
>JACRAN010000228.1 GCA_016234735.1 Bacteroidota bacterium | reverse complement strand
TGCGCAGCTTCCAGTTCTTCCAGTTTGCTGGGCGCCAACATGCCCGTGCAGAGGCACATCTTGTGGCCGCAGCGCTGGAGGATGTCGTGGTTGGGGCAGCTTTGGCAGCCCAGCCAAAAGTCGTCGTCCTGTGTGAGTTCGGAGAAGGTGACGGGCTTGTAGCCGAGTTCGGAGTTGATTTTCATCACGGCCAGGCTGGTGGTGATGCCGAAGACGCGGGCCGCCGGGTATTTGTCCCGTGCGAGGTCGAAGGCTTGGCGCTTGATGGTCTTGGCCAGCCCGTTTTGCCGGAACTCGTGCGCCACGACGAGACCGGAATTAGCGACGTACTTGCCATGGCCCCAGATTTCGATGTAGCAGAACCCGGCGAGTTTACCCTCGTCCGTTAGGGCGACGATGGCGTTGCCGGTCTGTATTTTCCGCCGGATGTAGTCGGGCGACCGGCGGGCGATACCGGTGCCCCGTTGCTGGGCCGAGACTTCGAGCAGGGAGCAGATTTCTTCCGCATAGCCAGCGTGGGACTCTGCGGAGATATGGACTTGAGGGTTCATTTTCGAGCTTTATTTGGGGTTGATGAAGTTCATAAGGTTTATCGCTGTGGTCAAATCAACCTTATCGACCTTCATCAACCGAATAAAAAACTTGTTGCTTACCTGGAAAGGCTTGGTGGGAAAGGAATCCCCACCCGTGGTGGTGATATGTAATTGATTTGCCCTTACGGGCGCGGACGGAACGCACGACGAGGAGCCGCTGCCGGGTTGCCCGGGCACGGAGAAGCGAAGTGATATTTGGAAATCGTCGTCATTGAAGGCACAAATGTATGGGGAGTGAAAAGATAATGCAACAGATTGGGTTTAAAATTTTAAAAAAATTGCGAAAACATTTGAAGGTTTGAAATTTGGCCACATTTTTTTTGAAAAGAATGAAACCTAAATACAATTTTTGCTGATTATTTTCAAAACTGGCTTTTTTTAATCGGAACATTGTTTGGCGTTTTTTGGGTTTTAAAAAAGATGGTTAAGCAAAAAGTCAAATCATGTGTGGAATATCATTTAACCTCCTTATTTCGCTCGCCTCACTTGGAGGAAGGGTAGCGAAAGCCTGCCTGCCGGATTACCTTTGCATTATTCCTTTCCAAATATCACCACCTCGGTGTCCGTGTGTTTTGAAAAACAATTCCCAATAACCGGCACCTGCCTAACACAAACACAGCCAAAGGATTAACGACGAATCAGCCCGCACTTCATCCGTGCTTCACGATGGGGAGGGTCATTTTTTTGACTAATTTTTGAATGTGCCTTATGAAAAAATTGACAACCAAACAGGCCGTGCCTTTTGTTTTGCTCGCCCTGTTAGCCATTGCATCTATTTTCGTTCCTGCTGTGCCCAATTTCGATGACGGCGGCAAGTACAGCGCCGCAGATACCACATGGATACTGGTGGCGACGGCGTTGGTGTTTTTGATGACACCAGGGCTGGCGTTTTTTTACGGCGGCATGGTGCATCGTAAAAACGTGATTTCCACCATGATAAAAAGCGTGGTGGCGACCGGTATCGTCAGTGTGCTCTGGGTTGTGGTGGGGTTCAGCCTCGCTTTCGGGGACAGCATCGGCGGCTTGATTGGCGACCCGACGACGTTCCTGTTTTTCAAAGGGGTCAACTCCGGCGAACCGTGGAGCCTTGCGCCGACCATTCCCAAATCCCTGTTTGCCCTTTTTCAATTGATGTTCGCCATCATCACGCCGGGGCTGGTGGTGGGAGCAGTGGCAGAGCGCATCCGCTTCACGTCCTACATTCTTTTCACGGCGCTGTTCAGCCTGCTCGTGTATGCACCGCTGGCGCACTGGACCTGGCACCCGGACGGGTTCCTGTTTAAATTAGGGGTGCTCGACTTCGCAGGCGGCACGGTGGTACATATCTCCGCTGGTTGCGCAGCGCTCATGGGCGCACTCGTGCTCAAGCGCCGCCAGGCCCACCTCGACAACCGCGAAATACCGCCCGCCAACATTCCCTACGTGCTCATCGGCACGGGGCTGCTGTGGTTCGGCTGGTTCGGCTTCAACGCCGGTTCGGCGCTCGGTGCCAATGCCCTGGCGGTGTCCGCCTTCGCCACCACGAACACCGCAGCGGCTGCCGCCGGTTTGTCGTGGATGTTTTTCGATGTGGTGAAGGGCAAAAAACCTTCCGTGCTTGGCTTCTGCATCGGTGCGGTGGTGGGTTTGGTGGCGATAACGCCGGGGGCGGGTCTGGTGCCAATTCCGCAGAGCATCTTCATCGGAGCCGTCGCCGCCATCATCTCCAACATGGCGGTTTACTACAAATCAAAATCCACGCTGGACGACACACTGGACGTGTTCCCCTGCCACGGCATCGGCGGCATGGTGGGCATGTTGCTCACCGGCATTTTCGCCAGCAAAACAGTGAACAGCGCCGGTGCCGATGGCCTGATTTACGGCGGTGCGGGTTTCTTTTTCACCCAGGTGAAAGGGCTGCTGGCTGCCGTGGTTTACAGTGGCGTGGTTTCTTTCTTCATTTTCAAACTCATCAATATCATTGAGCCGATGCGGGTAAGTTCGCTGGAGGAGGAAATCGGGCTGGACGCTACCCAGCACAACGAGAAGTACGTGCAGGGTACGCTGCTGGTGCCGCAGACAAACGGCAAGATGGCAGAAATGCCGCTGATAGAGTAGGTATTTGGAATTAGGTATTGGGTGGGGATTGACGCAAGACCCTAATACCTAATTCCAAATACCCAATTTCAAATTTCAAAAAAGGTACGGCCTTCATCCGGGCTTGTGGCAAAGCCTGAGGCCGTACCAAATTTCATCTTTCAATAAAATTACGGCAATGTTACAAAAAATCCTTGCAACAGGTCTGGCCTTGCTTTGCCTGTTGGTCTCCGCCGCTGCGCAGGACGCAGCCACACCTTCCACCGACACCTCAGCTTCCGAACCAAACCCGGCCATTTTTACCTGCTCCGCCGACGTTTACTACCGCTACGATTTCGCCAAAACCGCCGGGAACAACCGCACCAGTTTCACCAACTCCCACAACTCCTTCGAACTGGGCATGGCCTCCTTCAAGGCGGAGCACCACCTCGGCAACGTGGGCATGGTCGCCGACCTCGGCTTTGGCAAACGGGCCGAGGAGTTCTCCTACGCCGATGACCGTACCCGGTTCGCCATCAAGCAGTTGTACCTGTCGTACTCGTTCAAAAACGGAGTGAAAATCACCGCCGGAAGCTGGGCCACGCACTGTGGCTACGAACTGGTGGACGCTTACCTGAACCGCAATTACAGCATGTCGTACATGTTCAGCTACGGCCCGTTTGCCCACACCGGCATCAAGGCGGAGAAAACATTTGGCCGCACGGGCATCATGCTGGGCGTGGCCAATCCTTCCGACCTGAAATCGATTGCCTCTGGCAAAAAGTATCTCATCGGACAGTTGAGCACCACCAGCGCCAACGAAAAAGCGAAAGCCTGGCTGAACTACCACGGCGGCAAACCCAACGACAGCACACGGGTCGGCCAGCTTGACCTGGTGCTGACAGCAGCCGTCGCCGAAAAATTCAGCATCGGGCTGAACGGCACCGTGGCAAGCTACCAGTTCGAGGAGGCCGAAGACGATTTTGGCGACATGAACAACTGGTGGGGCACGGCGCTGTACCTGAACGCCGACCCTTCGGACTGGCTGGCCCTGACGCTGCGCACCGAATATTTCAGCGACAGCAAAGGTTTGAACGTGTTCGGCGGGTTTGACGGCGGCGGCAGCGTACTGGCCGCCACGCTGTCCCTGAACCTGAAGTCCGGCAACCTCACGGTCATCCCGGAGGTGCGGTTCGAGAAGGCTTCGGAGGGGATTTTTACCTCGGCGGGCGACGAAAACAGCAGCACTTCGACCAGTGTGCTTCTGGCGGGAATTTATACTTTTTAGGGACAGATAAGATAGTTGAACTTTTTGTCGGGCACTCCTCCGGTTTTGGGGGAGTGTTTTTTATTCAACATAAATCCGATTATGGCCGCAAAAATTTACCCGTTGAAATACGCCAAAAACCCCAATCACGGTGCCCAGCCGTGAACGGGCTTCACCGTGATGCAGATGATAGCACAACCCTCGTGGGCGACCGCAAGGGGTTGCCCCTGCCATTATTGCTTCTCCAGTTCGTACTTCACTTTGCCGACCTTGTACTGAAAAGCATCCTTGCTGCCCATGTCCTCCTGAGAAGAAACCACCAGCCGGTTTCCATCGATTTTGAAAGCATAAATATCAGGGGTCTTGCCTTCCTTCGACAGCATGAGTTGGTCGGCGCCGAGTTCGTCCGCCATGTAGTCCAGCGCCAATTCGTAGCGGTAGTAGTCGTCCAGCCCGACGACGGTGCCGTTCGGGTTGAACGCCACCTGCTTCCCCATCCATTCGTACGCGCCGCCGAGTATCGTCGAAGCGATGACGTTGAAGCCGGTCAAACCGTCGCCCAGCCGTACCATCGGGAACGAATCGAGCCGGATGTACCCGTCGTGCTGCATCTCCAGCGCTATCGGCTGGACGTTGGCATCCTGTGGGTTGTACAGTGAAAGTTTGCCTTCCCGCTCGCGCAGCGCGTACTGGCCGCCTTCGTGCCAGCCGAAGCTCATGTCGGCAATCCATCGGCTGCCGTCCGGCCGGATAATGGCAGCGGCGATGCCCGATTTTTTGGAGGCTTTGAGCGGCGATTTACTGCTTTGCAATTCCTTCCACCAGTCGTCATTGACCCAGTAGCCCTCTAATTTTTCAAATGGCGTAACTGCCGTCGTGGCAGCATCGGAGGCAGGCGTCGGGCCGTTTTTGCAGTGGGCAAAAAGCAGGCAGAGTGCAAAGCCGGCAAGCAGTGCGAATTTGTTTTCCATCTTGCGTTTTGATTTTTGTTTTAAAAAATTTCAGACGTATCGGTTTACGATGTTCTCGAACAACTCCTGCCTGCCGCTCCGCTGCTGCGGTTCGCCGTTTTTGGCAGCGATTTTCGCCAGGTCTTTCAGGCTGAGTTTTCCTTTTTCAAAACCCTTCCCGTCGCCCTTGTCGAAGGAAGCGTAGCGCTCCTTGCGCAGCTTGCGGTAGTTTGATTTTTCCAAAATCCCGTCCGCTGCCAACAGTGCCCGTGCGAAGGTGTCCATGCCGCCGATGTGCGCGTAAAAAATATCGGCCAGGTCGGTCGAGTTGCGGCGGGTTTTCGCATCGAAGTTGATGCCGCCGCCTTGCAGTCCGCCACTTTCGAGGACGACGAGCATGGCCTCCGTCAGTTCCGGCGCGTTGTTCGGGAACTGGTCGGTGTCCCAGCCGTTCTGGTAGTCGCCGCGGTTGGCATCCATGCTGCCGAGCATCCCGGCGTTGGCCGCCACCTGTAGCTCGTGCTGGAACGTGTGCTGCGCCAGCGTGGCGTGGTTCACCTCGATGTTGAGCTTGAAATCGTCCATCAGGCCGTATTCCCGCAGGAAGTTGAGGCAGGTGGCCGCATCGAAGTCGTACTGGTGTTTGCTCGGCTCCATCGGCTTGGGTTCGATGAAAAAATTGCCTTTGAAACCCTGCTTGCGGGCGTAGCCCTTCGCCAGGTGGAGGAACTGCGCCAAGTGGTCGAGTTCGCGCTTCATGTCCGTGTTCAGCAGCGACATGTAGCCTTCCCGGCCGCCCCAGAAAACGTAGTTTTCGCCGCCCAATTTGATGGTGGCATCAAGGGCGTTTTTCACCTGCGCCCCGGCCCAGGCCACCACCTCGAAGTCGGGGTTCGTGGCAGCACCGTTCATGTAGCGGGGATGGCTGAACAAATTGGCCGTGCCCCAGAGCAGCTTCACGCCGGACTCTTTTTGCTTTTCGGCGGCGTAGTCTGTGATTTTTTCCAGCCGTTTTTCGCTTTCCTTCAATGTTTCGCCCTCGGCCACCAGGTCGTAGTCGTGGAAGCAGTAGTACGGGATGCCCATCTTGGTGATGAACTCGAAGCCGGCATTCATCTTGTCACGCGCCTGTTCCATCGGGTCTTTTGCCTTGAGCCAGGGGAACGCCTTCGTACCCGGCCCGAAGGGGTCGCCGCCGGTGCCGCAGAGCGTATGCCACCAGGCCACGGCGAAGCGGAGGTGCTCCTTCATCGTTTTTCCGCGCACGATGCGCCCCTCGTCATACCAGTGGAAGGACAGCGGGTTGTTGGATTCCGGGCCTTCAAATTGGATTTTACCGATGCCTTTGAAGTATTCTTTTTTGCCGAGGGTGATGGTGGGGGCTGTGGTTTTACTTGCTTTTTTATTTGCCATAATTAGTTGATTGTCAATATTTTAGAATAAAACCTCATGCCGATACGCTGGCATAATAGGCATCAACGTCGTTGCAGTTTTTAAGGATGGGCTTTTGAAAATTGAGGAACAATCCTTCGGGAATGGCATCAAGCGCATTCGCAAACAACTTGGAAATTTGGCGCTCAATGGGCGTGGAAAAAGTGGCGAGGTATTGTAGGTTGAGGGCAATTAGCTCGACTGCATTTTCATTGGGGTCTATGTCGGTAAGTATGACGAGGTGCTTCCTCGCTTCAAACAGCTCATTTCTCGTGCCGCCTTCTACAAGGAATTCTTTCAGGCTTGCCACCAAGGTCAACAATGTCCAACTGTCCCTGATTTTTCCCAAGAAGTTGAAGCTGTCGAACCTATCGCTTATTTCTTGGTGCAGTTCTGCTGGTTTCGAGTGGTTCTTGGTGAATTGGAGCATCTTCCTGACCCCTTTCATTTCCACAAAATCAATGCGCCCGCTGGCGGGCAAGATTTTCAAGCCATCGCAAGACTTCAGTGTTTGCAGACCCTTCTCCCGCACCAATTTTCCCTTCAACCTATCAAAATCAATGATTTCCGTAGCGGCAGCCGTACAGCAAGATTTGTCCACGCTTCCTATGGTGCTCAATTCGAAATGGCCGTTTTGTACGCCTATTCTCAAGAATTTTTCGAGGAAGGGTTCTACTGCCATACGAGGTCTTGCAAGGGTTCGGAGAGTTTTTGGAAGAGACGGTTCAAGTCGTCCGTTACGTTTTCAATCACACAGCCGGGCGATTTTTCTTTTCTGGAAGCGAGGTGAAAATGGGTGTTCTCGGCAATCCCTTCCTTGTCGCTGAACACTTTCAGCGCCTGAATCAGGTAGGGGCTGTGGGAAGTAACCATGACCCGGATGTCGTTCTTGACCAACTCCACCAAGAGGCGGGCATACTCAATCTGCCATTTAGGGTGCAGGTGCGTCTCTGGTTCGTCGAGGATGAGCAGGCTGCGGTTGTCCACAAAGCCAGCCTGGAGCAGCAACTGTATGATGCCAAACGACTTGATGCCGGAGGCGGTATTGACGGAGCGGACTTGGATTTTCTTGCCTTGGCCGTTTTGGCGCTTGTTGAAGACGAAGTCCCGTTGGTCTTTCTCGAAGGTGAACTCACCGTGAAGGATGTCGTTGATTTTTTTTAAAACATCTGGCTTAAGAATGTTTCCATCGCTTATGTATCTGGCATATTCCAGCTTATCGATTAAATCTTTCCAATGTAAGGATACTTTGGAACGGGATAATCCAGCAAGGCGCTCAGATTTATCCTCACTGTCTATTTCCAAAAGCGTACTTGAATTGTGAATTACCTCATACAATTGGAGGATAATCGGTGTTTCCACGAAAGTGACATCCTCAAAGTAGAGCAAGTCTTGAAGGTCAAAATCTTCTATTTTGTCATTTTTTATTTTAAGGTCAAATATTGGATTATCGCCTTCCGATAGAGAGATTTCAGAAACTGTATTTGGTTGTTGTTTTGGAGAAAGTTCGGCATAAAAAACCGAGTTAAAAGCCTTTTGCAAAGCTCTTTTAATTATTGAATTTTGGTCATCCTCTTGCAAAGCAATTCCCCTTAATTCTTCTAATTTTAAAACCACTTTTTGACCATCCAATACATTACGTTCTGATCCCTTAAATTTTGTGTTGACCCAATCTATTTTCTTTTGAATTAATTGTTCAACAGTATTACTATCATCTTCAAATAGAGTAATCTGTGCAGGGTTACTTTGCCCAAGAGCCTGTCTCAGTTCAGCGTTAAATCTATTCGGAGAAAATTCCTCCATCATTTTAGAAGAGGGCGGATACCTTCTAAGAGCAAAATAAATTTCTTGCACCTTCCTCCTTATTTCTTTATCTTTAGATTCATTTAAATCCTGCTCATACCTCGCAATCCCCTTCACAATCGCAAACAACAGCTTCCCCACCGTGCTCTTCCCCGTGTCGTTTTCGCCACCGATGACGGTAAGCCCATCAAGCAGCACTTCTGCTTGTTCGATAGCGGCTATATGATTGATTTTAAATAACATTTTTGTCAAAATTTGAAGGCAAAACTACTAATTTTCAGCCGTTTTTCCCTTACGCGCCCAAGCATTTCGCCAAATCCCCCTCCCAAGCTCCATACGCCGCCCGGTACTCCCCCACCCCACCCGCCTCCGGCTCGTACCTTCCCGTCACCCGCACATTCGCCATCGCCGCCTCGATGCTGGGGTATATGCCCGTCGCCACCCCCGCCGCCTTCGCAGCGCCCACGGCCCCGGTCGTTTCCACCACGTCAATCGAACAGCCGAGCAAGGTAGCGATGGTTTTGGAGAAAACGGCGGACTGGAACAGGTTGTCGTTGCCGACCCGCATCACCGAGATGTCGAGGCCCATTTCCTTCAAAATCCGAACGCCGTACACGAACGAAAAGGCGATGCCCTCCAGCCCCGCCCGGTACAGATGCGCCGCCGTGTGGCGGTTCAGCTGCAGGTTGTGTACTTGTGCGCCGGGGTCGAGGTTGCCGAGCATCCGCTCCGCCCCGTTGCCGAAGGGCAGGATGCGCAGCACGTCCGCACCCACTGGCACGGATGCCGCCAGCCGCTCCATGTCCGGGTAGCTGATGCTGCCTTGCCCAACCGTTTGGCGAAGCCAGCGGTACAGGCTGCCAGCGCCGTTGATGCACAGGAGGATGCCGATTCTTTGAGAGGGATGAGGGATGAGGGATGAGGGATGAACGGCTACAGTTGATTGGTGATTGACATGGCAAAAACTGTTTACCCTCGACTGTAAATCATACGTCGGGCGGTCAACGACTCCATAAACGACACCGGAAGTGCCGCCAGTGGCAGCCACTTCACCAGGTTGCAACACGTTGAGGCTCAGGGCGTTGTTGGGCTGGTCGCCGGCACGGTAGGCCACCGGGGTGCCTGCCGACAGGCCGGTGGCGGCAGCGGCTTCGGGGGTCAGTTTGCCCTGCAACGAAAACGTGGAGGTGACGTGTGGGACGAGTTTTTTATCGAAACCAAAATAATCCAGCACGGTGCCGGACACATCGTTTTTTAAAAAATCCCAGAGGATGCCCTCGCTCAGGCCGCTCGGCGTGGTCATGGCCTCGCCGGTCAGTCGCAGGGCGATGTAGTCGCCGGGCAGCATGAATTTGTGGATGCGGCGGTAAATTTCCGGCTCGTTTTCCTTCACCCACCTCAGCTTCGAGGCGGTGAAGTTTCCGGGCGAATTGAGCAGGTGCGAGAGGCAAGCCTCGTGGCCGATTTCATCGAAGGCCCGGTGGCCGATGTCCACCGCCCGGCTGTCGCACCAGATGATGGCAGGGCGCAGCGGGCGCAGGTTTTCATCGACCACCACGAGGCCGTGCATCTGGTAGCTGATGCCGATGCCACCGATTTCCGCTGGCGAAACGAGGCAGTTTTTCAGCAGTTGGCGAGTGGCGAGGCACACGTTTTCCCACCAGGTGTCGGGGTGCTGCTCTGCCCAGCCGGGCTGCACGGCGGCCATGCTCATCTCCGTCGCCGGGGACTGCGCAACGGCCAGCGTCGCCCCCGTTTCCGCCTCCACGAGCGCCGCTTTGATGGAGGAACTGCCGATGTCGTAGCCGATCAGGTACATTTTGAAGTGTCGGTTTTAATTTTGAAAAGTCTGGTTTTTGATTGACGATTGACGATTACATGATTGTTGAATTTTGATGTGATGGATGATTTTGGATTTGTCAGACTGGCGATTTTGCCCTCCCGATGCCCCACCCCATCAACAATCGTCAGTCATGTAATCGTCAATCGTCAATCAAAACTCCCCTACCCCATCGCATACGCCAACCCCGCTTCCAGCCCCCGCAACTCCGCAAGTCCCCGCAGCCGCCCGATGGCCGAGTAGCCGGGGTAGGTTTTTTTGTGCAAATCATCGAGCATCTGGTGGCCGTGGTCGGGGCGCATGGGGATGGACTGGCCGGTGCGCTGCATCAGCCGCAGCACCTCGCTGACCACCGCCGCCATGTCCGTGTCGCCGCCGAGGTGGTCGGCCTCGAAGAAGTTGCCCTCGGCGTCCCGCTTCGTGTTGCGCAGGTGCAGGAAGTGGATGCGGTCGCCGAAGCGCCGCACCATG
This sequence comes from Bacteroidota bacterium, assembly GCA_016234735.1. Taxonomy (GTDB): domain Bacteria; phylum Bacteroidota; class Bacteroidia; order Chitinophagales; family Saprospiraceae; genus UBA6168. The sequence continues at coordinate 17,443 of JACRAN010000228.1, read as the reverse complement.
CCGGGCAGGTCGTTGTCGGCCCGTGCGCCGTAGCTGCCCGTGCAAAAACACAGGCCGTTGGCGGGCGACGGCGCAGCTTCGAGCAACTCCTGTGCGTCCTGTTCCGTGCAGACCACCCTCGGCAGGCCCAGCACCGAAAACGGCGGGTCGTCGGGGTGGATGGCCATTTTCAAACCGCACTCCTCCGCCACCGGAACGACTTCCCGCAGGAAATGGAACAGGTGCTGTTTCAGGGTGGCCGCACCGATGTTTTCGTAGGTTTTCAAAGCCGACAACACCTGCTCCACCGTGAAAGAATCGTTGCTCCCGGGCAGGCCGAGCATGATGTTTTTGAACAAAATATCCCGCTCTGCTTCGGTCATTTTTGTGAAACGAGCCTCCGCTTTTTTGATTTCGGCTGCGGAGTAGTCCGCCGCGGCACCCGGTCGTTTCAGCAAAAAAAGGTCAAAGGAGACGAAGGCCGATTTTTCAAAACGCAGCGCCCGGCTGCCGTCGGGCAGCGGGTAGGCGGGGTCGGTGCGCAGCCAGTCGAGGATGGGCATGAAGTTGTACGTGACCACTTTCAGGCCGCATGTGGCCACGTTGCGGAGGCTGGTTTTGTAGTTTTCGAGGTACTCCCGCCAACGGCCCGTCTGTTTTTTGATGCCCTCGTGTACCGGCAGGCTTTCGATGACGGTCCAGGTCATGCCAGCGGCTTCCACTGTTTTTTTGCGCTCCGCAATTTCGGCCACCGGCCAAACCTCGCCGTAGGGGATGTGGTGCAGTGCCGTCACCACGCCGGTGCAGCCGGCCTGCCGAATGTCGCGGAGGCTGACCACGTCGTGCGGGCCGAACCAGCGCATGGTTTGTTGCATTTTTATCATGGCGTTCAAAATCCGATTGAATTTCCCCCGTCCACTTTCAGCACCTCGCCCGTGACGAACGTTGACTCGTCGGAGGCCAAAAACCAGGCGGCATTGGCGATGTCCACCGGGTCGCCCATTTTGCCCATCGGGGTGCGGGCGAGGGCGCGGTTTTTCCGGCCGGGGTCGCTCTCGAAGGCACGGGAAGTCATGGCGGTGACGATGAAGCCGGGGGCAATGCAATTGACGCGGATGCCCTGCGGCGACAGTTCCGAAGCCATCGCACGGGCCATGCCTTCGAGCGCCGTTTTGGAGGCTGAGTAGGCGACGACTTTCGGCAGGCCGTACTGCGCCGCCATCGAACTGATGTGGATGATGCTGCCGGATTTTTGCGCCAGCATCACCTTCGCCACCTCGCGGGAGAGGGCGAACACGGCGGTCAGGTTGGTGGTGATGACTTTTTGAAAATCCTCGTCGGTGACTTCGGTGAACGGTTTTTTCAGGTTGATGCCCGCGTTGTTCACCAGTACGTCGATGCGGCCATGCTCGGCGGCAATTTTTTGCACAAATCCGGGGATTTCGCCGAGCGCTTCCATGTCGAGCGGCACAGCACGGCAGTTGTCGCCAAGCTCTCGCTGCGCATTTTCCAGTTTCTCCAAATTGCGGCCCGTGATGTAGGTGAGCAGGCCGTTTTCGGTAAACTTCCTGGCAATGGCGAACCCGATGCCGGAGCCTCCGCCGGTGACGATGGCTATTTTTCTGCTGTTCATTTTTACATGGTGTGGCTTGTTTTGGCAGGGGCGGCGAAAATAAAGCGGATTTCCGGTTTGACAATATTTAAAAGCAGCAGGCGCTGCCCGGTTTTTGTTTTTTGAAAAAAATGTGAGTGCTTTGAAGCCTGTTCACGGGAATTTTTAAAACACCAGAATCATGGACTTGCACCTGAAAGGGAAAGTGTACATCGTTACCGGCGGCTCTAAGGGCATCGGGGAAGCCATCAGCCGCGCCATTGCGGCGGAAGGCGGCATCCCGGTCATCGCCACCCGCTCCCATGAGAGCGCCGACAGGCTGGTGGCGGAACTGAAAGCTGCCGGGGACGATGCGCACAGTGTCATCGGCGCGCTGGAAGAGGTGGCGTTTTGCAAAAAAGTCGTGGACGAAACCGCTGCAAGGTACGGCCGCATCGACGGCATCGTGAACAACGCCGGTGCCAACGATGGCGCTGGGCTTGAAAAAGGCCCCGAAGCCTTCCGCAATTCCCTGAGCATCAATCTTTTCCACTACTACGACCTGGTACACTACGCCCTGCCGTTTTTGAAAAAAAACAAGGGCACCATCGTCAACATTAGTTCCAAAGTGGCCCTCACCGGGCAAGGCAACACCTCCGGCTACGCCGCTGCCAAGGGTGCCCAGCTTGCCCTCACCAGGGAGTGGGCGGCAGAACTCCTCCCCCACTCCATCCGCGTGAACGCCATCCTGCCTGCCGAGGTGATGACACCGCTCTACCGCAGGTGGTTGGACATCAGCTTCGACGACCCGGCAGCGAAGGAGGCAGCAATTGTTTCAAAAATACCGTTAGATAAAAGGATGACCACACCGGAAGAAATCGCCGCAATGGCGGTGTTCCTGCTTTCCGACCAATCAGGGCACACTACCGGGCAGTTTATGGTGGTGGACGGTGGGTACGTGCATTTGGACAGGTCGTTAACATAGCGCCGCCCTGGCCGGATCCTGAACATTCCTCCTGGTTTTCATTTCATGTGTTTTTGAATGTCTAAAAATTTGAAAGCCAGTTCTTTGAATTGCTCCGGTGCAAAAATGTAAAACTGTCGCCCGTTTTAACGGTAAAATATCGGCAGGTTAAATGATGCCCCTGAAAAGTGATCTATCTTTTTTTTGGACTAAAATTTCACTAAACCCGGACAGGGCAGAATAGAATTTTACGAAAAAACTTTTTGGTGTAAAAGAAACAATATTACCTTAGCCCTTGCTTTAGACCGTACGCCTATTCCTCGCAGAGACCAAACAGCCTAACCAAAAGAAGTTGCCGGACGGCAAAAATAGACTTCGCCTTGTTTTCAAAATTCTTTAAACCATTGCGGGAAACTTGAGAGAGCGAGTTTCAAAACAGATTTGCATTTTTCACCAACTTAAACACTTATAATGGTAATTATGAAACGATTTTCTTTACTCTCGCTATTCACCTTGCTCTTTGTAGCAAGTGCCACAGTCGCTTTTGCGCAGCGGACGGTTGTCGGCACGGTGACGTCGGGTTCCGACAATTCACCGTTGATAGGCGCTACCATCCTTGTGAAAGGAAGTGACTCAGGCACCATTACCGACATTGACGGAAGTTATTCCATCCGGGTGACGGGCAATGATGCCGTACTGGTGGTCTCGTACACAGGTTATGAGACCCAGGAAGTGGCCGTTGGAAGCCAGGTCAATGTGGATGTTGCATTGGCAGAATCCAGCACCAGCCTTTCCGAGGTCGTAGTCACAGGTTACTCCTCACAGTCCCGCCGCGACATTGCCGGCTCGGTAGCTGTGGTGGACACAAAGGACATGACGAAGTTTGCCTCCTCCAACTTTGCGGAGCAATTGCAGGGCAAAGTGGCCGGTGTGCAGATTTCTTCCTCTGGCGACCCCGGTGCCGCTTCTTTCGTGCGGGTGCGGGGGTTCGGTACCATCAACAACAACGAACCGTTGTACGTGATAGATGGTATCCCGGTCTCCAACGAAGCAAGCCTCAACTTCCTCAATCCGAACGACATCGAGTCGATGCAGGTGCTGAAGGATGCTTCTGCCGCTTCGGTGTACGGCTCCCGGGGTGGCAACGGTGTAATTGTTATCACGACCAAACATGGCAGATTGGGCAAAGCCAAGGTCTCGCTGAATGTTTTCACGGGCACACAAAGCCCTGGCAAAACACCAGACCTCCTCGACCCGGCAGGCTTGCTTGAACTGGGCCTGAAATCGGCAGAAGGCGCAGGCCAGCCTTTCAGTTCAGGCCTTTACGTCAACACGGGCGATGCGAACAATCCGAATTGGGTGTTGCCCGATTACATCGTTCGAGGCGGCGGCTTCACAGGCGGTGTACTGGAAGGCGACCCGAAGGCAGACTCGAAAAACTACTTCCTGACCTCCGACCCGCTCGGCCTTTCCGACAACAACTACCTCATTCAGAAGGCAAACCACAGCGGTACGAACTGGTTCGACGAGTTGTTCAGCAGCCATCCGGTAAGAAACTATCAGGTAGCTGTGAACGGCGGGACAGAGTCTGGCAACTACTACATCAGTGCCAACTATTACGACCACGAAGGCATCATGTTGCTCAACGATTATGAGCGTTACCAGACCCGCGTCAACACAGAATTCAAGGTTAAAAACACCATCAAAATCGGACAGAGCCTCAACGTCTCTTATCAAACCGGCCACGGCGGCATCGGCAACCCGAGTGAGGGGTCTTCCTTGATCAATTCCTATCGTATGCCGCAGCTTGTTCCTGTCCGGGACATCGAGGGCAACTATGGTGGCAGCTATGGCACTTTCTCCAATGCAGCGACCGCAGTTGCCGCACAGGAGCGCAACTACCAGAACAACAGCCACAGTATCCGTACCATGGGCAGCTTGTATGCAGAAGTTACCCTGTTGAAATACTTAACCGCTAAATCGCAGGCAAGTGTTGACTACAGCACAGGAAGGGGCAAATTCTACACTTTCCGCAACTGGGAACACACGGAGGTGAACGCGGCCAACTCCCTGAACGAAAACCAGTACACTAATACCAACTGGGTATGGTTCAATACATTGAGCTTCAACAAAGACGTCACTGAAGACATCAACCTGAGCGCTTTAGTAGGTACCTCTGCAGCGAAAAACCACTATATCGGCTTCAATGCCTCCGGTTCAAAACTTGATTTTGGCGATGATCCATTCTACCGGGTGTTGAACAATGTCAACAGTGCTACTTACTCTTTGGGGGGCTATGAAGGCGAAAACTCCAAGTTCTCCATATTTGGTACACTTAACCTGAACTTCTTCGATAAATACCTGCTCCAGGGCGTACTGCGCCGCGATGGTTCCTCCAAGTTCATCAACAACCAGTATGGTACATTTTATGGTGGAAGCCTTGCCTGGCGCCTGTCAGAGGAGAGCTTCCTCAAAGACGTAGATGCCATTACTGACCTGAAACTGCGCGCAGGCTACGGCGTAACGGGCAATGACGAAGCAAGCGGCGACTACCCTGGCTTTAGCCCGTTCTATCCAAGCACGGGCGAAGCTTCTTACAACATCAATGGCGATGGTGGCAGCGTTGCGCTCGGCTTCCAACAGGGAGGCAGGGGCAACCCGGACTTGAAGTGGGAAACTACGAAGATGTTGAACCTCGGTTTTGACCTTTCTTTGTTCAAACAACTTGACATTATTTTCGAGTGGTACGACCGCCGCACCGAAGACTTGATTTACCCGCAGGGGGCTCCCTGGACGCTGGGTTCGCCCGGCCAACAGAACATCAACATCGGTGATATGAAAAACACCGGTATTGACCTGAACCTGAACTACAAAGGCAAAGCCGCAGGTGGTGCCCTTGGCTGGACAGCAGGCCTGACTTTCTCGAAATATGAAAACGAGGTGCTGGCATTGGACGCCAACGACAACACCTTTGTGCGCAACGGTGGCTCCCGTATCGGCAACATCACTTACACCACCGCAGGTCAGCCGATTTCGCAGTTCTATGGTTTCGAGGTGGACGGTCTTTGGGCATCGCAGGAAGAAATCAACAGCGTCCTTTTTGAGAACGCAGGCGACGCAAAACCGGGCCGTTTCAAATACGTGGACCAAAACGGCGATGGCCAGATCACTGCTGACGACGAAACCATCATCGGCAGCCCGCACCCGGATTTCACCTACGGCCTGAACTTCTCGCTTGATTACAAAGGCTTCGATTTCACCGCTTACTTCCAGGGCACCCAGGGCAACGAGATATTCAACTACGTGAAGTATTTCTCGCACACGCCCGCATTCCAGGCCAACTATGCCAAAGAAATGTTGACGGAGGCCGGTAAATCGTTGCCTGTATTGGACAACACCGACAACTACAGCAACCAGCGCAACTCCTGGTACGTAGAAGATGGCTCCTACTTCCGTTTGAGGAACCTCCAGTTGGGCTACACGCTGGGTGCTGACATGCTTGGTAAAATAGGCATCGACAAACTGCGCATTTACGTACAAGGACAAAACCTTTTCACCGTAACAGACTACTCAGGTTTGGATCCAGACGTTTCCGTCCGGAACATCCAGGAGGGCTACACCCAGCAGCGCGACTATGACCTTGGCGTTGACCACGGCCACTATCCGACTGTAAGGACTTTGCTCATTGGCATCAATGCTGATTTCTAAACAAACAAAGTTGACTTGGAAAATGCAAGTCTCTTTTTTAAACAAAAAAATTAAACGAAATGAAGCTGAAAAATTGTAAATACTTTCTGCTTTCCCTCGTCATGGTGGCTGCCTGTAAAGACGACTTTTTGGATAAACAGCCCTATGGTGCCGTGACCGAGGAATTGCTTGCCTCTACACTCAAAGGCAGCGAATCGCTGCTGATTGCTGCCTACTCAAGCCTTGACGGCTTCGCAGGTTGGGACAACGGCAACCCCTGGGGGTCTGCTGCTTCCAACTGGACGTATGGCTCCATCGCCGGTGGTGATGCCTACAAAGGCTCCGAAGCCAACGACCAGCCGGACATCACGCCGATTGAGCGCCATGAAACGACGCCCAACAACCCGTACATCGACTCTAAATTCACTACCTGCTACGACGGCATTGCCCGTGCCAACAAGGCCATCAAAGCCTTCACGGCACTCACCGGCGATGACGACTTGCGGGCACAGCGCATTGCAGAGGCGCGCTTCCTGCGTGGCCAATACCACTTCGAACTTCGCAAAATTTTCGATTGTGTGCCTTTCATCGATGAAAATGAAACAGATGGACGTGTGTCGAACAGCACGGATATCTGGCCGAACATCGAGGCCGACCTGGAGGCTGCAGCCGCTGTGCTGCCCTGGACGCAGAGCGAAATTGGCCGGGCTACCCAGGGTGCTGCCCGTGCCCTGCTGGGCAAGGCCCACTTGTTTCAGGGCCATTACGGCGAAGCAAAATCCGAGTTTGACCAGGTGATAAACAGTGGCCAGTATTCCCTCACAGCGAAGTACCACGACAACTTCAACGCCGAAACCCGCAACAACAGCGAGGGCGTGTTCGTGGTGCAGCAGGCCGTGAACGAAGGCACTGCCGGCGACAACGGCAACATCGGCGACGTACTCAACTACCCGCACAACGGCGGCCCCGGTGGCTGCTGCGGTTTCCACCAGCCTTCACAGGATTTGGTGAATTCCTTCCAGGTGGATGCCAATGGCCTGCCGCTGCTGGATACCTACAGCGACACCGATGTGAAAAACGACGAAGGCATCGGCGCTACCGACCCGTTCGAGCCTTCCACCGCTGCGCTGGACCCGCGCCTCGACTGGACGGTAGGCCGCCGTGGCATTCCGTACCTCGACTGGGGCCTGCACCCCGGTGTTTCCTGGATACGCGCCCAGTTCTACGGTGGCCCGTATGGTCCGAAAAAATTGGTTTACTACAAAAATCAGGAAAACGTTCTCACTTCTGCTTCCGGCTGGACGAAAGGCTACACCGTGAACAACGTGAAGCTCATCCGCTACGCCGACGTGCTGCTGATGGCCGCCGAGTGTGAAGTGGAAGTTGGTAGCCTGGAAAAAGCACGTGAGTACGTGAACCAGGTACGTGCCCGCGCCGCCAACCCGGATGGCTGGGTGAAGAGAGACGACGGCTCAAATGCAGCCAACTACGTCATCGGACTTTACAACTCCCCGTGGACGGACCAGGGAACTGCCCGCAAAGCAGTCCGCTTCGAGCGCCGCCTTGAGTTGGGCACGGAAGGCCACCGCTTCTTCGACCTCGTTCGTTGGGGCATCGCCGCCGAGGTGAAAAACGCTTACTTCGCCAAGGAGTCGGTCAAGCGTACTTACCTCCAGGGAGCATCATTCCAGTCCGGCGACGAATACTACCCGCTGCCCGCTCAGGCAGTGACGTTGAGCGCAAAAGACGGCGTGGAAACTTTGGTTCCGTGCGGCCATTGATTTTATTCCTGAGTGAATAAATTGACCTTAGCTTTGAAGGGCTGCCGACAACTGGCAGCCCTTCATTTTTAGAGAAAACACGTTTTTTCAGTTAAACCAATCCCTGTTCCATGCGGCTTTTTACTTTCAAACTCAAAGGCTTCTCATTGTTGCTTTTTAGCTGCTTGTTGCTTGTTGCCTGCAAGCAGGAAGACACCGGTTTTGTGCTCCTGATGCCGAAAGATACCGGCGTCCAATTTGCCAACACCATCACCGAAAAGGACACCATGAACATCCTCGACATGGAGTTCGTGTACAACGGTGGCGGCGTGGGCATCGGCGACGTGAACGGTGACGGGCTGGAAGACCTCTACTTTACCGGCAACCAGGTGGGCAACCAACTCTACCTCAACAAGGGAAATCTGAAATTTGAAGACATCACCGAGGCTGCCGGGGTGCAAAAAACCATGCCCTACCAGTGGTCGTCGGGCGTGAACATGCTCGACATCAACCTTGACGGCAGGCTCGACATCTACGTCTGCAATACCATCAACCCCGACCCAGAACAGCGGCGCAACCTGCTGTTCATCAACCAGGGAAACGACGTGGACGGTACACCACATTTCAAAGAAATGGGCAAGGAATACGGCGCAGATGACGACAGCCATTCCTCCCATGCCCAGTTTTTTGACTACGACAACGACGGCGACCTCGACCTGTTCATCGGCGTTAATTTCATCGACCAGCAATACCCCAACCAATTCGTCACCCGCACCTACGACGGCTCCTCCCCTACCAGCGACAAGTTGTTCGAAAACAACTGGAGCGACTCGCTGGGCCATCCCGTCTTCACCGATGTGTCGTTGAAAGCAGGCATCGTCCTGGAAGGGTACAGCCACAGCACCCTCGTCTGCGACTTCAACGACGATGGCTGGCAGGACATCTTCGTGGCCAACGACTACCAGAGCAACGACATCCTGTTCATCAACAACGGCACCGATTCAGTTGGCAGTCGGCAGTTGGCAGTCGGCAGTCACCCCACAGGAACGAACCAATCACCAACCTTCACCAACCGCATCGCCGACATTTTCAAGCACCAGTCGCTGTCGAGCATGGGCAGCGACGTGGCCGACTTCAACAACGACGGGCGCCCCGACATTTTCACCACGGAAATGCAACCGTACTACAACAAGCGCAAAAAACTCTTCCAGGGCGGCAGCAGCTACCAGCGCTACATTTTCACGGAGCAATACCACTACGAGTACCAATACACCCGCAATGCCTTGCAAATGAACCTCGGCATGGACCCCGAAACCAGGCTGCCCGTGTTCGCCGACGTGGGCATGTTCGCCGGGGTGCAGGAGACGGATTGGAGTTGGTCGTCGGTTTTCGCCGATTTCGACAACGACGGCCTCCCTGACCTGTACGTGGCCAACGGCTTTCCCAGGGACGTGACCGACCACGATTTTGGCGATTTCCGCAAGTCCATTGCCAGCACCCTCACGCCCAAACACGAGATGTACGCCATGATACCGGAGGTAAAATCGCCGAATTTCATGTTCAAAAACGACGGTGGCCTCACCTTCTCCGATGTCACGTCAGCCTGGGGGCTGGGCATCCGCTCCTTCTCCAACGGTGCCGCCTACGGCGACCTCGACAACGATGGCGACCTCGACCTTGTGACCAACAACATCGACGACCCGGCCTTTATTTTTGAAAACAAAGCCAACCCTTCCAAAGACAAGAAAAAGTCCGTTAACTACCTGAATATCAAGCTAAAAGGCGCTGCCAAAAACCCCGATGCCTTCGGCGCATCGGCAGCCGTTTTTTATGAAGGAAAAAAACAGCGGGCCTGGCTGCTCTCCGCCAGGGGCTACCTGTCGAAGTCTGAAAATGCGTTCCACTTTGGCCTGGGCAACACGGCACAGGTCGATTCGCTCGTCGTCACCTGGCCCGACCGCCGCCGTTCGGTGCTGAAAAACGTGGCCGCCAACCAGACGCTGAACGTCAGCTACGAAACAGGCACCGCCCTACCCTACCCGCCGCCATCGCTGGCCGAAACGCTGTTCGACAACCTCTCCGGTCAACTTGGCCTCGGCCTCCGGGCAGCGGAAAACGACTACATCGACTTCAATTTTCAGCGGACGCTGCCCCATAAACTTTCGCAGTACGGCCCCTCCCTCGCCTGCGGCGACGTGAACGGCGACGGGCTGGACGATATTTTCGTGGGCGGCAGCAGCCGCTACGATGCCCTGTGGCTGCTGCAAAAACCGGACGGCAGTTTTTCAACAAAAACAGCCGACTACAAATCCGAAATCGTGAACAAGGAGGAGGACACCGGCTCGCTCCTCTTCGACGCCGACAATGACGGCGACCTCGACCTCTACATCGTACGGGGCAGCGGCCAGTGGCCCGTCGGCGATCCGCTCTACCAGGACGTGCTGTGCGTGAACGACGGCCAGGGAAATTTCAAAACAGTGCCCGCCGCCCTCCCGAAAATCACGGCTAACGGCTCCTGCGTGAAGGCCGCCGACTTCGATGCCGACGGCGACCTCGACCTCTTCGTGGGCAGTCGGGTGCTGCCGAAGCACTACCCGATGCCCGACCGCTGCTATCTGCTCCGCAACGACTCATCCCCGCAGGGAGGCATGAAATTTACCGACGTTACCGAAGATATTTGCCCCGAACTCGTCCTGCCCGGCCTCATCAGCGATGCCCTCTGGACCGACTTCAACGGCGACAACCAGCCCGACCTCCTCCTCGCCGGGGAGTGGATGCCCCTCCGTTTTTTCCAAAATGTCAACGGCAAACTCATCCCGAAATCCGAAATCGTAAATCCGAAATCGACTGGCTGGTGGAACTCCCTCGCCGCCGCCGACCTCGACAACGACGGCGACGTGGACTACGTCGCCGGGAATTTTGGCGAAAACCTCTACTTCCGCTGCACCGACGAACATCCGCTGCGCGTGTACGCCAAGGATTTCGACGGCAACAGCGACATCGACCCGTTTATCTCGTGCTACTGGAAGGATTCGCTGGGGGTGCGGCGCGAATATTTTTACCACCCGCGGGAGGATGTCATCAAGCAATGGCCGGGCTTCCGCAAAAAATACGTGACGTTCGGCGAGTACGGCGAGGCCACCGTGCAGGATATTTTTACCCCGAAAGAACTGGAAGGCGCTACGATACTGGCTGCTAACTGGATGAAAACCAGCGTGTTGGAGAACCTCGGCAACGGAAAATTCCGGTTGCAAGCCCTGCCGACCGAAGCACAGTTGGCTCCGGTGTACGGCATCCTGCCCAGCGACGTCAACGATGACGGCCTGCTCGACCTGCTGCTGGTCGGCAACGACTACGGCATGGAACTCCAGCAGGGCCGGGCCGATGCCTTCACCGGGCTGGTGCTGCTTAACCGGGGCCGGTGGAACTTCTCGCCAATGGACATGGAATCGAGCAATTTTATCGTGCGCAAGGATGCCCGCTCCATCGTGAGTGTGCCGACTGCGTTGGGCAGGGAGTTGGTCATCGCATCGCAAAGTGCCGACTCGCTCCGGGTTTTTACGCTGCGCAAAACAGTGGAACGGCAATTTTTCCCTGTAAAAAAAGAGGAAGTGAGGGCCGTGTACACCCTCGCCGACGGCACGAAGCGGGCGGAGGAATTTTATTGGGGCAGTACCTTCATGGCGCAACGGCCCCGCTACGTCACCCTCGGCGGGGCGGTGCAATCCGTGGCGTTGTACGACCGGGCAGGGCAGATGACGCGGAAATTGAAAAAGTAAAAAAACACCATGCTTTCAAAAAAAACATATCCACACTTCCTGGTTTTTTGCTTCGCAATACTGGCCGCACCGCTCGTTGCGCAGCAGGGGGACAGCCTTCAGTTCATCACCATCGGCAGCCCCGGCACAGTGGCCAAAGGCAAGGTCAAACTCACCGGGCGGGTGGCGGACGAGGCCACTGGCGAGGCCATCATCGGGGCCATTTTGCAACTGCAACCCAACGGTGCCAACGATGTGACCACCGTGGACGGCAAGTTCACGCTCACCGCCCTGCCGGGCAATTACGTGCTGGAAATCAGCTACTTAGGTTACGAAACCCTGCGGGCGAAGCTCGAAATTCATGGCGGTGGCATCCTTGATTTCACGCTGCGGGACAAGACCATCGACCTGGAAGTGGTGACGGTGTTGGACCGGGGCCGTGAAGACCACGTGCGGGCCGTGGTGCCAGGCGTGGAGCTTTTGACCATCGAAAAAATCGAGCGCCAATCGAAGTTCCTCGGCGAAACCGACGTGCTGCGCAGCTTGCAGGCGGTGGCCGGTGTGACCAGCGCCGGGGAGGGGGCTTCGGGCATCAACGTGCGCGGCGGCAACACCGACGAAATCCTGATTTTCATGGACGGCAACCTGTTGTTCAACCCTCAGCACGCACTTGGTTTTTTCTCCCTGTTCCACCCGGATTTGGTGAACGATGTCACACTGTACAAAGGCGGATCGCCAGCCCGTTACGGGGGCCGCCTCTCCTCGGTGCTCGACGTGCGGCTGCGGGAGGGCAACAACCAGCACCTGTCCGTAAACGGCGGCCTGAGCATCGCTTCCTCCCGGCTGTCGGTGGAGGGGCCGTTGTTGAAGAAAAAAGCGTCGTTCATCGTCGGGGCCAGGGCGGGCTACTTCGACTGGATTTTAAAGCAAACCCAAAACGTCGATTTGCGCAAAAGCCAGGCGTTTTTTTACGACGTGACCGCCAAGGCCGATGCCCGCCTCACCCCGACGACCAAGGCGGGCTTCACTGTGTTTGCAGCGGACGACAAATTCCGGTTTGCCGAGGAGGTGAAATTTGACTACGCCACGTACAGCGGCTCGGCCTACCTCAAGCAGTTGGTGGGCAAAAAAGTCAACCTCGCGGCGCAGGCCAATGTCGGGCAGTACATCAGCTCGTTGTACGACGTGGCGGGCAACGACCAGTCGCAATTCATCAACCGCATACACTACCGGCGGGGCATCGTGAGCGGGTTCTACCAACCCGCCGCAGCGTACCAATTGGAAATCGGGACGGAACTGAGCCGCTACGAAGTGCTGCCGGGCGAGCTGAAGCCGGTCGGGGTGTCGATTTTGAAGCCTGAAAAACTGCCCGCCGAGCAGGGCAACGAGTTGAGTTTTTTTGTGCAAAACCAGTGGAGCGTCAGCGAAAAACTGGAACTGGCGGCAGGCCTCCGCCATACTTTTTACAAAAACTCGGGGCCGGACAACGTGCTGCTCTACGAGCCGGGCGTACCGAAGGAGGAGGAAACGGTGGTGGATTCCCTGCAATTTTCCAAGGGCGAGAAAATCGCCGGTTACTCAGGCCTGGAGCCGCATTTTTCCGGGCGGTGGAGCGTGGGCAAAACCAGTTCGGTGAAGCTGGGCTACAACCGCTCGTACCAGTACCTCAGCCAGGTGTCCAACACGGCATCTGCCTTGCCGATTTCGGTGTGGCAACTGTCGAACCACCACTTAGCCCCGCAGAAGGCCGACAATTTTTCCGTCGGCTACTACCGGAATTTTCAAAAAAAGCCGGTGGATGCGCACCTCGAACTTTTTTACCGCAAGATTTACCGGCTCATCGACTACAAGGATTTTGCGCAGCTTCTGCTCAACGACCACATCGAAACGGAACTGCTGACGGGCATCGGCAAGGCTTACGGGGTGGAGTTTTACCTGCACAAAAACTACGGACGGCACAAGTTCGAGGGCAGCTACACATGGAGCCGCTCGCTGCGGCAGGTGGAGGCCACCGCCACGCAGGAGGCCGTGAACGCCGGAAGATGGTACCCCTCCAATTACGACAAACCGCACAGCCTGAACGTGAATTATTTTTGGCAAATGGGCACGAAAGTCAGCCTTTCGATGAACTTCGTGTACAGCACGGGCCGCCCCACCACCGCTCCCATCAGCTCCTACACGAACTCCAACGTGTGGGCCATCCCGATTTATTCCGACCGCAACCAGTTCCGCATCCCCGACTACCACCGCCTCGACGTGGCGCTCGACATCGGACCCTGGGGCAAAAAACAGGGGCGGGAAAACAGCCTCACGCTGTCCGTGTACAACCTCTACGCCCGAAAAAACGCGTTCTCCGTGTTCTTCCGGCAGCAACCCGCCAAGCCTGTGACGGCCTACCGGCTGTCTGTGCTGGGCACGGCTTTCCCGGCCATCACGTATAATTTTAAATTTTGAAAAAGAGACGTTAGATTTTAGACGATAGAAATTAGACGTTGCGATAACTTATTGAAAATCAATTTTTTGTGTTTAAAATCTAAAGTCTCCTGTCTAAAGCCTGAAAAAATAGGTGCCATGAAAAAATTCGCTTTCCTCTTGGCCGCTTCCTGCCTGTTTTTCACCTGCATCGACCCGGTGACGCTCGACATCGACACCGAGCAGCGGAGCCTCGTCGTGGACGGGGTGCTCACCGACAGCCTCGGCGAGCAGGCCGTTAAAATCAGCCGCAGCGCCATCATCGGGTACGGCAACGACAACATCCTCACGCCAGTGCCGGGCTGCACGGTGAAGGTGCTGGATGATGCAGGCAACACGTTTGCGTTTGAGGAAAAAGGCCCCGGCCTCTACGTGCGGACGATGAAGGGCGAACCAGGCCGGGCTTACCATGTGGAGATAAGTACGCCGGACGGGAAACATTTGCGAAGCGAACCCAGTGTTTTGAAAACGCCACTGCCCATCGGCGACATCAGCACCGAGGTGGTGGAACAGGAGTTCGTGAACAGCGCCGGGAACATCGACTCCGAGCAGCGTTTGCTGTTAAAAATGGGTCTGAGCGTGGCAGACCTGGCTGAAAAACCTTTCCTCCGCTGGCGTGCTGACGGGACTTACGAGTTTCAGGAAAGCACCCTCGCTGCGCGGGTTTGCTACGTCGGAAGCCGACCGGATTTGAACAACATCAAAATCTTCGACACCAATGCCCTGGCAAACGGCGAACTATTCGACGAGCCGTTTCTGGACATGCTGCTCGACTACCGTTTTTCCCGGAAATACTGTTTCCACGTTCTGCAATACGCCATCAGCGAGGAGGAGTTCAAGTATTGGGAAAGCATCAACGACGTGGTGAACATCGACGGCAGTTTTTTCGACCCGCCGCCGGGCACGGTGCGGGGAAATATTTTCAATGTGGACGACCCCGACGAGGTGGTGGCCGGTTATTTTTCGGTGGCAGGCGTGAGCTACGAACGTCGGTTTGTCACCCCGGACTCGCTGGGCCTGGGGTTCATCGAGCCAAAATGTGGCGGGTTCAGACCAGGCCGGGTACGCCCCCCGGAGTGCAACGATTGCACGGTGCTGGGAGCCAGTTCATTGGACAAACCCGACTACTGGCAGTAGTTTTTTTACGAAAAATACCGCCCAAAAACTACAACGACACCCCCCGTTTCCACGGGATAAAATCATCCTGACCCAGCCGCTCGGCATGGGTCTGCGCCTCGCCGCTGGCAATGCGTATCATCAGTTCCAGTAGTTCCTCGCCCTTCGTCTCGATGCTGTCCTCGCCGGAGATGACCGTCCCCGCGTCAATGTCAATGAGGTCGGACATGCGCCGCGCCAGCACGGTGTTGGTGGACATTTTGACGACCGGGGCGATGGGGTTGCCCGTCGGGGTGCCGAGGCCGGTGGTGAACACCACGAGGTTGGCACCACTGCCCACTTCGGCGGTGGTGCTTTCCACGTCATTGCCGGGGGTGCAGAGCAGGTGCAGGCCGGGCCGGGTGGCTTGCTCCGTGTAGTCGAGCACGTCGGTGACGGGCGAGGTGCCGCCCTTTTTGGCAGCGCCCGCCGATTTCATGGCATCGGTGATGAGGCCGTCGCGGATGTTGCCGGGCGAGGGGTTCATGTCGAAACCGGAGCCGGCCTCCTGCGCCCGCTGCGAGTAGCTGCGCATGAGCTGCGCAAATTTCTTGGCGATTTCGTCCGTCATGCAGCGGTCAATCAGGTTTTGCTCTACGGCGTTCAGTTCTGGGAACTCGCTCAAAATCGTGGTGCCGCCCAGCGCCGCCAGCAGGTCGGAGGCATAGCCCAGGGCGGGGTTGGCGGAGATGCCACTGAACCCGTCCGAGCCGCCGCATTCCAGCCCGACGACGAGCTTGTCCAACCGTGAGGGTTTCCGCACAGTTTGGTTCGCCTGCGCCAGCCCGACGAAAGTCTGCTTCACCGCATCGGCGATGAACTCCCGTTCCGACTTGCTTTTCTGTTGCTCCAAATAAAAAACGGGCTTGCTGAAATTGGGGGCAAAAGCGGCGATTACCTCCCGCAAAAGCTCGATTTGTGCATGTTGGCAGCCGAGGGAAAGCACTGTCGCCCCGGCTGTGTTGGGGTTCAGGATGTACCCGGCGAGCAGTCGGCAGAGCGCCTCGGAGTCCTGCCGGGTGCCGCCGCAGCCGCCGTCGTGGGTGAGGAACTTGATGCCGTCCACGTTGGGGAACGGGCGGCTGCGCTGCACCTCGGCGGCGTCCCGCACAATGTCCGCCGCCAGCAGTTCGCCCTCCCCTACCCCGCTGCCGTGCAGTTGGAGGAGCTTCGCAACGTCCACCGAAAAGCTGCGGCCCGTCAGGTAGCCCAGCGGTTCCAGCAGGGCATCCCGCATGACTTCGATGTTGCGGTTTTCACAAAAAACCAAGGGGATGACGAGCCAGTAGTTGCGCGTGCCCACCTTGCCGTCCGGGCGGTGAAAGCCGTTGAAGCTGTGGTCTTTGAACTTGGAAATATCGGGAACATGCCAGTCCGTGCGGCGCTCGCCCACGTGGTAGTCCTCGGAGTCGTGGACGACGTTCTCGCGGCTGATGCGCGTGCCCTTCGGAATGGGCCGGGTGGCCTTTCCAATCAGCACACCGTACATGGTGATTTCACCGCCTTCGGCAAAATCCTTTTCGGCAAATTTATGCTTGGTCGGCACGGCTTCGAGCAGCTCGATGACCTGGCCGTCGTGCGCCACCCGCTCGCCCGCCCGGAAGTCTTGCAGGGCGACGATGATGTTGTCGGCGGGATGGACTTTGAGTACGGTGTTTTTCATAATTATCTTGAGGTTGAATCGTCGCCACCATGAAGCATTGAAACCGGGATCCATTTCATTGAAAGCAGTCATTTCAAGCCCTTCGGCTTTTTTCCTTCTGCTATTGACTTGGTGCCACCCAGCACGGCAAGTTCCCTTTCCACCCTTCGGGAGAGTACGGAGTGCCGCTCCTCCCTCGTGAAGCCCTGCTCAACGAGGGTAGCATTGATGGCCTCCATGTTCGCAAGCACGCGCAGTTCTGTTACGGTAGCATGGTCACGGAGATTGCCCTTGGCATCAGGGTTCGCTTCCTTCCATTGCCTGGCCGTCGTGCCAAAAACAACAGCGTTGAGCAGGTCGGCTTCTGTGGCAAAATACAGGCTCTCCCGGCGGGTATTCCAGTCAATGATGGGCACAAGGTTGGTTCGAACGGCA
>JACRAN010000227.1 GCA_016234735.1 Bacteroidota bacterium | reverse complement strand
GGAGAATTCGTCTTTCACATGGGTTTTACAGCTTCCATTTTAATTTACCTTTGCGCCCCAAGGAAATACGTGAAGGTTTGAAGGAGAAAATCCTCTCACTCATCTCTTCGTCCCATCATTCTCACATTGTTTTTATGGAAATACTGATATTCCTCGTAATCTCCTATCTCCTGTTCAGCATCACGATGATGAAGCTGTTTGAAAAAGCCGGGGAGCAGGGCTGGAAGGCGCTCGTTCCGGGGCTGAATTTTGTGGTGATGTGCAAGCTGGTAGGCCGCAAAAGCACCCACGCCCTGTGGCTGCTGTTCCCGATTGTCAACATTTTCATCTACGTCGGGCTGTGCGTGGACATGGTGCGTTCCTTCGGAAAATACAAATTCCGGCACAGTGCGCTGGCCGTGATTTATGCCCCCGCCATTTTTTATTTCATCGGGAAAAACAAGGACGACAAGTACCTCGGCCCCACGTTCATTGCGGAGCACGAGTACAAAAACAAAATTGCGGAAGCGCATAAGTCAAACAATACCAAGGAGTTGGCAAAGCTCAACCGCCAAAACCCCTACGTGAAATCGTCAACGAGAGAGTGGGCGGAGGCCATCATTTTTGCGGTTTTTGCGGCGGCGTTCATCCGCATGTTCCTCATCGAAGCCTACGTCATTCCCACTTCCTCGATGGAGGGTTCGCTGAAAGTGGGCGATTTTCTGTTCGTCAGCAAGGCGCACTACGGCATCCGCACCCCGAAAACCGTGCTGATGTTCCCGCTGCTGCACAACCGGCTTCCGCTGGTGGACGGCGAGAGCTACATCTCCAAACCCAACCTGCCGTTCTACCGCCTTCCTGCCCTGAGCGAGGTGAGGCGCTACGACCCGGTGGTGTTCAACTACCCGGAGGGCGACAGCGTGTACGTTTTCCCGGAGCGCACGTGGAGCATCCACGACTACCGCCGGGGTGCCGGTGGCGACCCTCAGCAAATGCAGCGGTTCATGCAAATCAAATCCGGCAACGCCAAGATGGTGGTGCGCCCGGTGGACAAAAAAGACCACTACATCAAACGTTGCATCGGGATGCCGGGCGATAGTTTGAAGGTGGTGGACCGGCAGGTGGTCATCAACGGGCAACCTGCCCAAAACCCGACGCACATGCAGTTTTTGTACGTGGTGACTTCGCCGAATGGCCCCATCAACGTTGACAAGTTGGATGATTTGGGGGTAAATGTTTCTGAGGCAAACCCGCAGGCAGGCATTTATTTCCTCGACCAAACACAGGTGGAAAAAATCAAGCAAATGGACCCAAGCATCAAGGTGGAGTTCTATCCACAAGATAAAGCAGGTTCCAGCAAGTTTTTCCCGCACGACATCATTCATTTCCCCGGCTGGACGGTGGACAACTACGGCCCGATTTACATCCCGAAAAAAGGGGCGGCCATCAGCATCAGCCCTGAAAACATCGCCCTCTACGAGCGGGTCATCGGGGTTTACGAAGGCAATAAATTGGAGAAAAAAGGCGGCAAAATCCTCATCAACGGCCAGGAAGCCACCAGCTACACCTTCAAAATGAACTACTACTGGATGATGGGCGACAACCGCCACAACTCCGAGGACAGCCGGGTGTGGGGCTTCGTGCCCGAAGACCACATCGTGGGCAAGCCACTGTTCATTTGGTTTTCCACCAAAAACGGCAGCATCGGGAACGGCATCAACTGGGGCCGGATTTTTACTTCGGCGAGCAAACTTTAGTTATGAGTTAGTGAGTTATGAGTTATCGAGTCAAACTCACTAACTCATAACTCACTAACTCAAAACTCCCCGAAAGCCCTGCAATTTGGTTGCGGGGCTTTCGTTTTTTTGGCGGAAACTTCGTGACTGTGTAATTTTGAGGGGAAATTCCTCTTTTTTTGACGTTCAGACAAATCCAAGAAAATGACTCGAATCCTGACTGTTTTTTTTGTGCTGGCGGCCTTGCCGGCCCTGCTTTTTTCACAAAAAACCGGCTACCAAATCAAGGTAAAAATCGATGGCTTCCAGCAAAAGGAAGCCTACCTCGGCTACTATTTTGGCGACAAACAATACCTGAAGGACACGGCCTACGTGGAGACGGACGGCTGGTTTTATTTTGAAGGAAATGAAAAATTGGATGGTGGGATTTACCTCGTGGTGCTGCCTCCCGACAACCAGTTCATCCAGATTTTGGTGGACGAAAACAACCAATGGTTCAGCTTAGAAACCAAGTTTTCGGACCTGCCGGGCAGCATCAAAATCACCGGCTCGGAGGACAACGAGATGTTCTACGATTACCTCAACTTCCTGACCGGCAAACGTCCGAAAGCGGAGGAATACCGCAAGCAACTGGAAGAAGTGGCCGGTGACGAAAAGAAAAAGGCGAAAGTCGAGGAGAAAATTGCGGCGCTGGACAACGAAGTGAAAAGCTACCAGCAAAACGTCATCGCCACGCACCCGAAATCCATGACGGCGCTGGTCATCCAGGCCAACCTGCCGTTGGACGTTCCGACGTTCGAGGGCGAGCAAAAAGAGAAGGAACTCAAAGGATTTTACTGGATGCGCCAGCATTGGTTCGACCATTTCGACTTCACCGACCCGACGCTCGTGCGCACCCCGTTC
>JACRAN010000225.1 GCA_016234735.1 Bacteroidota bacterium | reverse complement strand
CCCCCAACGCTTTTGCGCCGGAGGGTTTCAACCAGGAGTTCCGGCCACTCATCGTGCTCGGCGATTTGACGAAATACGAGATGCGGATTTTTGACCGCTACGGCCAGGAGGTGTTCGTTTCCACGGTGCCAGACGAGGGTTGGAACGGCAAAAAAGACGGCAGGGACTTGGCGCAGGGCGTTTACGTTTACACCATCAATGTGACGCAGGCAAGCGGTAAAAAAACGGAGAAACGGGGCACGGTTTTGCTGTTGCGATAGCGGGATGGGATATTTTTTTGAAAAAAATATCGAAACCATTTTTCACTTCGTCACGTTAAGAATGCAGATTTTTTGCCGATGAAGCGTTTTTTTGAAAGAAAAAAAATCGTTTGAATTCGGGTTTTGAAGTTGGCTTGGTTTAGAAAAAGTCGTTACATTTGCATCCGCTTTTAAGGAAAGCGTTTCTAAAATGGTCGGTTGGCCGAGTGGTTAGGCAGAGGTCTGCAAAACCTCGTACAGCGGTTCGAATCCGCTATCGACCTCGATTTGTAGTTCGGCAGTTCGACAGTCCGAAACAAGAGCCTCTGATTTCTCAGGAAGAAGTCAGGGGCTTTTCAATTTTTAAGACTGCCAACTGCCGAACTGCCTCACGCCGGGTACTCCACAAAGTTTCTCGGTGTTTCGTACAGCCGCACGGCGAGGGCGTATTTTTCATCCAGTTTGGAGCGGAGGATATTCCAGATGACGAAGCAGATGTTTTCGGCGGTCGGGTTCAGGTTTTTAAACTCCTGCGTGTCCAAGTTCAGGTTTTTGTGGTCAAACCGCATTTCGACCTCTTCAAAAATCAGGTCTTTCAGCACTTTCAGGTCGATGAGGAAGCCGGTTTCGGGGTCCACCTCCCCGGTGACTTTCACCTCCAGTTCGTAGTTGTGGCCATGCCAGTTGGGGTTGTTGCAAGGG
This sequence comes from Bacteroidota bacterium, assembly GCA_016234735.1. Taxonomy (GTDB): domain Bacteria; phylum Bacteroidota; class Bacteroidia; order Chitinophagales; family Saprospiraceae; genus UBA6168. Next base: position 7,007 of record JACRAN010000225.1, on the reverse strand, counting down.
CCGAAAACCGCTGCATTTTTTTCGTCGGACCAAGCGGGGTTGTGCAGGCGGTGGGCAGCATTGAAGTGGGCTTTGCGAAAGACGGAAATTCTCATGGAAGCAGCGTTGGAGGTTGAATTTGTCGTGAAACAACGAAAATACTTTTAAGTTTGACCGTACTTTGAGTACCATCTTCCCAAAAATTGGTTTGAAAAGAGGCTTCACAGCCCAAATAATAAGTCTGATAGTCGCTGTACAGACAAAATGGGGTTTCCGAAGGGGGGTAAATGTGAAACTGTATTTGCGTACCTTTGTCTTTCCCATTTCAAAGTAAAGACCTCAGGGAAACCTGATTCATCAAAACATCCCCCGATTTCTCGTCTCACGCAATTGCTTTCCAAAAAAAAAATAGCTTCACAATTCAGTACACTTAAACCTAAATCAAATTTTTATGAAGAATTTTTTTACTTTTTTCATTTTCCTAATGGGCGCGTTCACACTCAACGCCCAGGCAGTCCTTCTAAATGAAAATTTTGAAGGCACCGGCATACCGACTGGCTGGACGCAACAAACGAACGCCACTGATGGTGGTTGGAAATTCGGCCTACCTTCAGCACTTTCCAGCAGCGCTTTCCCGATTCCGAACAATGGAGGCAAAGTTGCCGGAACTAACGATGATGGGTGCAATTGCAACAAATTGGCAGATTTTTTTATTATGCCTCCCTTCGATTTCTCAACTTATACCGCAGTTGCCATGGAATTCGACTTGTTTTACCTTGATCTGGTTTACCAGGGCGATGCGGAAGACGCATTCGTATCAGTTTCGACGGATGGGGGAGTTACCTGGCAGGATGTTGCCACACTGACCGGCGGTGCAGATTGGCAGACTGACTACAAAGTTGACTTGTCCGTTTTCGCAGGACAGAACAACGTACGGGTAGCATTCCGGTACACCGATGGTGGGGGATGGTTGTACGGTTGCGTTATCGACAACGTTTCGGTTTTTGTGCCGGCTGACCATGATGTAGCGGTGAGCAAAATTCAAGTTCCTCGCTTCAAAGAATCCGGTACGAGCGTGAATATCAGCGGTGAAATCACCAACTATGGCGCTCAAACGCTTACTTCCGTTGATATCAGTTGGAGCGATGGCGTGAATACCTACACCGATAATGTGACGGGAATCAGCGTTCCGTACCTTGGCACATACAGCTTTACCCACCCAACAGCTTTGTCCTTGCCACAGCCTGTATCGTACAACTTTACTGTCTGGGCGGACAATCCGAACGGTAACGTGGATGCCAACGCTGGGAACAATCAACTGGCAGGTGTGGTATCGGGTGTTTCTTACATCCCAAGTAAAAAAATGTTCGTGGAAGAAGCAACCGGTACCTGGTGCGGATGGTGCCCACGTGGTACGGAGTGGATGGACTTCATGACTGAAAACTACCCGAATGAATTCGTCGGTGTGGCTGTCCACAATGCCGACCCCATGACAGTTACGGTTTATGACAGTGGCGTCAACAACTTCCCCGGCTTCTCCGGCTACCCGTCCGTTATTGTTGACCGCAACGCAATTTGGGATCCTTCCGACCTGGAGACCATCCTTCCTGATTACCTGGCCAGGATTGCGCCCGTAGCGCCTGCAATAGTAACAGAAATCGACGTTGCAACTAAAGTATTGACTGTCAATACATCTGCCGAATTCGTTACCCAACTGGCGGGGTTAGACTATCGCTTCAACGTAGTATTGACGGAGGATAATGTAACCGGCACCGGCTCTGGATATGCTCAAGTCAATTATTATGCTGGTCCTGCCGCTCCGACTGACCCCATTCCCGGCTACGGCCTTGACTGGGATGCCCTCCCAGCTACGGTCCCCGCAGCAGACATGGTTTACAATCACGTGGCTCGTGATATCCTTGGTGGTTGGGCTGGCAGCGCAAGTAGTCTCCCTGCAGATGTTGTAGCTGGCGACATTGCCCAAAAAGAATATACCGTCAGCAATTTCAACACCGCCTGGAACCCCTTCAACATGCATGCTGTCGTAATGGTTATCGACAATGCTACCGGCGAGGTATTGAACACAGAATCGGAACCTATCAATGTAATTTGTCCGGCAGATTTTGGTGCAGTAATCACTGCCACTGCTGCTACGACTGCTTCCAATGGTGCTATTGATGTGACTCCTCCGAGCAGCACATACGGCTTTGGTGGTTATACATTCCTTTGGAACACCGGGGCAACTACTGCCAGTATTGCCGACCTCACCCCCAATACTTACACGCTTACCATTTCCGATAAAATCGGTTGCACTCAAAGTATCGAGGTAGTGGTAGAAAATGCTTCCAGCGTGGAAGATATTGCTTCACTGTCTTCTTTCTCACTGATGCCAAACCCGGCATCCAGCGTGTCCGTATTGGACGCAAGGTTCTCAGAGTCAGTGGACATTGACATTCAGATGATTAATCTGGTTGGTAAAGTTGTGGAGTCTGTGCGCTTCGACCGCACGAATAGCATCCGTCATTCTTTCGACCTGAGCAACTATGCCAGCGGCATTTACCTCATGAAGATGAATGTTGGAAATCAGGTCCACACGGAGCGCCTTTCCATTTCGAAGTAAAACTTAACAGGCAAATGAAGACGACCTCAATATGTCTTTTATTGCTTATGATTTTTTGAAAAACGCTTGAAGAAACCTCTGCCTGGTTCAACAAGGCAGGGGTTTCTTTTTCAGTTTTACAGAATAAGGGTTGAAAATGTCTGTTTTGATACAACTTTATCGTAAGGAGGTCTATTTTTAGTAGGCATGTTGTGAAAAACCAACTTTTGCTCTTCAAATTAAAAGTAACTTTACCAGTAAATTAAAACCAGCGAATTATGAGAAAAATCATACTTTCTTTATCGGGCTGTTTACTTTCAATCAGCTTGCTTGCACAAATCACCATAGATGTCTATCCGCCTACCCTGCAATACTCATTGGAAGCGGACCTGACGGATGAATACTCAGAGCCGATTGCCCATTCATGGGTAATCAATACTTCCAATCAAGTTATCAATCTCCGATGGGAAATAGAAGTCCCGTGGGCAGAATGTTCAAGCGAATGGAAGTATAAAGTTTGTGACAAAAACCAATGCTACAGCTCCAATGTCACCACCAATGTGAATGTTGGGGGGCAGCCCAACGTTCCTGTGGTCCTAAACCCAGGTGATACTTCCATCATCGATGTTCACATCAATCCGAGATTTGTGGCAGGTTGCTGTAATCCCGTTATCCATTTCAGTGAAATCACTAATCCGAATAGCCCGGTTGCCCTTGAGGATGCAACCTATGAAATTTGCATCAGCGCACTTTCGTCGGTCAACGAAGCTGAAAGGTTGAGCCTCCGTGCCTACCCGAACCCCACATTGGGCCAGTTCAGCATCACGAACAACCCGCTGGTGAAAAAAGTCGTGCTGTTCAACATCCTCGGCAAGCAGGTGAAATCGTTCCAGCACATGAACGGCAACCAGTACGACATCAGCGGAGTGCCCGATGGCCTCTACCTCGTGAGCATGTTGGATGCCAAGGGCCAGACCCTGAAAACCGTGCGCATGACCAAGCGGGCGATCCGACCGTAATCCCCGTTTTTGACAAAATAAAAAAGCCGTGCCCGGTGAAATTGGGCACGGCTTTTTTGATGCGGGTGGGGCAGCTTCCGTTAAAAAAACGATAAAGAAGTTGAAACCAAGTGCAATTTTTACCAACTTGTCAGTCTCATTTAATGTGCGTCCCACCGATTTTTTACCAGACTTTTGCAGCGCAGTCTAAATCGAAAAACATGAAGCAGGCTTTACTTTTTTTTCTCAGCACCTTCCTTTGCAGCCACCTCGCTGCACAAGTGGACTTCGAGGTGACGCCCAATCCCTACGAAAACAGCATTGAATTTGACCTCAGCAACACCTACGATTACACGGTCTGCCGGGTGCGGGTAAAAAACACCTCCGGCCAGGTGGCCAGCCTTCGCTGGGAAATCCAGGTGGACGAAGCGCCCGACGGGTGGCGGTTTTCCGTCTGCGACCAAAACACCTGCTACTTCACCACCAACACCACCAACGTCGATGCCTACGACAAAACCCCCAACGCCCCGGTGTTCGTCCTCCCCGGCGACACCTCCCGGCTGGAACTCAACATATTCCCCATCGGCCAGGCAGGCACGGCCAGCGTGAAAGTACATCTCTACGACATGGGCAATCCCAAAGCGCTGCTCAACTCCGCCTGCTACAACGTGACCATCGAGGGCCTCAGCCCCGTGACCGAGGTTGACAAAAGCCGCCTGCGGATATACCCGAACCCCGTCGCCGACTACCTCACCATCACGAAAAACACCTTTGTCAAACAACTCTGGGTCTCCAACATCCTCGGCAAACGGGTGCGCACCTTCGATACTTCCTTCGGCAACAAGTACGACGTGTCCGACCTGCCCGACGGCATCTACCTCGTGAGCATGGTGGACGCCAACCGCAAGGTGGTGAAGACCGTGCGCGTCAGCAAACGGGGCATCCGGCCTTGATGCATTGCTTCATTGCTGAATTGTCAAATTGCTTCATTGCCCCGTTGAACAATGAAACAATGAATCCATGAAACAATGAGTCCATGAATCCACTCCGTGACGAAATTCTGAGGGAACACTCCAAGGCGCAGACCATGCGCATCGTCCACCACATCGGTGATAACCCGACATTGTTCGACGAATTAGTCAAACTTGTTTTGGAGGGTGAGAAATTGGTGGCACAACGGGCAGCCTGGGTGCTGCGCTACTGCACCGAGGCGCACCCGCAATTGGCCAGGCCACACGTTGAAAATCTGGTAAAAAACCTGCGCAATCCCATCCACGATGCCGTGAAACGCAACACGGTCAGCCTCCTCGAAACTTTTCCGGTGCCCGACGAACTCGCAGGCGAGGCTGCCGACATCCTGTTCCGGTTCGTGGCCGACCCGAAAGAACCGGTGGCCGTGCGCTGTTTTTCCATGACCGCACTGTTGAACATCTGCAAAAATGAACCTGACCTGCTCGAAGAACTTCGCCTCACCATCGAAGACATGATGCCGCACAGCACCGCCGGACTGAGGTCGAGGGGCAGCCGGGTACTGAAGCAGATTTCAGATTTTAGACGATAGATTTTAGACGATAGATGTACTAATTTGTTAGGTTGTACCCGTAAATATGCTCAAAAACAAGTTTTTTTTTTGTCTTTGGAGCATAATTCGAGGGGAATAACCTAATCAATCAGTACAGATAGATTTTGGACTTTTTTTACTTCAAAATTTCAAATCAAACGTCTAATGTCTCCTGTCTAAAATCTAAGATCCAAAGCCCTACTTTTGCCTCGCAATGACCATCCAGACCTACAACCAGGCTTTCCTCACGGAACTCGCCCGCCTCAACCCGGCGCAGCGGGAGGCGGTGGAGCACATCGAGGGGCCGGTGCTGGTCATCGCCGGGCCGGGCACCGGCAAAACGCACATCCTCGCCGCCCGCATCGGGCGCATCCTGATGGAAACCGATGCCCAGCCGCACAACATCCTCTGCCTCACGTTCACCGACGCAGGAGTGCAGGCCATGCGCCGGCGGCTGCTCGAACTCATCGGGCCGGAGGCGCACCGGGTGCATGTGTTCACTTTCCACTCGTTTTGCAACCGCCTCATCCAGGACAACCTCGAACTCTTTGGCCGCCGGGAACTGGAGCCACTCAGCGACCTCGAACGGGTCGAAACCGTCCGCCAACTGCTCGACGAACTGCCCTGGCAGCACCCGCTGCGGCGGGGCCGGGCCGACGGTTATTTTTACGAAGGCCACCTCCAGTCGCTCTTCCGGCGCATGAAAACCGAGAACTGGGCGGCGGATTTCATCGAAAAAAAAGTGGCGGAATACCTCGCCGACCTGCCCAACCGGGAAGAATTTATTTACAAAAGAAAGCAGGGTGGGTTCAAAAAAGGTGACCTGAAAATCGCCAAAATACAGGACGAGCAGGAAAAAATGGAACGCCTCCAGACGGGTGTGGCGCTGTTCGCCCGCTACGAAAAGCTGATGCACGACAGCCGCCGCTACGACTACGAGGACATGATTTTATGGGTGCTGCGGGCGTTCCGGGAGCATCCGACGCTGCTCGCCCGCTACCAGGAACAGTACTTGTACTTCCTCGTGGACGAGTACCAGGACACGAACGGTGCCCAGAACGAGGTGCTGCACCGCCTCACCGAATTTTGGGACAACCCCAACCTGTTCATCGTCGGTGACGACGACCAGTCGATTTACGAGTTCCAGGGGGCGAGGCTGAAAAATATTTCCGACTTTTTTCACCGCTACCGCCCCGACCTGAAGGTGGTGGTGCTCACCGAAAACTACCGCTCGTCGCAGCACATCCTCGACACATCGGGCACGCTCATCGGGCGGAACGAAATCCGCATCGTCAACAACCTCAGGGAATTAGGCATCGAAAAAATCCTCACGGCACGACATTCCGACTTCGCTGCCGTGCCGCTGCGGCCTACCGTGGTGGCCTACCCCGACCGCTTGCAGGAGGAGGTGGCCATTGCGGAGCAACTCGGAAAACTGGCGCACGACGGCTTCCCACTGGACGAGGTGGCGGTCATTTTTGCGAAGCACCGGCAGGCCAAACGGCTGATGGCGCTGCTGGAAAAAAAAGGCATCCCGTACCAAACCCGCCACGCCACGAATGCCCTCGACCTGCCGCTGGTGCAGAACCTGCGCCTGCTGCTCGACTACTTCCACGCCGAATTCCACAAGCCGTACAGCGGCGAACACGGGCTGTTCCGCATCCTGCACTTCGATTTTTTCGGGGTGAAACCGCACGACCTCGCACGGCTTTCGATGGACGGTGGACGACAGACGGCAGACGGAGAACGGCCCTGGCGGGAGGTGATTTCGGATAAAAAACTGCTGGAAAATGCGGGCCTGGAAAACCCGGTGGCCTTCCTGCAACTGTCTGATTTTCTGGAATTTATGTTGGCGCAATACGCCAACTGT
>JACRAN010000230.1 GCA_016234735.1 Bacteroidota bacterium | reverse complement strand
GTGACCGGCTTGCTGGATGGCATCAAAACTTTCGTTGAAGATGATGTGGTAGATGATTTACGATTTACGACTGACGATTTACGATTGGGGGACACCGATGAAAATGCAATCTTAAATCGTAAATCTGAAATCGTAAATCCATTAGACAAGTCGCTTTCCAGTTATTTACAAAACATCGCCCTGATGACCGACCAGGACAACCCGGAGGGGGAGGGCGACCATGTGACGCTGATGTCCGTCCACTCTGCGAAGGGCCTGGAGTTCAAAAGTGTGTTCGTGGCGGGCCTGGAGGAGCAACTTTTCCCGTCGTTCATGAGCTTCGACTCGCAGGAGGGGCTGGACGAGGAGCGGCGGTTGTTTTACGTGGGCATCACGAGGGCGGAGCAGTTCCTCACCCTGAGCTACGCCGCCAGCCGCTACCGTTTCGGGCAGGAGCGCAGCAACCCGCCGAGCCGTTTTTTGGATGAAATCAACATGGCGCACCTCGATGCGGCCTCGCCGATCGGCAGCCAGTCGAAGGCACCGATGGGCCGGTTTGAGAAGGGGGCCAGCCAGTGGCCGGCAGCAGATTCCGGCGCCGGGCGCTCCGGTGTCACCGGCAACTTCAAGCCCCGTGGGCCGCATCTGGAACCGGCATTTCGGACCGACCCCACCACGTTCAACCCCAGCCCGTCGGAGCAGATCCAGACGGGGATGAAGGTGCTGCACCTGAAATTCGGGGAGGGCAAAGTGCTGGCCATCGACGGCGACCGGGACAAACGAATGGCCACGATTTTTTTCCCGGATTTGGAGGTGGACAAGCAGAAGCGGATCATGCTGAAGTTTGCGAAGCTGGAGATAGTTTGAGATTGAGTGATCGGGTATTGGGATATTGGATGTTGAGTTATTTCTTTGATAATCAAAGACTTGTAATCATGCAATATCCAATGTCCCAATATCCAATATCATTTCCCCTCTTTGTTGATTTTGCCTAATTTTTTGACGAGCGAAAAAAACACCGTAGCAACGATGGCTCCTAAAACCCCAAGGAAGATGTCCTTCTGAGCATCCCAAATATCGCCCTGTGTGCCGAGGTAGGCATCCCCTTGTTCCGGGAAGAAAATATCGGCAACCCCCCATTCGATCAACTCGTAAATCGTACCCACAGAAAGCGCGATCCCGATAGGCAGCATCCACGAAACCCACCTCGGATATTTCAGCCACTTCAAAAACATTTCCCGCATCGGGTACGCCAGCAGGAGCCCAAATCCGAAATGTATCAAGCGGTCGTAATGATTGCGGGAGGTTTGAAATACATCCTGGAGCCAATAACCGAAAGGGTTTTCAGCATAGGTGTATTTTGAACCGTAGATATGGAGGCAGAGGAAAATGCCAATCAACAGATAGCTCAAATCACTGAACTGGTAACGCTTGTAAGTATAAGCGAGGAATGCGAGTGTAATAAAAACAAGGCTGTTTTCAATCAACCAATTCACCCGGTCGGTAGTGCCCACAAAAGAATCTACCCAAACCGCTGCGAATATGAACAGAAAAACCTTCAACCAGGTGTTGCTACTCAGCGCAGTCCGGTGTCTTGAATTTGTGCTGGACAATTTCATGAATCGAAAAACTCAGTTTGTCTGTTAAAACAACCCCGAAATATTCCCCTCCGCATCGATGTCGATATTCTCCGCAGCAGGCGTGTCGGGCAGGCCGGGCATCCGCATCATTTCGCCGGTGATGGGCACCACGAAATTGGCGCCCGCTGCAATCTCGATTTCCCGCACCGTGATGGTGAACCCCGTCGGGCGGCCAATCAGGTCGGGGTTATCCGACAGCGATTTCTGCGTTTTGGCCATGCAGACTGCCGCACCGGACAGCCCCAGTTTTTCAATGCGTTTCAGGTGGATACGGGCATCGGCGCTATACTCCACTCCATCGGCACCGTAAATTTTCTTCGCAATGGTTTCGATTTTTTGCTCGATGGGCCAGGCCCAGTCGTACAGCGGCTTGAACGTGTCGGTGGAGTTTTCGACGGCAGTTGCCACGGCGTTGGCCAGTTCAATGGCACCCTCGCCGCCCTTCGCCCACACCTCGGCCACCACTGCCCGGAAGCCCAGTTCCTCGCAGCGCCGTTGCACGATGGCGATTTCCTCATCGGTGTCCGTGGTGAATTTGTTGATGGCCACCACCGCCGGAATGCCGAACAGGCGGGAGTTTTCGAGGTGTTTTTCCAAGTTGACGAGGCCCCTGCGCACCGCCTCCGGGTTGGCGACTGTGAGCATTTTCAGGTCGCCGCCGCCGTGGTATTTCAGCGCCCGGATGGTGGCCACCAGCACGATGGCCCGCGGGGCCAGCCCTGCGCTCTGGCATTTGATGTCCATGAATTTCTCCGCGCCGAGGTCGGAGCCGAAGCCCGCCTCCGTCACCACCCAATCGGCGAGCGAGAGGCCGGTTTTGGTGGCAATGACCGTGTTGGTTCCCTGCGCAATATTGGCGAACGGCCCGCCGTGGATGAGGGCCGGGTAGCCCTCCAACGTTTGCACGAGGTTGGGCAGGATGGCATCTTTCAGCAGTGCCGCCATAGCACCCTGGGCATGGAGGTCACGGGCGAACACGGGCTGGCGGTCGAGGGTGTACCCCACGAAAATATTGCCCAGCCGCCGTTTCAAGTCTTCGATGTTGTTGGAGAGGCAGAGGATAGCCATCACCTCGGAGGCCACGGCGATGTCGAAGCCGGTCTCTCTCGGAATGCCGTTGCCGGTGCCGCCCAGCCCGACGATGATTTTGCGGAGCGAGCGGTCGTTCATGTCCATCACCCGCTTCCAGAAAATCTGGCGGGGGTCGATGCCGAGCGAGCGTTTTTTGCTCTGCAAATTGTTGTCGATGAGGGCGGAGAGCAGGTTGTGCGCTTTTTCCACTGCGGCAAGGTCGCCGGTGAAGTGCAGGTTGATGTCCTCCATCGGCAGCACCTGGCTGTAGCCGCCGCCGGTTGCCCCGCCTTTGATGCCGAACACAGGGCCGAGCGACGGCTCCCGCAACACCACGCAGGTGCGCCTGCCGGTGCGGTTCAGCCCCTGCGACAGGCCGATGCTCACGGTCGTTTTGCCTTCGCCCGCCGGGGTGGGGGAGATGGCGGAGACCAAAATGAGCTTACTTTTTTTGATTTTTTCGTCGTCGATGAGCGACAGTGGCAGCTTCGCCTTGTATTTCCCGTAAAGCGAGAGGTCGTCGTCGGGGATTCCAAGTTGGGCAGCGATGTGTTGGATGGGCTTCAGGGTGATAGTCCTTGCGATGTCGAGGTCCGTCATGGATTTACTTGATTAGATTAGGTTTGTTTTGAAAAGCGGCTAATGTAGTGGTTTTGGGGAAATACCAAATGTTTGGGCATGTCACTTCAGGGAAAACTCACCAAATTTTTCATAGCCTCGGAGAGGTCAAAACTGATTTTGATTCATTTGCCCTGCATCACTTTGAAAAAAGTTGGCGGGGCAAATCACCCGTTCAACTGCGCCACCACCCGCTCGGCCAGCAGGTGGCTGGTGCTTTGCGATAGCCTCGCCCGGCGCACAGGCCCGTCCCAGGCATCGGCCATCGCCGCCCACACGTGGTAGTTGCCCTGCGCATCCCGCTCGCAGTACACCCCAAGTGGCAAATGGCAGCCGCCGCCGATGAGTTTCAGCACCTTGCGCTCCACGTTCGTGACGGCGGAAACTTCGGGATGATGGATTTTTTGAATCAAACGGCGGGTCTCCAGGTCGCCCTCGCAACACTGGAAGGCCAGCACGCCCTGCGCCGGGGCGGGCACGAACTCCCGCACGTTGAACCGCACCACCTCCAGCCCCGTGAGGTCGATATCGAGGCGGGACAACCCGGCACCGGCCAACAGGATACCGTCGAAGTCGCCGCTGCGCAGTTTTTCGACCCGGGTCGGCACGTTGCCCCGAATGTCTTTCAGGTGAATGTCGCTTCGGAAACCGAGCATCTGCGCTTTCCGGCGGGTGGATGAGGTGCCCACCACCGCGCCGTTTTTTAACTTAAACAACTGATTGTCAACCACTTCGTCCTGCCGGATTAGCAGCCAGTCCGCCGGGTTCTCCCGATAGGAGACCCCGGCCACCACCAGGCCCTGCGGCTGCGTGGTCGGCAAATCCTTCATGGAATGCACGGCCATGTCCACATCGCCCCGCAGCAGGGCATCTTCGATTTCTTTGGTGAAAAAACCTTTGCCCTCGATTTTGTCGAAGCTGAGGTGCTGCACCACGTCGCCGGTAGTTTTGATGATGGTCAATTCTGCCCCCACCCCCACGGCGGCCAATTCCCGGCGGGTGAATTCCGCTTGCCAGAGGGCGAGTTTGCTGCCCCGTGTCCCGATTTTTATTTTTTTCAAAAGGTAAATTTTCGCAAAAGTAGCGGCCTCGTGCCAGTTCGGGACGTTCCTCCCCAAAAAACTGAACATGGCCTGCTGCCATCCCGGTTTGTTCCTCATCGGGATGACCTCGTTGCACTTGGCCAACTGGCAACTGCCAACTATCTTTGCCCCCATGCAAATCGCAGCTAAAGAAATTGCCCACATGCTCGGCGGCATCCTGGAGGGAGACGGTGAGGTTTTAGTGACCAAACCGGGAAAAATCGAGGAAGGAGGCCCTGGCACGCTCACCTTTTTGGCGAACCCCCGGTACGAACACTTCGCGTACTCCACGCCCACGGCAGCCCTGCTCGTCCCGAAAGATTTTCAACCGGCACAACCGGTCGTTGCCGCAGCGCTCATCCGGGTGGACGATGTGTACGACTCCCTTCGGATTCTGATGGCGCAATTTGATCACGAGTTCAGGCCCACCGGCGGCGTTTCCGAACGGGCCAGCGTCGATTCGTCGGCAGTGTTGGGAAAAGATGTGTCGGTAGGCGTGTTCAGCGTGGTGGAGGAAGGGGCGAGCGTGGGGGAAGGCACGTACATCCACCCGCAGGTTTTCGTTGGGAAAAATGTGTCGGTCGGTAAAAACTGCACCCTCCATCCGGGCGTGAAAATTTACCACGGCTGTGAAATTGGCGACAACTGCATCCTGCACGGCAATGTGGTCATTGGCAGCGACGGCTTCGGCTTCGTGCCGCAACCGGACGGCAGTTACCTGAAATTGCCCCAACTCGGCAACGTGGTCATCGAAAACGACGTGGAAATCGGTGCCAACACCACCATCGACCGGGCCACGATGGGCAGCACCGTCATCCGGCAGGGCGTGAAACTGGACAACCTCGTGATGGTAGCCCACAACGTCGAAATCGGCGACCACACGGTGGTGGCAGCACAGGCGGGCTTTGCGGGCAGCACCAAAATCGGCAAGCGTTGCCGCATCGGCGGCCAGTCCGGTTTTGTCGGCCACATCGAAATCGCCGACGGCACCCAGGTGCAGGCTCAAAGCGGGGTGGCGGCAGCGGTGAAGCAGCCGGGCACAGCGCTCTACGGCTCGCCGGCATTGCCCTACAACGACTACCTGCGCTCCTACGCCGTCTTCAAAAAACTGCCCGAATTGTACAAAAAAATCAATGAACTGATGAAAAGGTATGAGGTATGAGGTAAGAGGTATGAGGTAAGAGGGATGGCACCTATACGGCTAATCATACCTCAGCCCTCATACCTCATACCTCATACCTCATACCTCATTCAAAACCTATGAATCAGCATACGATAAAACAACCCGTCACTATCAAGGGCATCGGCCTGCACACCGGGCAGGAGGTGACGATGACATTCCGTCCGGCGGAGGCCGGGCATGGGGTCAAGTTCCAGCGGACAGATTTGCCGGGCCAGCCCCAAATCAAGGCAGAAGTAGGTCAGGTAGTTTCGACCCTGCGGGGCACCACCATCCAGCAGGGCGATGCGCATGTGAGCACGGTGGAACATGCCCTGTCGGCGCTGTTCGGGCTGGGCATCGACAACGTGCTGATTGAAATCGACGGGCCGGAAGTGCCGATTCTTGACGGTAGCGCCGGCCATTTCGTGCGGGCATTGGAGCAGGCGGGCACCGAAGAGCAGGGCGAAGCGAGGGAGTACCTCGAAATTACCGAGCCTGTCAGCTACTTCGACGAATCGACAGGCACGGAATTGCTGGCGTTGCCTGCCGACCATTTCCAGGTGACGACGATGATTGATTTCAACTCGAAAATACTGGGGCAGCAGTACGCCTCGCTCTCGCGGGTCGAGGATTTTTCCACTGAAATTGCGTTGTGCCGCACCTTCGTTTTCTTGCACGAACTGGAGTACCTCGTTGACCACAACCTCATCAAAGGCGGCGACCTGAGCAATGCCATCGTCATCGTGGACCGCCTGATGACACAGGACGAACTGGACGCTTTGGCCAAAAAGCTCAACAAGCCGAGCGTGAAAATCGACAAGGAGGGCATCCTGAACACCATCGAACTTTATTTCAACAACGAACCGGCCCGCCACAAACTGTTGGACGTGCTGGGCGACCTGGCCCTGGTGGGCAAACCCATCAAAGGGAAAATCGTGGCCACGAAACCGGGGCACACCGCCAACGTGGAGTTTGCCAAATTGCTCAAAAAAGCCTTGAACGAGCAGCGCCGCCTGAAGGGCGTGCCGAAGTACGACCCCAATGCCGAGCCGATCTACACCACGGTGGAAGTGGCAAAGTACCTGCCGCACCGTTACCCGTTTTTGCTGGTCGATAAAATCATCGAAATATCTGATAATCACGTAGTTGGCGTGAAAAATGTCACGTTCAACGAGGGTTTTTTTCAAGGGCATTTTCCAGGCAACCCCATCTTCCCTGGCGTTTTGCAGTTGGAGGCACTGGCGCAGGCGGGGGGCATCCTGGCACTCTCGAAAGTTGGTGACCCTGGCAACTGGGACACGTATTTCGTGAAAATCGACGGGGTGAAGTTCCGGCACCAGGTGGTGCCGGGCGATACGTTGATTTTGAAAATGGAACTTACGGCCCCCATCCGGCGGGGCCTGGTGCAGATGCACGGATCGGCCTACGTCGGCAACAAACTCGTTTCGGAAGGCGAACTGACGGCCCAGATTGTGAAGCGGGCGGACAAGCAGGAAGGCACCGGGCAAGGGAATTGAAAATGTCGTACATTTTCTAAAAAAACCTCGATTCGGCAAGCAATAAAAAGGAGCGGATTTAGTTAAAAGGACGTTAAGAACAAACGAGGAAAATAACCGTGGAGCAGTTAACCGTGTCAAAGGACAAATTGAAAAAAATCTAAGGTAAAAATCAACCGCTTGACAATCAGTAACGTACCAAACGATCCAACCTGATTTTATCCTGGCTTTTTACCAAAAGAAATTCATCGATTCAGACGATTTTACATCCTTCTTTCTGTCACACCAGTTTACTTTTTTTCTCTCCACCAGAGACCCGGCGCTCACAGAACAATTGCTTTCTGAAAATGTTAGTACGGTTCTTGTCGGCTTCGATTTCCCCGTTTTTTGAGCAAAAATCAGCATCGAGAACACCATTTTTAACTACTTAATTTTTCTGATGAAAATTTCTACTGAGCAACCGACCCTTCTGCCTCACCTCAATGGCAGCAGCCATTCCATGCGCTACATACACCCGGAAGCCAAAATCGGTAAAAACGTAACGGTAGAGCCATTCACCACCATCGGAAGGGATGTGGTCATCGGCGACGATACCTGGGTAGGGCCGCACGTGACCATCATGGACGGTTCGAGGATTGGCAAGGGTTGTAAAATTTTTCCCGGTGCCGTCGTCGGTGCCGTGCCGCAAGACCTCAAGTTCAAAGGCGAATACAGTCTGGTGGAATTGGGCGACGGCGTCATCGTGCGGGAATACGTCACCCTGAACCGGGGCACGAAAGCCAGTCATCGGACTGCCATCGGGGCAGGCACCCTGCTCATGGCCTACGTTCACATCGCCCACGACTGCCACATCGGGAAAAACTGTGTGCTGGCCAACGGTGTCACCATGGCCGGGCACATCGAAGTGGAAGATTTCTCCATCATCGGCGGCCTCTCCG
>JACRAN010000224.1 GCA_016234735.1 Bacteroidota bacterium | reverse complement strand
GTCTTTTCGCCGAACGGCGACGGCCTCAACGATTTCTTTATCGTGTACGGCGGCAAGGCGGCCAAATCCATCAAGGCGCTCAAGGTCTTCGACCGCTGGGGCGACAATGTGTTCGAGGGCCTTGACCTCCCGCTCAACGACGAGCCTCTCGGTTGGGATGGCATTTTCCGCGGCAAGCTGATGGATACTGGGGTCTTCGCCTACCTCGCCCAAGTGGAGTTTATTGATGGCGTGGTCGTGCTTTTTGAGGGGGATGTGATGATAATTAGGTGATTTACGACTGACGATTGGGGGGCAATGCGCCTGTTGCTGGCCATCAAAAAAAGAAACTGCACAGAATCAATAGATGACAACCAATAACGATATAATCATTGACCTAAAAGGAGAAAACAACCATGCTTTTGGCGAGTTGTATAAACTCTATTTTGGTTCGGTAAACCGTTTTGTAATAAATAATCAAGGCAATTCCGACGATGCCGAGGATATTTTTCAGGACACGATGCTTGTCCTTGTGGAGAAATTAAGACCCGATAATTTCTACCTGACGGCTTCAATCAAAACCTATATTTTGGCGATAAGCAAAAACCTTTGGTTGAAAAGGTTGAGGACTGTCCATCGAATAACCGAACTTACCGACCTGCACGACCACAAGTTTTTTGAGGAAATCAACCTCGCCATCGAACAGGAGAAAACCTATTGGGACAAACTCCAAAACTACATGACCAAAATCACCGACCATTGCAATAGGCTCCTCCACGATATGTTTTTCAAAAACAAGTCAATGGAGCAAATCCAGCAAGACTACGGCTACTCCAACAAGCACAATGCCCAGAACCAAAAGCACAAGTGCATGGAGCAAATCAGGAAGGTAAAAGAAAAGGACGAAGAAAAAGTTGGAAACGGATAACCTACTGGCGCCAGCATAGGCTGGTGCATTTTTTTTGATAAAATATTTAAGCATTTGCTTAAATAAATAAATTAGCACACCTTTACGCTCCGTTTTTTAAAACAGGCATCATGCAGACCACCGACGATTTGAAGTGCATCCGCACCCTTGCGAACCCGATACAAATCCAGATGTGCAAGGGAAAATTAGATGAAGCCAGCCGTTCACTTGAACGATTGGCGCAAGTGTTGAGCCTTGCGGGAAACGAGGTCAGGCTCAAAATCCTGTACCTTTTGGAAGAGGAAGGGGAATTGTGCCCCTGCGATTTGAGCGACATTTTAGGGATGTCTGTCCCTGCCGTCTCGCAGCATTTGCGCAAATTGAAAGATGCCAGCGTCGTGCAAATCCGCAAGGACGGGCAGACCATATTTTACTCCCTCAAAAAGGAGCATCTGGAAATCATCCGCCCACTTTTCGGGCATATTTCGTTTCAAAGCGAAAGCACAGTTGTTTAATTTTTTAAAAAAAAGGACATGAAACTCGAAAGTTCAGCCCCGTTTGCGGGCATCATCACGGCAATAGCCTCGTCGCTTTGCTGCATCACGCCCGTCGTGGCATTCCTGGCAGGCACGGGCAGCCTTGCCTCCACGTTTTCGTGGATTGAGCCGGCCCGCCCCTACTTTTTGGGCGCAACGGCGTCGGCGTTGGGCTTTGCCTGGTACCTGAAATTGAGGCCCGTAGCCGCGGGGGACGATTGCGGCTGCGAAATCACGCCCAAACGCTCGTTCCTGCAAAGCAAATCCTTCCTCGTCGGCGTGTCCCTGTTCGCCGCCGTCACCTCCGCCTTTCCTTACTACTCGTGCATTTTTTTCCCGAAAACAGAAAATGCCGCCGTCGTTTCGGAGCAAAGCAAGGTCAAAAAAGTGGAGTTCACCATCGAGGGCATGACCTGCACGGGCTGCGAAAACCACGTAAAGGCTGAAATTTCCAAACTGCCCGGCATTGTTGAGGCCGCCGTTTCGTATGAAAGAGGAACTGCCATCGTGAAGTTTGACGAAGGCAAGACTTCCATCGGGGCGTTAGAGGCAGCCATCCATTCAACAGGCTATTCAGTAGTCAACAAAATTCAATAAAATGGAAATTTTACTAAAATCGGAACTGACCTGCCCCAACTGCGGACATAAAAAAGTAGAAGAAATGCCGACCGATGCCTGCCAGTTTTTCTACGAATGCGAAAACTGCGGGAAAACGCTACGACCCAACACGGGCGACTGTTGCGTTTTTTGCAGTTTCGGAAGCGTAAAATGCCCTTCCATTCAGGAGAAAGAGGGCTGTTGCAAAAAATAATCGAAGAGTTTTTTTCGGCTTGGGTGATTTTTTCGGGCCATTGGTATAAAGGTGTATTGTTTCACAATTCAACCTTTTTTCAATGGTTTCGACAGTCAAAAAATTCAGCCTGGCGGTCTTCCTGATCGCAATCAGCGTCTTTGCGGCCAATGCCCAAAACGCCACAATGTGGAAAGTTGACAAGGCGCACACTTCTGTCAATTTCTCCATCAACCACTTCTTTTCTGCCGTCACCGGCAAGTTCACGAAATTCGACGGGACATTCAACTTCGATCCTGCCAACCTCAAAGGCAGCAAGGTCTCATTTTCCATTCCCATTTCGAGCGTCAACACGAGCGACGGCAAACGAGACAAACATTTGCAGTCAGCCGACTTCTTCGATGCGAAGAAGTACCCGAACATGAAGTTCATTTCCACCAGTTTTGAAAAAACATCGGACAAGGAGTTTGTCGCCCACGGCAAACTGACCATCCGGGACGTGACCAAGGACGTTGCGCTCCCCTTCAAAATCACAGGCGAAATGGAACACCCGATGATGAAAGGGACGGTCATTTTGGGCCTGTCCATCAACACGAAAATCAACCGCACCGAGTACGGGGTTGGCACGGGGAGTTGGGCGGCGACCATGGTGGTAGGCGACGAAACCGACATCAGCATCAACATGGAACTCAACCGGATGAAGTAACTTTTTTTCAACTTTTAAATGATAAACGGTATGTGCAACGGCTGTCATAGTGCAGCATCTGCCAAAGACTTCGTGTTTTCCAAATAAATCCAGTGGTGGAAATCTTGGGTCATCAATTTTGGTGATTGAAAAATCACAGACTGATTTTTGGCTTTTGGTTTTCACCACGCTATTTTTTCACTTTAAATTTTCAAAAAAAATGAAACAGTTGATTTTCCTTTTCGCATTCCTTTTGGGCCTCTCCTTCTTGGCAAATGCCCAAACCGCAGGCAACAAAGCCGAAACCCAAAAAGCAAAGACCACGCAAATGGTCGCCCATGGCGAAAAAGGGCATACCTGCGATGCCAATTGCAAGAACCCGGACGGCTCGTTTAAAGTGACTGACTTGAAAGACCATGTTTGCACGGAAGCGTGTCATGCGGCGGGCAAATGTGTCTTGGCGCATGGTGAGAAAGGGCATGTTTGCGATGCCAGTTGCGCAAGCCCGACAGCTACCAACGTGGACTTGAAAGACCATGTTTGTACGGAAGCGTGCCATGCAGCGGGCAAATGCGTCTTGGCGCATGGTGAGAAAGGGCATGTTTGCGATGCCAATTGCAAAAAAATGTAAACGTTGCCAAACATGAAAAAATCAATTATCGCCGGCATCGTAGGCACAATCATTATGACAATAGTGATGTACGTCGCCCCGTTCATGGGCATACCCAAAATGTCGCCGCCCGAAATGTTGGCTGGCATGATGAACCTGCCCGTTTTTCTTGGCTGGGCGATGCACTTTATGATTGGCGTCGCCTTTGCTTTGGCTTACACGCACCTGTTTGCGCCAAAAGCAAAATTTAACAACATCTACCTGAAAGGTGCGGCGTTCGGCTTGGCTGCCTTCGTTTTCGCCCAGATTGCAATGGGGATATTGGGCGAAATATTCCCGATGCCTCCAATGGAAGGGTCATTGATGTTGATGATGCTCGGCAGCATCATGGGACACGCCATTTTTGGCATGGCAGTCGCCAAAACAGTTGGGTTTTAAAATCTCAATCATCATGGGCTGCGACAGTCAAACCTGCAAAAGCGTTTCGCCAAAGTTTAGGCTTACTTGGTGCAACGTAAAAACGATTGTTTTGCTCGCATTGACGATTTACGTCTGGGTTACGGGCAAATGACCAAAAGCCTGAACACGGAAAAAGCAAAAAGGGTCTGACGAAAGTTAGGCCCTTTTGTATTTTTACAGTACCCAAATGGAATTTTAGACCCCTCAGTACAAATCTGTAAATAAAAAACCGACAACAATGCACCCCGAAAATGCCTCAAAAATGCCAACGCAGGGTGGCACATTCGGGAGCGCCACCATTACCAACGAGTTGCCCGTCCAATCGTAAATCGTCAAGCTGTTTCAAAGCACCGCATACTGATGCTCCCGCCAAGTACCTCTTCGTAGGTGAAGCGCAGCGCTTCGTTTTTTTCTGTCAAACCCAGCGAGTAGAGCATGGGCAGGTAGTGGTCGTTGGTGGGCACGGAAAGTTGGGCCGCACGGCCAAGTTGCTGGTAATCAATGAGCGGCTGGTAGTCCCCCTCCGTGATTTTTTGTTTCACCAATTCATCGAACTCCACGGCCCAGTCGTATTTGACAGCAAAATCCTGGAAGTTGACCATGCGCAGGTTGTGGACGATGTTGCCGCTGCCGATGATGAGCACACTTTTTCCCCGCAGTTTTTTCAATTCGGTGGCCAGTGCGAAGTGCCACTGCGGCGGCTTCTCGTAGTCAATCGACATTTGAAAAACGGGGATGTCCGCCTTCGGGAACATGTGCTTCAGGATGGTCCAGGCACCGTGGTCGAGGCCCATTTCGTGGTCTTCGTGTACCTGGATGGACTGCACGTTTTGAACCACCTGCTTCGCAAAATCAGGGCTGCCCGGTGCATCGTACCTGATTTTGTACATCTCCTGAGGGAAGCCGTAGAAATCGTAAATCGTCTCCGGGTCGGGGCTGGTGGACACGGACGTGCTGCCCCTCGTGAGCCAGTGCGCCGAGATGACGAGGATGGCGGCGGGCCGCTCCAGCCGTTGTCCCCAGGCTGTGAGCGACTGGGTGAAATGGTTGTCCTGGATGGCGTTCATCGGGCTGCCGTGCCCAACGAACAGGACGGGCATGCGGTCGGAAGCGGGGAAGTTGCTTGCCCCTTTGTGAAATTCGTGTAACTTCATGGCGGCGGCTCCTGCGGGCAGCAGGAGCATGGATTTTAAAAAACGTTTGCGGTTCATTTGCCAGTGTTGAAATGAGGAAACAACCCGGTTCAGGGTTTGGTTGAAGCAGAACATCCGGCTGACATTTGCATACAACAAATACGCCCTGAGAAAGTGTCCGGGCAGCGTTTCAAAAAAAAAAAACTGGAAGAAACTTAGAAATGCGCTGTTTCGATTAAAAACCCTTCCAAAAACAGCACTTTGAGGTCATAAATTTATGAAAGTCCTAATCATTGAAGACGAACCCAAGACGGTACAATCCCTGAAAAAAGGATTGGAAGAGCACCAGATGTCCGTCGATTTTGCGTATGACGGCGGCACGGGAAGGCAACTGGCGGAGCGGGGTGCTTACGATGTCATCATCTCCGATGTCATCGTGCCTGAGATGAACGGCTTTGAACTGGTGCGGCACCTGCGGCGGGCCGGGGTGCTGACGCCCGTGCTGCTGCTCACGGCGCTGGGTGCCACCGACGACAAAGTGACCGGCTTCGAGGCCGGTGCCGACGACTACCTCGTGAAGCCCTTCGAATTCAAAGAACTGCTCGTGCGGGTGCGGGCGCTCGCCCGCAGGGGCAAGGAGGGTGCCACGCCAAAAACCTTGCTTACCTTTGCCGACCTGGAGATGAACCTCGATGCCAAAACCTGTGCCCGGAGCAGCAAAAAAATCGACCTGACGCCCAAAGAATTTGCGCTGATGGAGTACCTCATCCGCAACCAGGGCCGGGTGGTTTCAAAAGCCGAAATTGCCGAAAAAGTGTGGGACATCAACTTCGACACGGGCACCAACGTCATCGAGGTGTACGTCAGCTACCTGCGCAACAAACTTGACCGGCCTTTTGACCGAAAACTCATCCACACCGTATTCGGCCTGGGTTATGTTTTGAAAGAAGAGGAATAACAAAGAAATGCAAATCAGGACCCGCCTTACGATTCAGTTCATGCTCATAGTGGCAAGCATCATGCTGGTGGCAATGTTTTACATTTACTTTCAATTCAAAACCCACCTTCAAAACGAATTTTACGGAAATCTGCGCACCAAGGGAAACTTCACCGCCGGTGTGGTCATTGGCCAGTTGGAACGGGAAGGTCTCGTGGAAGTGACAGTTCCCAAGACAGGCACCACTTTCACGACCTTCACCGAAAACATCTCCATTTTTGATGAAAACGGCCGTCGGGTTTACACGTTCAACTCGTCGCCCAGCAATATTTCGGCTGCCACGCTGAACGAAGTCAGGAACATGGGCGAGTGCCGTTTCATGCACGAAAAATTCAGCGCTTTTGGGATGAAACACATGGCATCCTCCGGCAAAACCTACACCATCGTTTCCGAAGCCATCTTCGACTCGGAGGAACTTCGTAAACTCACCCGCATCCTCATCGTGGTTTTTTGTGCCTTCACGGCATTGGTGGCCGTGGGCGGGTGGGTCTTCGCAGGACAAGCCCTGGCCCCCGTCAGCCGCATCATGAACCAAGTGGACTCCGTCCTGCCCACCGACATGAGCCACCGCCTCGAAACCTCCAAAAACCACGACGAACTGGCCCGCCTCGTCATCACGTTCAACCGTCTGCTCGACCGCATCCAGCAGGCGTTCAACGGCCAAAAAATGTTCCTTTCCAATATTTCCCACGAGCTAAAAAATCCGCTGACGGTCATCATTTCGCAGTTGGAAATCATTTTACAAAAAAACCGGCCCGTTGAAGAATATCAACAAACGCTGCAATCCGTGCTGGACGACACGAGGGAACTGAATGAGATTTCCGACAAATTGATGCAGTTGGCAAAAATCAACGCCACAGGTGCGGAGGTGGAGTTCGGGCAAATCCGCATCGACGAGGTAGTGTGGCAGGCCAAAGCCGCCCTGCTCAAATCGAACCCGGAGTTCAAAATCAATTTTGAAATCGTCAACTTGCCGGAGGAGGAAGAAAAACTTTACGTGCAGGGCAACGAGCAACTGCTCCGGACCGCCCTGCTCAACCTGATGGAAAACGGCTGTAAGTTCAGCCCCGACCGAAATGTAAAGGTACGGCTGTCGTTTTCGCCGCAGGGCAACACCATCATCGAGGTACAGGACCGGGGGCCGGGCATACCTGCCGAGGAACTGCCGATGGTCTTCGAGCCATTTTACCGAAGCCCAAAAACCAGTTCGGTCAAAGGTAGCGGCGTCGGCCTCTCGCTGGTGGACAGCATCCTGAAACTGCACCGGATAGAACTGAACGTTTCGGGGAGGCAGCCACAGGGCACGGTGTTCCGGCTGGTGTTTCCACTTGGATGAATTTTGAGTTTCGGGTTTTGAGTGACGAGTTGGCCGCTCGTCACTCAAAACCCAAAACCCGCAACTTTTTAAAAATGAGTATTTTATCCAATAAAAAATCATGGCTGCTGGGGAGTTTGCTCGCCGTGTCCATTCTTGGGCTGATAGCCTGGCGCAATTTTTTTGACGGCGTTAAAACACACCGGAAAACAGACCCCGCCGTTGCCGTCATGCTGGATTGGCATGGCTATGGGTTGGTGGCCGAGCGCTTCACGGAAGGCTACCGTGCGCCCGTTTCCGCCAGGGTGTACGCCTACATCGGTTTGGCGGCCTGGGAGGCGGCACTTCCGGCGCTTCCCGGTGAGCGGCAATCGCTGGCACACCATTTCCCCGGCCTCCAACTGCCAACACCGGAACCCGGTGCCAACTATCACCTCCCCACTGTGCTGAATGCCTGCTATGGCTTGGCTTTCAAGAAATTTTACCTGGCTGCCCCACTCAATATTGAGCAGGAAAGGAGGGCGCTGGAAGAAAAATGGGCCAAGCAGGTCTTGCAGGAAATAGACTCCCAAACCTGGCAGCGTTCGGCTGAATTTGGGGCAAAAGTGGCGGAAGCGGTGTACGAATGGTCGGCCACCGACAGCCTCGGCCACATGGCCAGCCTGCACAACTACGACCGGAGCTACACCCTGCCATCGGAAGTAGGTTCCTGGAAGCCGTGCGAAGATTTCCCGATGCCGGCACTTTTGCCACACTGGGGCAATACCAGGACGTTCACCATCAACCCGGAAAAATACTTAGCCGCACCGCTGCCGCCGTTTTCCACCGAACCCCAGTCCATCTACTATGCCCAGGCACTCGAAGTTTATACCATCAACTCTCCGCTTTCGCCTGAAAATCAATGGGTTGCGGAGTTTTGGAGCGACGACCTGCCGGGGCTTACCTTTTCTTCGGCTGCCCGTTGGATTTCCATTTCCAATCAGGTCATCCAGCAGGAAGCCCCCGCCCCGGAGAAGGCGCTCGAAACCTACCTGCGGGTCGGCTTCGCAATATCCGACGCTGCCGTCTCCTGTTGGAAATCAAAATACACCTACAACCTGCTCCGCCCCGAAACTTACATCCGACAGGTTTTTCAAGCCGACTGGCGGCCCATCGTCCACACACCGTCCTTCCCGGCCTACCCCTCCGGCCACGCCATGCTGTCCGCCGCTGCCGCCGAAGTGCTCACTAACCTCTACGGCCAGCATTACGAAATGACCGACAATAGCCACAAAGGCCGGACAGAATTCAAAGGGAAGCCCCGCCATTTTCATTCATTTTATGAAATGGCATTTGAGAGCGCTTCGTCCCGTATCCCGATGGGTGCCCACTTTCGGATTGACTGCGACGAAGGCACCCGGCTGGGCCTGATGATTGGCAAAGAAGTGGCCGGTCTTCCACTCAGGAAGGGTGAAAAACCGCTGTGACCTTCACAAGGCTGCCTGAAAATTTGAATTTGCGCACTCCGGGCAAGGGGATTTTCCTATTTTGCACGGCGAATTTTCGAGCTTACCAAATTCAACCCGTATGTCTAAAAATCTCACCGCCCTGTCCGGCAGAAAAGGCTTGACCGACAACCTTTTCGAAACCATCGGCAACCTGACCGAAGCCCAAGGATTTCTGAACAAAAATGACGCTGCCCGCCTGGCCGAGGAGTACCTCGTCGGCGATGCCGCCGTGTACGGTGCCAGCACGTTTTACGACTTCACCCGCCCGGAAAACAAGGGCAAAAAAGTGTACGTCTGCAACGGCAGTGCTTGCCTCGTGGCTGGCACCCAGGATAAATTGAAAGCCGATTTGGGCCAACATTTCAAGGAAGAAGAAATCGGTGAAATGTGCTGCCTGGGCCGCTGCCACGAGAACAGCGCCTTCCACTACGCTGGCCACAATTATTCAGGCGGCAACCTGCCACCGTTTGAAAACGCCGACTGCGTCGGCTGCATGGACAGCTACAACGTGCAGGCCATCGGGGCGGGCATTTTGACCAAACCCTTCGCTTCCCTTCAAGAAATTCGGGCAGATTTTGAAAAAATGTTGGCCACCCCGCCGGAGGATTTGCTGGCGCAAATCAAGGCATCCGGCTTGCGGGGCAGGGGCGGGGCGGGCTTCCCCATCGGCATCAAATTGGAAGGTTGCCGCAAGGCCGAAAGCAACCAAAAATACATCGTCTGCAATGCCGACGAGGGCGACCCCGGCAGCTATTCCGACCGATACCTGCTTGAAAATCAACCGATTGCGGTGCTGGTCGGCCTCATCATCGCCGGCTACGTGGCCGGTGCCGACCGGGGCGTGATGTACATCCGCTTCGAGTACCCGGAGAGCATCGAAGTCATCAAAAAAGCCATCGCTGACCTGCAAGCCGCCGGGCTGACGGGCACTGGCATCCTCGGCAGCAATTTCAATTTCGAGTTCAAGGTCATCGAAGCACGGGGCGCCTACATCTGCGGCGAGGAGACTGCCCTGCTGGCCAGCATCGAGGGCCAGCGGCCAGAGGTGCGGGTGCGCCCGCCGTACCCCGTCAACTACGGCCTCTTCGGCAAGCCGACGGTGGTGAACAACGTGGAAACCCTCGCCAACCTTCATTTTATTTTGAAAAATGGCGGCGAGGCTTTCGCCAAAATCGGCACACCCCGCAGCAGCGGCACCAAGCTCATTTCGCTCGACAGCGCCTTCCGTCGCCCCGGCATTTACGAAGTGGACATGGGCACCCCGCTCGCTACCGTGGTGGAGGAACTCGGCGGCGGCTTCCGCCGCCCGGTGAAGGCGCTGCACATCGGCGGCCCGCTCGGCGGCCTCGTGCCCGTCCAGAAAATGTTCGACCTGACCGTGGACTTCGAGAGCTTCGCTCAAAACAGCTTCCTGCTCGGCCACGCCAGCATCGTCAGCGTGCCGGAGGAGTACCCGATGGTGGCCTACCTGGAACATCTTTTCGCCTTCACGGCGCACGAAAGTTGCGGCAAATGCTTCCCCTGCCGCATCGGTTCGGTGCGGGGCAAGGAGCTGCTGCAAAAAGCACAAACCAGCGATTACAAGATTGACAATGAGCTGTTTACGGACTTGTTGGACACGATGAAAAAAGGCTCGCTCTGTGCCCTCGGCGGTGGCATCCCGCTGCCGGTGCTGAATGCGCTGGCGCATTTTGGGGAGGAGTTGAGTGGGTATTTTAAAGAAAAAGTTTAATTTGCATCAAAAAGAAGCGCATGGTCATAGACATCCCTAATCAGGTCATGGAACAAATTCGGTTAACTCCCACAGAGTTGAAATTGGAACTTGCCGTGTATTTGTACGAGAAAAAACGACTTACTTTGGGACAAGCCAAACGCCTGGCAGGATTGGGGCAAATCGCCTTCCAAAAAGCGTTGGCCAGCCGGGACGTTTATATCCATTACGAAATGAGCGATTTTGAAAAAGACTTGGAAAGCCTGGGCATTGAATTGAAACGATGATCATTGTTAGCGATACTTCTCCGATAACCAACCTTATCCAGATTGGAAAGCTCGAACTGCTTCGACAGCTTTACCAGCGCATCATCATTCCACCAGCGGTTTACGCCGAATTGGCATTTCTGGAACATCAAAAATCATTGCTGGAAAAAGAAGACTGGATTGAACCTAATGAAATCTACGACCAAACATTGCTGCCAGCACTTCTTCTACGAGTGGACCGGGGCGAAGCGGAAGCCATTGCACTTGCCATCGAGTTAAAAGCCGATTTAATTCTGATGGATGAACAAACGGGAAGGAGTGTTGCAGAAGAGTTTGGTTTAAAAATAACCGGGATTTTAGGCGTGCTTGTCCAAGCCAAGCAAATAGGACTGATACCCGAAGTCAAATTCTTCATGGAAAAAATGAGGAATGAAGCCTCGTTCAGAATTCACCCCCAACTTTTTGAAGACATTTTAAAAATGGTTGGAGAAAAATAGGCTTCCAAAAATATTACAACCCCATCCTGAACTGCACAATCCTGAACGTCTCCTCGAACCCATTTTTCCTGTAAAACAGCTGCGCTCGTTTGTTGTCCAACTCCGTATCAACGGCCAACTCGGTGCAGCCCTGCCCCAGCGCCCACTGCCTGGCGAATGCCACCAACTGCGGCCCGATGCCACGGCCCTGCCAGTTTTCCACCACGTACAACCCATCAATGTAGGCCACTGGTGAACTGGCGCAGCCGTCCACGATGTTGCGGAGCGAAAGTTCCAACATGCCGACTGGGGCATTGCCGACCTCCTCAAAAACAAGGTACGTGGCCATGTTCGGGTCATTTGCGATGCGGTGGATTTCCGCTTCGCTGTATGCAGGGTCGAGGTCGTCGTAGAGTTCCTCCCGGAAGTGATGCCAGGTGGCGAAATTGTCGAGGGTCGCAAGGTGGAAGCGCATTTTTTTGATGATTGAACGGTGATTTTTTCTCATTTTGCGGATGGCATTTTAAACGCCGTCCTTCCAAGATGAAGCTAAAGAAACCGCTTTTTTTGTTCGTTTCACTGTTGCTGGCACTGAAAATTTTCACCCAAACCGACCCCCGCCACATCCAATCCGGCCACGAAATCTATTCCAACGGCTACATTGACCAGCCGTACATCGTCACGCTGGCCGATGGCACTTGGCTCTGCGTTTTCACCACCGGCAAACTGGAGGAGGGACTGGACGGGCAGCACATCGCCGCCACCCGCAGCAGCGATTTGGGCGAGACGTGGTCAACGCCCGTGCCGCTTGAACCCGCCGCCGGGCCAGCCGCCAGTTGGGCCATGCCCTACCTCACCGACTTTGGGCGGGTGTACGTTTTTTACAACTACAACGGCGACGAAATCAGCGAACTCAAGGGCGAACAAATCCGAAACGACCTGCTCGGCTGGTACTGCTTCAAGTTCAGCGACGACGGCGGCCTCACCTGGTCGGAACGCCATCGGCTGCCGCTGCGCCGCACCGCCTGCGACCTCGCCAACGACTGGCAGGGCGAGGTGCAGATTTTCTGGGGCATCGGCAAGCCGGTGACGGTGGGCCAGGGCATGATGTTCGGCCTCACCAAGCTCGGAAAGTACATGCTCGACAACGGCGAAGGCTGGTTTTTTTACTGTGAAAATATCAACGCCGAGCATGACCCCGCCCGCCTGAACTGGGAACTGCTGCCCGACGGCGAGCACGGCCTCCGCAACCCCGCCTTCGGTTCGGTGCAGGAGGAGCACAGCCTCGTGCCAATGGAAGATGGTAGCCTGTACTGCATTTACCGAACGCAGACGGGCTACCTCGCCGAGTCGTACAGCCACGATGGCGGCCACACCTGGTCGCTACCCCAGCCCGCCCGCTACGCCGACGGCCGCCCGGTGAAAACTTCCCGTGCCTGCCCGCGCATCTGGCGGTGCAGCAACGGCAAGTACCTGCTCTGGTTCCACAACCACAGCGGCGACCACTTCAGCACCCGAAACCCTGCGTGGCTCGCCGGGGGCATGGAGGCCGACGGCGAAATCCGGTGGTCGCAGCCCGAAATTTTCCTCTATGGCGACGACCAAAGCTACGAGAGCGGCCGCTTCAGCTACCCTGACCTCGTGGAGCAGGATGGCCGCTACTGGATTACCGAAACCAACAAGCTGAAAGCCCGCATCCACGAGGTACCACTTGACCTGCTCGACGGCCTCTGGGGGCAGTTTGATGCTGCGTCCCGCCCACCGTCCACCGTCTACCGTCTTCCGTCGATGGCCTTCTCAGAAATTGATTTGAAGAATGAAAAACTGCCCCTCAGCGGCTTCCCGAAGCACCCGGAGGGCGGTTTTGTGTTGATGAATGCGATGCGCGACACCGGCGGCCTGACCATCGAAATGACCGTGCAGCCGAAGGATTTCTCGCACGGTCGGGTGCTGCTCGACACCCGCAACGACCTCGGCTCCGGCCTCTACATCCAAACCACTGGCTATCGGCAACTGGAGCTAAACCTCTGCAACACAGAGACTTGTGAAACCTGGACGACCGACCCCGGCCTGCTGGACATCGTGCGCCCGCACCGGGTGACGTTCATTGTGGACAATGGCCCGGACATCGAGCTCTGAGCCGAGGACGGGCAACTCTGCGATGGTGGTACGAGCCGTCAGTTCGGCTGGCGGCACTACCCGCCGTTCCTGGGCCAGGTTTTGACCAACAAAAAAAAGGAAATGAAAATCCTGCCGGAGGAGATGAAGTCGCTGCGGATTTACAGCCGGGCGATGAGCGTTTCGGAAGCGGTGGGGAATCAGCGGGTTAAATAAAGTTTAGGAGGGGGGTGAGACGCTATTTGAAGCCAATCCGCTTTCTATTCGACCATTGCTGTTGGAGTT
>JACRAN010000229.1 GCA_016234735.1 Bacteroidota bacterium | reverse complement strand
TTAAAAGAAAAAAGACCAGACTTATTAAGGTGGGCAGCGTAAAAATCGGCGGCGGGGCGCCCATTTCTATTCAATCAATGACTAAAACCGACACCCGAAATATAAAAGCTACAATTAACCAGATAAAAGGATTAGAAGAAGTCGGTTGCGAGATTATTAGGGTAGCGGTTTTAGACGAGGAAGCCGCCCGGGCGATAAAACAGATAAAAAAGAAGATAAAAATTCCCCTGGTGGCTGATATTCATTTTAATTATAGATTAGCCTTGGAGGCGATAAAAAGCGGGGCGGATAAAATCCGTTTAAATCCGCTCAATCCGCCTAATCCGCAGTGCAATCCTCCTCGCGAGAAGTCTTTAGGTTGACGACATCAAACTTAAAATTATAGCCTAACTTTCCCTCCCAAATCAAAAATAACCGACCGATGAAAATAGAAGCACTTCAGCAAACGCTTGGCAAGGCACTCGGCGAGATGGGCATGTCCATTGAAATCCTGCTTCCTTCCAACCAATCTTTAATCCTGGGAAAGGGAAAGCGCACGGCAACTATTACCATCCACAACAATCGGGCGGCCAGGAACCTGCTCCTGCTGAATGAGAATGGGATTATCGAATCCTTCCTCCGGGGCGACCTCGACATCGAAGGCTCCTTGATGGACGTTTTGAAATGCCGCAGATATTTGAAAAGTGGGCATGGGCTTTCGTGGTTAGCCCGTTTTGCGCTTCCGGCCTTCCTGGGGCAGGTGTTCACCAACCGGGTGGCCATCCGCAAGCATTACGAACTTGACCCGGCATTCTATCTGTCGTTTCTGGATGCCACTTATCCCGCCTACACACAAAGCATTTATTTGCAACCGGACGATACGCTTGCCATCGCCACGGAACGCAAGTTTACGTTTGCTGCGGAGGCTTGCAAAATGGATGAGAACAGCCATATACTGGAAGTCGGGCCTGGTTGGGGCGCTTTTATTAAATACTTGATTCCAAAGGGCGTGCGCATTACTGCGATTACAAATTCACCGCAATCAAAAGCTTACTTGGAAGATAAATACCCCTCCCAAAAGCTTCAGGTAATAGAAGAGGATTTCCTTTCTTATAAGCCAACCGAAAAGTTCAGCGCTGTGTCCATTATGGGCGTTATCGAACATCTCCCGCAATATGACCGGGTATGCCAGCGGATTCGTGAAGTATTGGAGCCGGGCGGATATGCGTACCTTGATGCAAGCGCAAGCAAGGTTAAGTACGAAATGTCGAAGTTTATTTACAAGCATATATTTCCCTATAACCATTCTTTTCTGCACTTAGAGGGGTTCCTCACGGCGGCCAAAGTGGAGGGGCTGGTACTGGTGTCCCTGCACGACGATACCCTGAGCTATCAATATACCATAGAGACCTGGGCTAAAAACTTAGAAGCGCACCGTACGGAATTAGTCAGCCGCTTCGGGGAATACGATTTCCGAAGGTTTCGGTTGTACCTGTGGGGGTCTGCGCTGGCTATGGAAGAGGGGACGCTGCAATGCCATCGTATCGTGTTGCGTGCTCCCGGTGGGGATGGGTAGAAAAGTCATAACCAGTTATGCTGTGCTAAACTGGTTATAACCGGATAGTCCGCCATCTGCGGGGAGCCTGTGCCGATAGGTCGGCATCGAGGAGAGCGAGTTGGGCAGGCTTATAGGTGCCAGTATTCAATATCCATATTGAAGTATTTAATATGGTTGTGAAAAAATACGGAATCTGCGGTTGCCGTACCCAGCGTTGGGAAACTAACATTTACACCAGCTACAATCTCACCGGGTCCGGGTGCCGGATACACATTGCTAATCAAAAATCCATTGCCCAATGTCAAATAAGAATTAACGCCTCCGGAACTCTGGTCCAACGACAAGGGGAATAATAGCCCGAAAGCACCATTGGCAGTAACTGCGATAGCTTCCATGTCCACCACTGAATCAACCGAATCAACAACATTAATTACAACGCTGAAAATAACATGCTCGGCTGTGCAGATATTTGTAAGCGGTTCTCTGTAACGGTATTCACGGGTAGTGCCCGTCAAAACACTGCTTAATGAAGCGATACTTGATTCATTTACAGAATAGATGACTTGAGCTGCGCCGTCAGGGCAATTGTTTGCATGGCCGGCATCATCACACGAAACCAGTGCAAGCATAAACAGGCAGCCAAATAATAGTTGAAGTATTTTCATGATGACAGTATATTGATTTGATGCAAAGATAAATAAAAATTAGAACAACATGGGGTCGGCTTGTGGGCGGCGTTGCTTCTCTTTTTCTTTTGTGAAGCGCATTGCGTCTTCCATTTTTCGGATTAACGTCAATACACTGCGGCAATCTGCTGGAAAGGTCGGGAATTTCCGGGAAAGCAGCCAAACCTTCCTTTCAAAAAATCAAATCCCACCGACCAAAAACATGGAAGATGAAATTTCTGGTGTCGGGGATGATGAGTTGGGAACCACATACGGCGGGCAGGTTTGGGAGCTAATCATAGTCCCCATCGACCGGAGGTCGAGGCGAGCGAAGCGCTTTTCAAGTCGGCACCAGCGGGGTAGTTGGCTGGGTATGGAGTAGGGCAATTGTAGTCAGTTTAGCGCAGCGTAGCTGACTACAATTGTTGTTCTTCCTGCCCAAAGACCTGTATTTTTTATTGGCAGACTTCGCTGTATATCCTGGCGGCTTTTATCAGGCTCTCTTGCTCGTTTTCGATTCCGCCCTCCTCGCACATGGCTTTCAAATCGGCACAATCGGAGAAATAATTTGCCA
Source organism: Bacteroidota bacterium (assembly GCA_016234735.1). GTDB lineage: Bacteria > Bacteroidota > Bacteroidia > Chitinophagales > Saprospiraceae > UBA6168. The sequence goes on along the minus strand of JACRAN010000229.1, from coordinate 13,447 downwards.
ATCCTTTTTTCAATATCAGGAACTGAGTATCGTGCAATGAAACAGGATTTTCTTCCGCCGCTTTTTTGAAAGCGAACTCTGTTTTCGCATCGCTCAGGGCACCGCCCGATGGGTAGTATTTGTAAAGGACAATCCTTTCGGAATTGTAGATTTCCTCCATGACGTGAATTGCGGGATTGGATTTGCCTTTGGCGCAGGGGGTGAATGTCCTTTTCACGAATGACCGGTCACCGATTGAAAATGCGGTGATTTCTTTGGCCATCAGGTCATATTCGACGGTGGTTCCATCCTCCTTTTTGGCTGCGAATTTTGTATTTCCTTTTTGACTGAAATCCAATTCACCCGTCCCTTTTTCACTCACGAATGTACCGCTGATGATTTCGTCATTAATGGCGATAGTGCCAGTCAGCATATCGTTTGCGTTCTCCATTGCTTCCTGTGCTATTTCAAGGGCTTTGCTGGCTGCCGGGCCCATGGCATTCGTCAGATCTCTGGAATAGTGCATAGTAGGAATGCCGTGCAAATCCATGAGCACCTTAATTGCCTGGGCTTTTTCTATGATTTCCGATGCTTTTTTGTGCTTGCCTTCCTGGGCAATGACCCTGTTGGCATAACGGACGGCTTTTTCAAAATCGTCTAAGTAGAAATTAAGCAGGGCGGCATTGTAGTTCGAGGCTTCGAATACCCTTTCCAATTTCTTTTCACCCTTGGTATCCATCTCCGCCTCCTTTTCATAAAAAGCGAGGGCATCGCCAAATTTTGCCTTCAGATCTTCCGTTTTTGTTGCGGCATCCAGGTTTTTCCATTCTTTGTCAATTTGTTCATAATATTTATCGTATTCCGCTTCGGTATCATAATTGACGATGAGAAAGAGTTCCGGGTCAGCGATGGTTTTTCTAAAATCGAAATTTTTGGCAAGAGACTGGTTGACCTGGCCGATAATATTATTCGATACCTCGTTGGAATACTTTTTTTTCAAATCATTCATCAAATTGGAATAATTTTTCCCCAGTTCAGAAGAGTTATTATAGGTGCGTGTGCTTTTCGTATCGCCCAGGGAACTGCCACCGGAGTCGAGTATATTCCCTTCCGGGTCATAAATCTGGTAGGAGGTGCCCCCACTGTAGGGTACTTCGTACCAATATTCCCAGGTAACTGTTTCCTTTTTGGTTTTGTCGTTTTTATAGACATTCTTTTTCGACTTTAATTCTGCTTGCCCTTGTGTCACTGTTCCCGTATTCACCATTATTCGAAGATGTCCGCCACCTTCTCTACTGTAGGCAATCCTTTTAAAGCCATCCATGTTGATTTTTTTAGCCGCAGCGTCGGGGTTGCTGCCGCCTGCCGTCACCGCCCAACCATACACACCCACGGAGTAGGTGGTATAGCTCTCAGGCAATTTTTTTTCAGGCAGGGAGACGTAGGTTATCTTGGTTCTTTTGTCTTTGAGGCGTTGTCCGTAAAGGGAACAGGCCCCAAGCAGAAAAGCGAGCGGTAAAATCAGGTAAGCAGATTTCATAATGAGAAATTGTTAGTGTTATAAAATAGGGTTTGTCAAAATTTGAAATGGAAAATCAAAAGACAGAATGGAAATGTCTTGCTTGACTTTGCAGTGAGCAAAAGTAGAATTTATTATTAAAGTTCAGCCGAAGTTGATTATTATCATGATGAAACAGTGGCAGGGACACGCTCAGTCTTTTGCACCTTTGCATGAAACGACATCAATGAACTACCTGCAATCCATCCAATCGCCCTGGAAACTGCGCCTGTATTTTTTGAAAAACCTGCCCTCGGCCTGGTGGTGGGGGCTGCGGCTGAAAAGCGCCTCGACGGAGCGCACGGAGATCGTCATTCCGTACAACTGGCGCACCCGCAATCCTTTTCGTTCCATCTATTTTGCAGCGCTGGCCGGGGCCGGCGAACTTTCGACGGGAATCCTCGCCACCTCCGCCCGGCTGTCGCACGGCAACATCTCCATGCTGGTGCTGGAGCAACGGGCCGAGTTTTTTAAAAAAGCCAGCACCTCCGTCACCTTCACCTGCGAGGATGGCCGCAAAGTTTTTGAGGCGGTGAAACTCGCTGCCGAATCGAAAACGCCGCAGACCGTCACCATGCTCGGCACGGGCCGCAACCCTTCCGGCGAGGTCGTCGCCAAAGTGTACATTACCTGGACGTTTAAAATGCGGTGAACTTATTTGCTTTGGTAGGCTGCCATGATTGTTTCCCGCAAAGTTGCCTTTTTCTGCTCCGAGATAAAAGCATGTTCAACAGCCTCCAAATTGCATTTGAAAAAATCAGCTTTTTCCCAACCGAACATTTCCTGCATGGCATGGTACTCGTGAGCGAGGCAGGTATTTGAAATGGTGCGGGCATCCGTGCTGATGCTCATCGAAACCCCGCTCCGATAAATCTTATCAGCAGGATGGTTTTCAATTCTATCCACGACATTGGTTTGAACATTGCTGGTGGGGCAAACTTCGAGGTGGATGCCAGCTTTCTTCAAATATTCCATCAACCTTGGGTCTTCCATACTCCTGACTCCATGCCCGATTCTGGTTGGGTGGAAACGACGCAGGGTTTCCCAAACGCTTTCTGCGCCCCTCGCTTCCCCCGCATGTGCGGTGATGTTAAGCGCATGTTCTTTGGCAAAGTCAAATGCTTTCACATGCTGGTCAACGGGGAAGCCCGCCTCGTCCGAAGCAATGTCGAAGCCAACGACATTCGTGCCCCGAAACTGCTCCACCAGACGAACGGTTTCCATGCTCTGCGCCTCCTCGAAATGCCGCAAGGTGCAAAGAATGATGCCCGCCTCCACGCCCGTGGTTGCCATGCCTTCCGATGTGGCTTCATTCACTGTTTGGACTACTGTTTCAGAAGTCAGGCCCTTTTGCAGGTGCAATAGTGGCGCAAAGCGGATTTCAGCATAAATCACGTTATCAGCCTTGAGTTGTTGGAACAAATCCAAGGTGACCAGGCGCAGTTCGGCCTTGGTTTGCATCAGGCCGATGCCGTGTGTGGTGCGGGCCAAAAAATCCGCTAAACCTGTGCATTTGACAGGTCCTACGAAGGAGCGCTGGTAGGTTTCGTAATCCACCAACGGATTGATTTGCTGTACCACGGCAAAGCTCAAGGAGCAATCCAGGTGCAGGTGCAACTCTATTTTTGGCAAATTTGAATAATCCAATTTCACGGGAGTAGATGCTGGTAATTGTTTGTGTTGCGGGAAAGATAGGGAGGTTCCTCTTTTTTTCGGTTGAAAAACAGCGTGCAAAATCCTGGTACTTGCCGAAACCCCCTTCCGGCGAAACCGTCGACAAAGTGTACATCACCTAAACTTTCAAATTGCGAGGGTAAAAAACATCCTTGCGGAGTGACAAAAATCACTTGCCGGGACAGCGGACAACCTGACCTTTGGCACTATGTCGAATCAACCGAAATGGGTAAAGTTGGTCATCATCTGCCTGCTCTGTGTAGCAATGGTGGCGGGTATCGCTTTGCTCGTTGAATTTTTTCAAAACTAAAATTCAGAAGCATGAAAAAGAACATGGGAACCACCGACCGCATTGTTCGCATCCTCTTCGCTGCCGTTTTTGCCATCCTGTATTTTTCAGGAACCATATCCGGTACACTGGGAATCATCCTGTTGGTAATTGCTGTCGTTTTTGCCTTGACGAGTTTGGTCAATTTTTGCCCGTTGTACGCACTGTTTGGCATTTCCACCTGCCCGGCTCCCGACAAAAAATAAGGTTGGGATTACTGCCCCAAGCCCTTCACGTCCAAGCTCAGTTTGCCCTTCAACCCGATGCGGACCCTGATGGCAGTGGCAGAGATATAGACATTGGAGACGCTCAACTCGTCGAGGAGGCCGCTCATCTGGATGCCTGGGGCAAGCTGATAGTTTTGCAACTCCTGCCGGATGGCGGTTTTGGCATCCTCCAGGTTGTAGTTCAGGTAGAAATTCAGGCTCTCCTGTATCTGCTTTTTCATCGGGCCTTTGAAGAGCCAACTGGCACTTTTCAGCAGCGTTTTTTGGGTGCTGAAATCGAACTCCACGTTTTTCAGTTCGATTTTGTTTTTGTTGGCGTTGTATTCCGGCTTGGCGATGAGATAGACGTTGCCCGTGTAGCTCCCCTTGAGTTTGGTGTTCACCACGAGTTGGTTGCCCTGCCCGAACAGCTTGATGTCCTCCACCACCACCTGTTTTTTCTTGTAGGAAAACACCTCGCCGACCATGTTCTGGCGAGAAAGGCGCTCCGCCTCCTTGAACGGGATTTCCGTGTTCAAATACAAGCTGAAACCATCCACCCCGGCAATGCTGTATGCGAAATCCGGCAGTTTGGTGATGGCGGGGCTGGTCGGTTTTTCTCCCAGGAAAATCGTTGGTTTTGTGACCACCACGATGGTGCTTTGCACGGTGGTGCCGTTCGATTGGAACGGGGTCATGCCGATGGACTGCGGGTTGAGCAGCAGCCACGCCTGGTACTCTTCGGAAAGCAGGTAGGGGTCGTGCATTTCCTTCCAGGTGGCCTCGATTTGCTTGCGCAAGTTGAACAAATCCTTCACCTCCCGATCAATGGATTTGGCGAAATCCTTCTTGATATTTTTCAGCACGATGTTGGCGATGGCGGTTACGGGCAGGTCGGCGAAGCCGAGTTTCACCACGGGTTCCCGTAGCCATTTGTGGGAGGTCAGTTCCGTTTCGGTTTCCAGCGACCAGTCTTCCTTGATGTGGTAGCGGGTGACGAATTCCAGCGCCAGCGCACCTTCCGCTTCCACATCCGACAGCATCAGGTCTTTTTTCACCCAGAGGTCCACCGGCACCCGGTAGCGGATTTCCTGGTCGTCGATGTCGATGGTAATGCTTTCCCGTTTTTTGGCCCGCATCATCATGCCGTCGTCCTTCATGTTGGTGTCTTCGTACAGCAGGTCGCCAATTTGGTCGTTGATGCTTTTCAGCAACTCGGTTTTGTAAAAACGGATGGGGATATTGATGACCGAAGGCTCCGGTTCGGTGTTCGGGGTATCGTAATATTCGGCAGGTTTGGCGGGTTGGGCGCTTTTGCAGGCCGACAGCAACCCGAAAATAGAAAAAATAAGCAGCCACTTAGCGTTTGACATAGTTGATTTCATTTTTAAGAAACATCTTCGCTCATCAACGAATTAAGGTGAAATGAGTTTTTTGAGCCAGAAATCTGGGGTCAAAAATATGCTGATAGCAATTTGTACGGCATTTGACCGGTCGGCGGTACTGTGTGGCAGTGCGGACAAACCAACCCGGCAGGATGATGGTAAAACAACAATTTTTGGCAGCATTTTTCAGGGGCAGTCAAGTCTTGTATCGGTATGGCTAACATCTTGTTTTTGGGGCAATATTACGCTTTTCACCCTAATCCGTTGATGAGCGAACGTGTCGAATAATTCAGCCGGACTACTTAGCCGTTCCAACAATCCAACAATCCCTCCTACCTTTGCAAAAATTCTAAATCGGTAAAATCATGGTACAGGAAGCAACCCGCCTCACCGCTACTGAGTTGATGGAACTCGAAGACAAATATGGCGCTCACAACTACCACCCGCTGCCTGTCGTGCTGTCACGGGGCGAAGGCGTGTACGTCTGGGACGTGGAAGGCAAGCGGTATTACGATTTCCTCTCGGCGTACTCCGCTGTGAACCAGGGACATTGCCACCCCCGTATCATCGGGGCGCTCCAACGGCAGGCCGAGCGGCTCACGCTGACTTCCCGTGCGTTTTACAACGACCAGTTGGGCAAGTACGAGAAGTTCATCACGGCCTACTTCGGCTACGACCGGGTGCTGCCGATGAACACCGGCGTGGAAGCGGTGGAAACCGCCATGAAACTCTGCAAAAAATGGGGCTACAAAGTCAAGGGCATTGCGCAGCAGGAGGCCAAAATCATCTTCGTGGCCGGTAATTTTCATGGCCGCACCCAGGCCATCATCTCCGCTTCCGTTGACCCCGGCGCTACCAAAGACTACGGCCCCTACCTGCCCGGCATCGAAATCATCCCGTACAACGACCTCGGTGCATTGGCCGAAGCGCTGAAAGACCCCAACGTGGCGGGCTTCCTCGTCGAGCCGATTCAGGGGGAGGCGGGCGTGTTCGTGCCCGACGAAAACTACCTGCCCGAAGCCTACCGGCTATGCAAAGCCGCCAACGTGCTCTTCATCGCCGACGAGGTGCAGACCGGCATCGCCCGCACGGGCCGCCTGCTCGCCTGCGACTACTACGACATCAAACCCGACCTGTTGATTTTGGGAAAAGCCCTCTCCGGCGGCGTGTTCCCCGTCTCCGCCGTGCTGGCCGACGACGAAATCATGCTCACCATCCAACCCGGCGAGCATGGCAGCACCTTCGGCGGCAACCCGCTCGCCTGTGCCGTGGCCATCGAAGCCCTGAAAATAGTGAAGGATGAACACCTGGCAGAAAACGCCGCCCGCCTCGGCGAACTTTTCCGGGAGCGGATGCGCCGGATGATGGAGAAAACCGGTCTCGTGACCCTCGTGCGGGGCAAGGGCCTGCTCAACGCCATCGTCATCAATGATTCAGATGACAGCCACACCGCCTGGGACATCTGCGTGCAACTCGCCGACAACGGCCTGCTCGCCAAACCCACGCACGGCAACATCATCCGCTTCGCCCCGCCGCTCGTGATGACGGAGGAGCAGGTGCATGAGTGTTGCGATATTATTGAGCGGGTGATTTTGCAGGGATGAGGTATGAAAACGTTGCTGCTGTTTTGTCATTGCCGAAGGCAAGCTGCAACGCTCAGTTCTTGCAAGTGTTAAGCGCAGCGTCACTTGCAAGTCCCGCTTCGCTAAAGACTTGCAAGAACTGGTGAAAAAAGCGGTGCTGAATGGTTCACAACTTAGTTTTTGCAAGTGTTGAGCGCAGCGGCACTTGCAAAGCTGCTGCTGAACGGTTTTGGGAAAATTGCTGCTTTGCGGAATGCCCGCCGTTTCAAGTGCCGCTGCGCTCAACACTTGAAACTACTTGTCTTGGTTGTTTTGGGGGTGGAAGACTTGAAAGGTCTGGTACTTAAAATAACTGGGAAATTTAGCCAAAATTGACTACTTACAGTTAATATCAGTTAATAAACCTGGTTTTACGGCATCTAAATATTTGCTCTGATATGTGATTTTATACACAATCGGGTAGGTTCTTGGCATAGAGGATTTTGGAAACACCAATCTAAATTCATTTGGTTTTACTATACCTGGATGATTAGGAACTGAATTGAAAGGCCAAGTAGTAATGTAATTTGTATTGCCATTATACTTGCTAAAAAGCTCCCAACCCTCAATACTAAATGTATCAAGAATTTCTGTTGGAATTTCTAACTTGATAGCAATTACTTCAGCCATGATATTCCCATTATTAGAGATTGCAAGTTCATTAATCTTCAGAGTATCTCCAATCTTTTGGCATTTTGATATATCAAAGGTCATGTCAGGTTTTCTCGAAAATTCCTCTAGCAAGATTTTCTGTTGGTCTTTCCAAATAGCAAGTTGCTCGTCAGTTCTATTTACGATTTTTTCCAGTTGTCCACTATAATTATTAATAAACATCTGATATTGTTGAACACTTTTGTTCAATCCATCAATATTATTTTTCAGGCGTTTGATATTATCTTTGACTTGGCCTTGTTGACTAACTAGTGACTTATCAAGTGAATTAAGTGTGATAGAAAATTGCTCAAGTTCACGAGGTATTTCTTTAAGTTTTTCAGAAACACCTTCTAGGCCATCATTAACTGCGGAAGAGGAACTTGATATACTCTTGAGTTCGTTTAACGTATCTACAGTTGTTTGATTTGAAGAACTTATTGTCCAAATTGTAATCCAAAGCGTGACAAAGACAAATATGGTTTGAATCAAGGTCGCAAGATTGCTAAAATTTGTTCTTTCGCCTTTTTTGTAGTGTGAAAAATATCTAAGAATGATAATAATGCTAAGTAATACTACAAAAACTGTTAGTATAGTCATTTTGTTAGATTATTTCATGCAAATTGCTAAGTATAGAGTTTGCGATATTATTTTATCGCTGAAGAGTAATTGATATTCGACAAATGTTTAATAATCGAAGCTAAACCAGTTGTCGCAAGTTTAGCGCAGCGTAACTTCGACAACTGGCGCAGGTCTCCGACCTGTGCCCCGCTGTGCTCAATTCTCCAACCCACTCGGCGGCAGCGCTATCAGCCTCGCCAATTCCTTCAGTTCCCCTGCCGGGTGCCGGGGCTGGAAGCCCGTGCCAGAGATTTTGGCGGTGTCAAGCGTCAGGTTCGGGGGGCGGTAGGCGGCCATTTCCACTTCTTTTTGCGATTTTTTCAGGATCAGCCCCTGCGACAGGCGGAAACACTCCTTTGCCAGCACGGCAAACTCGTACCTCGACAGCGGCGCTTCTCCCGCTAAGTTGAACACCCCGCAGGCATCCTGTTCCAGCAGTTTGAACAGTCCTTCTGCCGCCGAGCGGGTGCTGAGGAACGACCTTATTTCATCGTGGAAAGCCATCACTGGCAGGAACGACTGCCAGTCGTCCAGCCATTTTTCCAAGAAGTTTTGGGAGCCTTCGCCCGACTTCCCGAACAGCACCGCCAGCCGTGCGATGGCCGTCTCCGGGTAGATTTCCGCCAGGCGATTTTCGGCTTCCAGCTTTTGCTTGCCGTATTCGTTCAGCGGGGTAGGGGTGTCGGCCTCTGTGTACACCTGCTCTGCCGTGCCGTCGTACACCTGCTCGCTGGACGTGAACAGCAGCCGCACATGCCGGTCAGCGCACATCTCGGCGAGGCTGGCCGTGGCCGTCACGTTCACCTGGTACGATTCCTCCGGGTTTTCTTCGCAAAAGTTCGTGTCGGAGCAGGCGGCCAGATGGAACACGGCCTCCGGTTTCACGCTTTTCAGCGTCCGCCAAACCTCGTCCCGGGACGTTAGGTCGAGTTGCAGGGGCTGTGTGCCGGGTGCGATTCGGACGGCGTTGTGCCGGTACACACCGACCAATCGCCAGCCTTTGGGCGGGTACATGCAGACCTGCCATCCGAGGAACCCGGAGGCTCCGGTCACGAGCAATGTTTTTGTCATAACGGGTTGGGTTTTGGCTCCTGCACCCTCAAGGGAATGCCTGTTTGCTGTTTGCCATTAGCTGTTGGCAGTTGGCTAACAGCTAAAAGCCAATGGCCAAAAACAAATGAAGTTTCTCTTTAGGGGCCAGGGGTAAATTTCCACTGGTTAACGAGCGATACTTTGCGTTGGTTGCGTCCCGGTATTTCCCCTCCGAAAATATTTTGCCAACACAAGATGCGCACAATTGTATTTCAAAATCGCTTAATTTCTACCTTCGCCGGGAAAAAGTTAGTGAGTTATGGTCCCGATAGCTATCGGGATGAGTGAGTGAGTGGGGCGGCAATGAAACAAAGTTGCTTTTTTCACGATTGACAATCATTCACTAACTCACTAACTCATCCCGATAGCTATCGGGACCATAACTCAACCACTTCCCATGCAGCCAGAACTTGGCCAATTTGAATTGATAGAAGATGCCGCTGCCCTGGCGGAATTTGCCAAAAAAAACCAGGGCATCGAGTGGATGTGTTTCGACACGGAATTCATCGGCGAGAAGCGTTTCATCACCCTCATTTGCCTGATCCAGGTGGGTACGGAGCACGGGTTTTACCTCATTGACCCCTTGAAAATCAAGGACTTGAAGCCCGTTCTCGATTTGCTCACCGACGAGCGGGTGCTCAAAATCGTCCACGCCGGCGACAACGATTACCGCTTGTTCAACGCCCATTACGGCATACTCCCCCGAAACTCGTTCGATACGCAAATGGCAGCGGCCTTCATTGGTTACAAATACCCGGTGGGTTTCAGCAAATTGGTAGAGAGCGAACTGAACATCGAGATGAGCAAAGGTTACACGGTGACGGATTGGGAGAAACGCCCCTTCCAGCCGAAACAACTCAAGTACGCCCTGCACGATGTCATTTACCTACACGAACTCTGGCAAAAACTGACGAAAAAACTGACCAAGGCCGGTCGTCTCGAATGGGCTTACGAAGAGTTCACGACCCTTGAAAGTGCGGTATCCTACGAGCAGGACCCCTACAAGGAAGCGCTGGAAAGCAACATCATCAAAAGCCTGCGGCGCAAGGAGCAGGTGTTCCTGTTGCGGCTGCTGCTGTGGCGCACCGAGGAGGCCGAGCGGCGCAACCACTCCCGTGAAATGGTGCTGCCCAGCAAGTACATCGGGGCCATCGTGCGGGCGGTACACTCCGGCCTCGATGCCCTGCAACACAACCGCAGGCTGCCGGACAGCCTCGTTGGGCGGTTCGGCAAACATTACATCGACCTGTACGAACGGCCTGCCACCGACGAAGAAAAAGACGTGCTCCGCCGCATCCCGGCTGACAACAGCGACAACCCGGAACAGGAGATTCTGATGGAAATGCTCGACCTGCTGGTGCGCTACAAATGCCTGAAAGAAGGCATTTCGCACCATGTCGTCATGCCCAGGAATTTGCTGAAAAAAATGAAAAACGACAAGGAATTTTTCAGCGAAATGCTCGAAACGGGCTGGCGCAAGGAGTTCCTCGGCGAGGAAATCATCCGTTGGCTCAAGTTCCGCAAAAACCTCGAAATCGAGTTTTTGAACGGGAAGTTTGAGCTGAAAATGCAGGCAGTGGAACTGTGAACTATGAATTATGAACGGTTAACACTTCGCCAGTTCATAGTTCATAGTTCATCGTTCATAGTTCAAACCGTAGCTGCAATTTCACCTCCGATTTCCGGGGCCCAATGGTTTCCTCAAGGCCGCTTCCCACCTCCTCCACATTCGGAAAATAGGTCGTTGCATACCGCAGTTCCAGCCGGAACCGGCTGCTCAGGCGCCAGCCAAAGTTGAGGTAAAATCTCGTGCCCCGGCCGTAGTAGGCGGGGATGGAAAAGTCGTTCAGCACGTCCCACTCGTAGGAGTAGAACCGCACGGCGTAGTCGTCCGTGTCAAAAATGGCGAAGCGGGTGCTGGCCGTGAACGGCGACCCCAGCGGGCTGAAAATCAACTCCTGAAACAGGGCAACGCCTTCCAGCGTTTCCCTTTCCATTTTTGAAAAACCCAGGTCGAGGCGGCTGCGCCATTCGAGGCCGGGACTGAGTTTGTACGAAAAATGCAGGCGGGCTTGCAGGTTTTTGCGGGGCACCAGCACGTCCACCTTGCCTTCGCCGCTGCCGTTTTCCTCCTTCGTTTCCTGGCGTATCTGCACGTAAGTTTCCATTTTCCGTTTCAGGGTAAAAGTCAGCCGGGCCAGCCATTCCTGCCCCGACGAAGGTGCATCCGCCCCAAATTTTGGCCACTCGTGCCGGTACTGGTCGAAGTAGGCGTTGAACCGCCAGCGCTTGCTCGGCAGCACTTGCAGGCCGAGGTACGTGCCACGTTCGTTGGCTGCCCCGCTCGATTCGGCGAAGGGTTTCGGGTTCAGCGACTGGTATTCTTTCGGAAAATGGCGGTTCACCACCGCCACCTCCACCTGCCGGTCGAGGGAGGCGACGAAACCATTCAGCGTGGACACGGCACCGTTCTGGCTGCGGGCCGTTTCCCCGAAAAAATAAAAATTGCGGAGCGCAAAACCGTAGTCGGCGCTCAGGTTCAGCAGGCGTTGGCCGTTGAAATAGTAGCGGTTATAGAGTGCCGGGCTGCGTTCCAGCGGCTTGTCCAAATGTTCGTACAGGCTGTTCAGGGCGAAGTGGAGGCTGCGTTTGCGGAACTTCAGCGTAGCCCCTGCTGAATTTTGCCGGATGGCACCCTCGTCGTCAATTTCGGAGGGAGTACGGTGCAGGCCGGAGGTCTGGAGCGAGGTCACGTAGGTCAGGTCGGGTTCGCCGGGGATGGTGTCCTGCCGCTCGTCGAGGTTGGCATCCCGGCGGCGGGTGGAGCCAAAGGCGAGCAGTTCCATGTTTTTTCCGAGGTCAAAAATGGCCGCTGCCCCTCTGAAAAAATCGAACTCGCTCACCGACGTGAAGGGCCGCAGCGAACGCCCGTTGCGACTGACCGATGTGGTGAGGGCACTTTTCCGGGGGGCGAAACCCTGGTACACGAGCAGCCCCTGGCCCATCGACACGGCGTAGTCGCCGAGTGCCACCGCCTTCACCCGCTTCACCGGGTTTTTGATGAAAAAATGCGCCGAGTAAAAATCGAAACCCCGGCGGTTGCTGCCTTTGAAAAACTGTTCTCCCGCATCTTTTTCCGCCGTGAAACCCGCCGACATCCGGTCGCTTTTGGTGAAACGGTAACGCAGGTACAGTTGGTCGGGGCTGCCGAGGTAGCGGCTGGCGGCAGTGTCCTCCGGGGTCTGAAAACCACGTTTTTCCTCCAATTGCCTCGACCAGCGCAGTAGCACCTGCTGGCGGTTGGGCGAAATCGCTGCCTGGTTTTGGCCGAAAATGCCCGGTTCGTCCACCCGCACGTAGGGCAACAGCGCCCGGATGGTGGCGAGGTCGAAACCCGGCACGGCTTGCAACTCGTACAACGAAACCAGGTCGCCGGTCGTGCGGCGGTATTCGAGCAGGGCCGTGCGCTGGATGTCGGTCAGGAACGGGAAATCGGCGAGGTCGTTTTCGGTGGCTTCGTTCAGGTCGAGCGGCCTGCGGCGGAGGTAGACCAGCCGGTCGAAGAGGTCGTTGTAGTCGAAAGAGGCATCCTCCTCCTGCCCCCGCGAGTAGGATTCGAGCAGGTCTTCGCCGGTTTGGAGCACAGGCAGGGTATCCGTTTGGGCGGACATTTCGATGGCGATGCTCAAAAAAAGGCAGGTAACGAGTTTCCTCATCGGTAAAAAGTTTGACTTGTCAAAGGTGCGGATTTTGGGTGGAAAAGTTTTGTCCTTCCATCTACCTGGTTCATTCCATTTTTGAAAACCGCACCTTCAAACCGCCGAAGAAATTCCTGCCCGGCGCAGGTTCGTAGAATCTGTCGAAACCGGCATTGATGCGGACGTTGGCGTTGTAACGAGCATCGAAGAAGTTGTTTACACCGGCGAAGGGTTCCAGTTGCCACGACTCGAATTTTTGGATGAAACCGACCCTCGCATTGGCCAGCAGGTAAGCCCGTGAATTGTTTTCGTTGCTGTCATTGGCGAAAATTTCCGAGATGGATTGCCCTCCCACCGAAAAGTACCAACCCTCCGGGCGAGCATACCTGATTTCCACGCCCCCCAAATGCCGGGGCACACCGGGCAGTGTGTTGCCGTCGAAATTACTACCGGGCACCTCGTAGTTTTTGAAGGAAAAATCGGAAAAAGTGTAGTTGACTGAACCGAAGAAATGCCTGCCAAGGAAAGCGGTCAGGCCGATTTCGATGCCTTTTCGGGTGGAAGTGGCGGCATTTCGGTAAAAAATCCGGCCGGTGGAGTCATTTTCAAATGGCACAAATTCCTGCTCCAACC
>JACRAN010000223.1 GCA_016234735.1 Bacteroidota bacterium | reverse complement strand
CCCTCCTATCTCCCACAAACCACCTGCCCCCGGAACCGCAGGTCGATGGTATCGTACTTCCGCCAACCTTGCCGGTTCATGCCTTCGTCGTAGAAGGTCCGCAGGCGGCTGAACTTGTTTTCGATGTCAGCATCCCACTTGCCGAGGAGGATGGACTGGTCGCCAACGATGGGCACCAGCACAAACTCGCCCTTGCTGTTCACATGCACCTGCTCGAACATGGCCTTCCAGAACGGGTCGTTCAGGATGTAGTTCGTCAATTCGAACAGGTCCTTCATCAGGTGTTTTTTCTTGGTCAAAAACTCCGGGGTGTGCGGCGGAATGTTGCCGGTGGCCACCAGCGTTCTGGCGGTGAAGTGACGGGAAAGTGGCACCCTCGCTCCGTCCTTGTCCAAGTAATACTGTGCCCCCAGGTTGTCCATCACCCGCAGTATCGGCTCCCGCTGCTCGATGAAAATTTTTATCATGCTGTTGGCAGTGAGCACCACCTCCGCATTTTTCACGAAGAGGTTTTCTTCCAACACCTGCTCCACCAGGTCCGCATCGACCACGCCAGCCATCTGCTCGTCGAGCGAAGCACCGAGGCTCCGCTCCACCAGCCGGATGACATCGAGGCTGTCAATCAACAGTGCCCCGTCCTCCAATGGCTGCACCTCCACCACCGTGGCAGCAATGGTCAGTTCCTTCTTGCGCTCCACCGCTGCGATGATGACCATCAGCGTCAGGAACCCACCGCCGAACCAAGCGATGCGGCGGAAGGAAGATTTCGTATTTGCGTCGTTGAGCATAGATGGCTGTTTATTTTATCACCTCACTTAAAACATCTACGTGGTACGTCCTCACCTTTCCATATTTTTCATCGTGTGCCGAGCCGGTCGGGAATTGCTTTGCTGTACTCAGGGCCACTGCTTTTTTGCCCCACTCTTTTGCCAGGTGAAGCGGGCAGGCAATTCCATTCAAAGCACAATACCCGGCAATGGTGTAATATTTTTCATCGGTACTCAGAATTTTGGCTTCCAGTTCGTCCAACCGTTCTGCCGTATCGTCCAACTCCTTTCGTACCTCCGTGTTTATTTTTTCCTGCGCTTCCCACTGTTGGGCAAGCAATCGGAGCGTTGCTGAAAAGCCGGTCGGAGGAACTTCTTTTAGCTCCGTTTTACCTGTGGTCAGGAGTTCTTGAATCTTGTCGTACACCCAAAGTTCAAAAGCCGGTGACAGCCAAGCTGCAAATTTGAGGGCAAGTTTTTCGTCCATCCAGGTGCCTTGGATTTCTGACAAACCACCTTGAACAACTCTCAAAACTTCGATGGTTGTTCCGTTACGGGAATTCCCGTAACGGTCTTCCAGAAGCACAATGTATTCTTGTGTACCCTGTTGTCTCAAAAAGTCATTCACACGTTTTCCAAATGGTTTCGCCATTTCCGTGGCGTTAATCATCTTGTTGCCGTCAGCAAACTCGAAGGAAATCTTTTGGCCTTCGTAATCAAATTTTAAGATGTCAGCCATGTTCGTTCATCGTTTTAGGTTGTTTTCTGTTCTTCAACCACCGCTTTATCGGCAAAACAAAAGTGTCAATGTCCCCCGCCCCAATCGTCATCACCACGTCCAACTGTCTGGTTTTCAGCACTTCCAGCACGTTGGCCTTCGTCACCAAAACCTTGTTCGGGTTCTTCATTTTGTCAAAAACAATGGCCGAGGTCACACCCGGAATCGGTTCTTCCCTCGCAGGGTAGATGTCCATCAGGATGATGTCGTCCAATTTGTCCAACTCCTCGGCGAAGCCATCCTGAAAGTCCCTCGTTCGGGAGTACAGGTGCGGCTGGAAGATGCCGGTGAGATGCCTGCCGGGAAACAGTTCCCGTGCCGCCTGCACCGCCGCCCGGATTTCCGTCGGGTGGTGGGCGTAGTCGTCGATGAACACGGTTTTTTCGTCCCGGTACACCAACTCGAAACGCCGCTGGATGCCCTTGAAAGTGGCCAACGCTTTGCGGATGGCCTTCTCCCCCACGCCGAGTTGCAGCGCCACTGCGATGGCCGCCGTCGCATTTTCGACATTGTGCCGCCCAGGCATGCTGAATTTCAGATTGCGGATTGCGGATTGCGGATTGGTGGCCGTGGAATCCGCAATCCGCAATCTCAAATCCGCAATCGCCTCGTAGCTCCGGTCCCTGCCGTTCCCCAATGCAGGGGAAGCCTCCCAACTCCGACCGGAAACCGGAGCTACGAAGTCGAAAACGAACCATCCATCCTCCACCCTGACGTTCTCCGCCCGGTACATTCCCTGCTCCACCCCAAATGTTTCAAACAACTGATTTTCAAAGTGTTGTGCAAGGTTGTCCTTAATAAAAACCTTGCCATTCGGCTTCGTTTTTCGGATAAATTCCTTGAACCCCGTCTCCGCCACCGCCCCGGCGTCGCCGTAAATGTCGAGGTGGTCGGGGTCCATGCTCAACAGCACGGCGATTTCGGGCGAGAGGTGCAGGAAACTTCGGTCGTACTCGTCCGCCTCGGCCACCACCCAATCGCTGTCGCCGCCCACGTAGTTCGAGCGCAGGTTCTGTGCGATACCGCCCAGGAAAGCCGTGCAACGAACTCCTCCCGTTCGCAACAAATGCGTCACGAGGGAGGAGGTCGTTGTTTTCCCATGGGTGCCAGCCACGGCAATCGTGCGCTGGCTCCGGCTGATGATGCCCAGCACTTCCGCCCGTTTTTTCAGCGGGATGCTGCCGTTTTGAAAATGCAGCAGTTCCTCGAAATTGCGGGGGACGGCGGGCGTCCAAACCACCAAGTCAAGCCCGGCGGGGATTTTCGTCAAATCCGCCCCGCCGTAGTGGATTTTCATGCCTTCTTTGACCAACTTTTTGGTCAGGGCCGTCTCTGTTTTATCGTAACCGTGTACCTCGCACCCTTTCATCCGAAAGTACCTCGCCAGGGCGCTCATGCCGATGCCGCCGATGCCGAGGAAGTAGATTTTTTTGATGTTGTCGAGGTTCATTTCCATGTGTCCCTCTGCGCCTCCGTGCCTCTGTGTTTTAATTTCAAAAAATAGGCACGGATGCGCAGAGGGTTATTTTATAAAAGCAATTATCTGTTTGTCAATGGCCGCCGCCGCATCCGGCTTCGCCAATTTTTTGATGTTCTCACCCAATCGTCTGCTCAATTCCCCATTTTTCAACACCTCCAAAGCCGTCCAAAGCATCCGGTCTTTGGCTTCCGAATCCCGTACCATCAGCGCCGCATCCCGTTCCACCAGCGCCAGGGCGTTTTTGGTCTGGTGGTCTTCGGCCACGTTGGGTGACGGGACGAGGATGGCGGGCTTGCCGACCAGGCACATCTCGGAAATCGAGAGCGCCCCGGCCCTACCGATAACCAGGTCCGCTGCGGCGTAGGCCAAGTCCATCCGGTCGATGAACGGGCGCACCTGCACGTTGGGCAGCTTCGCCGAGGCGCATTGCCCGAAGGTGTCCGCATAAAATTTCCCGATTTGCCAAAGAACTTGGATGTCCTGATTTTCAGCGAGTTGTGCCGTGTTGGCCGCCATCGCTTCGTTGATTGTCCTGGCTCCGAGGCTTCCCCCGAAGATGAAAATCGTTTTTTTGTTGCCGTCCAATCCGAAGTTTGCCAGCCCTTCGGCCCGTTTGCTGTCGAGGTTTTTGAAAACCTCGGAGCGCACCGGGTTGCCCGTCAGCACGGTTTTTTCTTTCGGGAAAAACCGCTCCATGCCCTCGTAGGCGACGCAGATTTTGGCGGCTTTTTTTGCCAAAATCCGGTTGGTCACGCCGGGGTAGCTGTTCTGCTCCTGCAACACCGTCGGGATTCCGAAACCGCCAGCCGCATTCAGCGTGGGGCCGCTGGCGTAGCCGCCCACGCCCACCGCCACATCGGGCCGGAAGCGCCGCACGATTTGCCTCGCCCGCCAACTGCTGACGAGCAGTTTCACCGGAAACAGCAGGTTCTGTCCTGTCAATTTTCGCTGGAAGCCGCTGATCCACAACCCTTCGATGGGGTAACCTGCGGCTGGAACTTTTTCCATCTCCAGCCTGCCCTTCGCCCCGACAAACAGGATGTCGGCCTCCGGGCGTATTTTTTTTATCGCATCGGCGATGGCGATGGCCGGGAAAACATGCCCGCCGGTGCCGCCGCCTGAGATGATGATTTTCATGTTTGTTCTGGTTGCGCCGGTTTTTTGGATTATCGGTTCCCACCTCCTTTTTTGTGGCCACCGCCACCCTGCTGACCGCCACCACCACCTTGACGGTTTCCACCCCCGCCTCCGCTATCTTTTCGTTGACCGCCGCCTTGCTGACCACCTCCATCACGGCGCTGTGGTTGCTGTTGACCACCGCCCTGCTGCCCACCACCCTGCGGCATTTGTTGTTGCGGAGCAACCGGAACGGCCTCCACGGCCAGTGCCTGCTGTGCGGCAGCCGCCTCGATGTAGCGGCTCACGCTGAGGATGATGCCAAAAAACAGGCAGGAAAACAGCACCGAAGTGCCGCCCCAACTGACCATCGGCAGCGTCAGGCCACCGACCGGCACGAGTTGGACAGAGATGGCCATGTTGGTCAGCGCCTGAATCACGATGTTCAAACTCAAACCCACGGCCAGCATGGCCCCGAACGATTTTTCGCTGATGGTCACCAACCGCACGGTGCGGAAGAACAGCATCACGTACAATCCCAGCAAAATGAAGCTGCCCACGAGGCCGTATTCTTCGCAAAAAACGGCGTAGATGAAGTCGGCGTAGGGCGTGGGCAGGTAGTTCCGCTGGATGCTGTTGCCGGGGCCGCTGCCGAAAATCCCTCCGTTGGCGATGGCGATTTTGGCCTGTTGGTTCTGAAACGTGCCTTCGGGATTGCCGAGCCAGTCCTGCAAACGGCTGGTCCAGGTGTCCACCCGCACGATGTCAGGGACGAATTTGTGTACCACAATCAGGAAGGCAAACATGACGACCGCCAGCAGCACCAGCAGTCCCATGAACCGAAAATCGACCCTGCCGATGAACATCATGGTGAAACAAGTGGCGAAAAGCACGATGGCCGTACTCAAATCCGCCGGTGCAATCAGCCCGGTGATGAGGATGATGGGCAAAATAATCGGCACGAACGCCTTGCTGAAATCTTTGATGTAGTCCTTGTGGCGGCTGATTTCACGAGCCACAAGGAGGATAAGCGCCATTTTTGCGAAGTCAGAAGTCTGGAAGGTCAGCCCGATGAACGGGATTTCAATCCACCGCCGGGCCTGGTTGATTTCTTTGCCAAAACCAAGCGTGTACACCAGCAACCCGAAGGCCAGCAGCCACAGCCAGGGGGCCATCCGCATGAACCGCATGTAGGGCGTAAGGTACGCCAGGTACGCCAGGAACAAGCCGAAGCCGAGTATCAGCACGTGCTTGATGAGGTAGGAGGTCGTGTTGCCCCCGCTCAGTTTGTAAGCGATGGTGCCCGTGCTGCTGTACACGGCCAGGATGCTGAAAATGCTCAACACCGCCAGTATCATCCAGATGACACGGTCGCCTCGTAATTCTGCGTAAAGTCTGGCTCCGAAGTTCACTTTTTTGAGTTATGAGTTATTAGTTATGAGTTATTTTGGGGTCTGCTACAAATACAAATCAATTGCTGTGATGAAAACAAATGAAAAGAAGCCATCTCCCATCCGGGAAAAATCCTTTGCACTTGCCGTTAGAATTGTCAAACTTTACAAGTATCTCACTACTGAGAAACATGAGTTTGTTATGTCAAAACAACTGCTGAAATCTGGCACTTCACCAGGCGCAAATGTTCGTGAGGCTCAGAACGGCGAAAGCGGGCCAGATTTCATCCACAAATTGGGCATCGCCCAAAAAGAAACCGCTGAGACATTGTACTGGCTTGAACTTCTTCATGCCACCGAATACTTATCCACCGCCGAATTCAACTCCATTTTCAAAGACACTGAAGAACTTTTGAAAATGATCCGCAGTGCCATCCTGACCAAAAAAGCGAACCTTAAGTAGTTATGAGCGAGGAGTTATGAGTTATTTGCCCGTACAACGTAACCCCAAATAACTCATAACTCATAACTCATAACTGCCTTTTTAAACTGCTCTCCCCTGTCTTCGTAATTGTTGAACAAATCAAAACTCGCACACGCCGGGCTGAGTAGCACCACGTCGCCGCTTTCGGCGTAAATGGTGGCCCGTTCCACCGCTTCGCTTGCGCTGCCGGTTTCTTCGATGTTTTTCAACAGGGGCGAAAAAACCCTGAGCAGTTTCGAGTTGTCCACGCCGAGACAGATGAGCGCTTTCACTTTCTGCCGGACGAGGTCTTCGATTTGGCTGTAATCGTTGCCCTTGTCGGTGCCGCCCGCTATCCAGACCACCGGTTTTTCCATCGCCTGCAAGGCGTAAAAAACCGAGTCCACATTGGTCGCCTTGCTGTCGTTGACGTATTCCACGCCGTTGATTTCAGCGACAAATTCGAGCCGGTGCGGGGCGTTCACGAAGGTGTTCAGCCCCTGCTGGATGGCCTCGTCGCCCACGCCTACCGCTTTGGCGGCGTGGATGGCGCAGGCAGCGTTGAAAAAGTTGTGCCTTCCTTTGAGGGCACATTGCGTCATGTCAAACTCCGAACCTGCGACCACCAACTTTTTGGTGCTGTCGAAATGGGTTGGGACTTCAATCACTCTCGGCCCATCAGATTTAGGAAATCTTGAAGATTTCCTAAATCTCACGATTTCCGGGTCGTCCGCATTGGTGATGAGCAGGTCCTGTTCCCGTTGGTTCATGGCGATGCGGAACTTCGACCGGACGTAGTTTTCCATTTTGTACTCGTACCTGTCCAAATGGTCAGGCGTGATGTTGAGCAAAATGGCTACGTGCGGTCGGAAGGACACGATGCCGTCCAACTGGAAACTGCTCAGTTCCAGCACGTGGTAATCGCACTTTTTCTCGATGATGTTCCGGGCGAAACTCAAACCGACGTTACCGCCGAGGGCTGCGTGGTAGCCTGCCGTGGTGAGCAGGTGGTGGGTAAGCCTCGTGGTGGTAGTTTTCCCGTTACTCCCCGTGATGCCAATGATGGTCGCCGACGTGTGCCGGCCCGCAAATTCAATTTCGGAAATTATCGGCTTGCCCAGGGCTTTCAGCTCTTTGATGAGCGGGAGGGAATCGGGGATACCCGGGCTTTTGACAATTTCATCGGCATCGAAAGTGCTTGTCCATGTGTGTTTGCTTTCCTCGTATGGAATGCCTTTATCTCCTAATTGTTGTTTGTACTGGTCTTTCAAAATGCCCCCGTCGGAGAGGAAAACCTCGTAGCCAAGATGCTTCGCCAAAAGCGCCGCACCTGTGCCGCTTTCCCCGCCTCCAAGGATGGTAACTTTCATGCGTTTGTTCGTGTTTGTTTTGGTTCAAAATGCCACTCAGGGCTATGCTTTGTCTTTCAAAATTTCGGGTCTTTCGGTGGTGATGTTGCCATCTTCAAGCACATAATAAATCACGCCGTTTTTTGAGAAAAATTCGGGAATTCCAAAGCGCTTGTTTTCTTCTTTGGCTTTCATAACTGCCTGATTTGCAATTCTTTCGATTTCGATTTTTTCTCTCAAAAATGTTTCACTTTGCTCATTTCTCATGTCTCAATATTTTCATGAAATATTCTAATAAAACAGGATTTTCCGTACTCGAAATTTGGCCGTCAAAACTTGCAACTCCTTGGAAACCAAAATCTCCGTTGAAGAACAACAACCATTCGTTTACCATGCTGCGAAAATTGTCCCAGAAGTTAGATAGGCTTCGATAAAAACGCCTTTTCACATCCTCCTCCGGCACTTCATGGCCGCCTTTGGCAATCCTCATTTTCACCCGCTCCAAACATGCCTCTGGGCTTTCAATGAAAATGTAAATCAACTTGATTTTATAATTAGCGCTCCTTGCCCGTTTAGCAACTTTGTTGATGTACGAACCGGACAAAGTCGTTTCAACCACTACATCCTGGTGATTGTCAAGGGCTTGCTTCAACCTTTCAAAGAAAACCCGGCCTGCAGCTACCATCGGGCTTGGTTCGCCCTCATCGCTCAACTTTTTGGCGATGTCATCTGCGTTCAGAAAATCATAGCCCAACTCTGCCACATACGGTCGGGCAAAAGTGGTCTTTCCCACTCCGTTCGCTCCGGCTATGATGATGAGTTCAGGCATAAATTATCTCACTTTCAGCGTCAAAATCGTCAGCACCGCCAGCAGAATACTCACAATCCAGAACCTCGTGACAATCTTCGCTTCCGGCATTCCCTTCTTCTGGAAGTGGTGGTGAAGCGGCGACATCAGGAAAATCCGGCGGCCCTCGCCGTACTTCCGTTTGGTGTACTTGAAGTACGACACCTGCAACATTACCGAAAGGTTTTCCGCCACGAACACCCCGCACAGCACCGGGATGAGCAACTCCTTGCGGAGCAAAATCGCCAGCGTGGCGATGATGCCGCCGAGCGTCAGGCTGCCCGTGTCGCCCATGAAAACCTGCGCCGGATAAGCGTTGTACCACAAAAATCCGGTGCAGGCACCGAGCAGGCAGGCGGCGAAAATCACCAGCTCGCCCGTGCCCGGCAGGTAAAACACGTTGAGGTAATTCGCCAGGATGACGTTGCCGCTCACGTAAGCAAAAATGGCAAGCGTCATCGCTACCACACTGCTCACGCCGGTGGCGAGGCCGTCCAATCCGTCTGTCAAATTGGCTGCGTTGCTCACGGCGGTGATGATCAGGATCACCATCGGCACAAAAATCAGCCACACCCACTTCATGTCCCGCTCTCTTTCGAACGGCAACAACCTTGCGTAGTCCAATTGGTTGTTTTTCAAAAACGGTAGATTTGTCACGTAAGCCTTGTAGTGCGCCACTTCAATCGTGTCGCCCACAGCGTCCTGCGTTTCAAAGCGCCCGCCTACTTGCTCGTAGCCCAATTCCTCCCCTTTTTCCACGTCCATCCGGGTCACGATTTCGTCGCTGCCAATCATCATCAGCGCCACAATCAACCCGCAAACGACCTGGCCGACCAGCTTGGATTTGCTGCTCAACCCTTCCTTGTTCTTTTTAAAAACCTTGATGTAATCATCCACAAACCCGATGATGGCCATCCAGGTCGTCACGACGAGCATGATTAGAACGTAAATATTATTCAAGTCCGCCACGAGCAGCACCGGTACGACGATGCCCATGATGATAATCACGCCGCCCATTGTCGGCGTGCCTTTTTTTGACAATTGCCCTTCCAGCCCCAGGTCCCGGACGGTCTCCCCGATTTGCAGTTTTTGCATAAACCGGATGATGCGTCCGCCGAACAACATGCTGATAATCAGCGAAATAACTATCCCCATCCCTGCCCGGAAACTGATGTATTTCCACAAGCCTGCACCTGTGAAATCATAGTTCGTGTCCAACCAGTTGAAAAGTTCGTACAGCATTTTGTCATTTACGAAGTACGAATGACGATTTACGATTGGGATGAATCTGCTAAATTGTCAAGCATTCTTCGCCGTTGTTTGTCTTTTTGTTTTGATTGAGGCAACCGTTATTGCCAATGGTTCGTCCGCTTCTTTCCAAACCACCCCCGCTTCCTGTCTTTTTTCAGGAAGCATCCCAACAATCAATTCAAGCCAGTATTGCGTTTCATCCAGTTCTTCTTCTACAATTTTCAACTTGTTGATGAAATCAGGTCCCGATTTCGCTCTACAAGCCGCCCTGTAATTTGCGCCAGGCGATGTGCCAGAATCTACTATTTGGCTCCTGATGACCCTCATTTCAAATGTCTCTGGCAGCCCTTTGGCGAAGCAAATCACAGAAATCGCAAAATCCTTAAACCGCTTTTTTAAATCATCTTCCTTCATGGCCTGTCGTCAGAATCGTAAATCGTAAATCGTAAATCGTAAATCCCAAAGGCTTCGCTCAGTTCTTTTTTGTCGTCAAAATCGTGCTTCACGCCCTTGATTTCCTGGTATTTTTCATGCCCTTTGCCCGCCACCAGAATCACGTCGCCCGTTTGCGCCAGCGAACAAGCCGTTCGGATGGCCTGCCTTCGGTCGGTGATGGTCAGCACCTTGCGGCGGGCCACTGCCGGAACGCCCGGTTCCATCTCCGCGAGGATGGCTTCCGGCTCCTCGCTGCGGGGGTTGTCGCTGGTGAGGATGACCTGGTCGCTGTAATCGCAGGCGACTTTGGCCATCAGCGGGCGCTTGGTTCGGTCCCGGTCGCCGCCGCAGCCGACCACCGTGATGATGCGGCCCCCGCCTTTGCGGAGCTGGTCGATGGTGGACAGCACCTTCTCAAGCGCATCGGGCGTGTGGGCGTAATCGACGATGCCGATGACGTTGCGCTCCCGGCTCACCACCTGGTCGAAACGGCCCTCGGCAGCCCGCAGGCCGCTGAGGATTCGCAGCACTTCCTCCTTTTTTTGCCCCAGCAACACTGCCACGGCGTACACGCCGAGCAGGTTGTAGGCATTGAACTCGCCAATGAGGCAGGCATAGAAATCGTGACCATCGAGGTCGAGGTGCAAGCCGGTCAAACTGTTGTCGAGCATTTTTACTTTAAAATCCGCCGCTTTTCGCAGCGCAAACGTGTGGGCCTTGGCCTTCGTGTTTTGCAGCATCACCTCGCCCCGCCGGTCGTCGATGTTGACGAGTGCGAAGGCCGTTTTGGGCAAATTGTCAAAGAACAACTTCTTGGCTTCGATGTACGCACGGAACGTTTTGTGGTAATCGAGGTGGTCGTGCGTGATGTTTGTGAACATGCCTCCCGCAAAAAAAAGACCGGCGATACGCCTCTGGACGACAGCATGGGAGCTGACTTCCATGAAGGCGTAATCGCAGCCTGCCTCCACCATTTGTTGTATCAGTAAGTTGATGGCTCCTGCATCCGGTGTTGTGTGGGTAGAGGTCACACTGCGTTTGTTCACTTTATTTTCAATCGTCGAAATCAGGCCAACTTTATAGCCCAACGCTGTAAAAAGGTCGTAGAGCAAGGTCGCCGTCGTCGTCTTCCCGTTGGTGCCGGTGACGCCGACGAGCTTCAGTTTTTCGCTGGGGCGGTCATAAAATTCCGAGGCAATCCTTCCGAAAGCCTCGGCGCTGTCCGCCACCTGCACGTAGGTTATGTGGTCGTGCCTTTCTGCTGGCAGTTCCTCGCAAAGCACCGCCGTCGCCCCGTTCTCGATGGCCTTGCCGATGTAGGCGTGGCCGTCGGTCGCCGTACCCCGGAGGGCGGCGAAGAGGGTGCCGGGTGCTGCCTTGCGGCTGTCCAATGTCAAGGCGGTTATCTCCTGCTCCGTTGAGCCGAGGAGGGTTTTTAGTTGGATGTTGTTGAGTATGGTTGTGAGTGTTTTCACCCAATGCCATTTTAAGATTCTTGCTTTTTCAGTGTGCTAATTGACCAAATCAAAACCATTACAATCCCTCGAATTGGATAAATAATCAACACATAACCAATTCCCCATTGCTTCATCATTTTGATTCTCCATGACTTATCTATATCTGATTCTGTAAATTTTATCTGCCAATCAACTTCGAGCTTTTCCTTGTTAAGCGATGAAATTTTTTGTTTGTACTCCTGGTTTTCAAGTTCACATTTTTCATAATCCTTTTCTGGCAGACCATAGAAGTCTTCAAAATCTTGAAATGAACTAAATACCAAATCATCTTTTGCAATCAGAAATAATGCTTCTCTCTTTTCTTTGAGTGTTATCTTTTTCTTGGCCTCTGGTAATGTTCCCAAGTCATATTCTGATTCTAATTTTTTATAAAGCTCTTCAAAACGGTAGCACTTATTTTCCTCCAATGCTGTATTAACCTTTGATATCTCTGATTGCAAACCAGCTTTCCTCTCCTTCAATTCTCTAATTTCCGATTTTGGAAACAAGTAATAAATTTCAAATCCAGTCCAGACGATTGCCAAAAGTGGAATCAATCCTAAGAATAGAAGTATCTCCCTCGCAATGATTTTTCTAGTTTTTAAATTCATCTATTGAAAGCCTTGTTTTTATTCCGTAAAGGTCTTTTCGCATTTCAAGTGCAGTTTTCCAATAGTTAATTTCACTTGGTTCTTTAACAAAATCACTCATCCTCTTTACAAACTCATCGCTTGCGTAAAGCAAGCTATTCTTCCATTCTGTCTTCAATTCGTCCGTCAAATCTTCTTTTGTATTCAAATCAGTTCTACCATTTGAATGCAGCTTTGGCTTGTTTTTATCAAAGTCGAAAACCGCTTCCATCAAAAGGAGAATCGCTTTGTATCTTTTCTCTTTAAAATCGTGCAGTTTCAGATTCTCTAATTTCCTCTTTTCAAATTTTATCCTCAACCAATCGAGAACCCAAGCGCCAATACCAGCACCAATAATAAAGGTCAGTATGTCTTTGAACATTAAATTCATTTTTCGATTTTCTTTCAATTTGCTCCACTTCAAAAATTCTACCCTCAGTTGTCGAAAGTCTGCGACCGCCCCGTTTTTTGTCATTCTGCAAGAACCCGTCCTCGTCATGTTGCCCTCATGGCGTGAACAGATTCCCTTCGGGAATGACAAACGTGGCGTGGACGGGTCTTTTGATTATCTTGACCTTAGCATTTCTAAAGTCCTCGAAATCGAGGACTTTAAAATTGCTAACCTCACCCCAACCTCAACCACACCGTCTGCCCCGCCACCCTCGTGCCGGGCCGCACCGACTGCTGTCGGACTTTTCCGTAGCCGCCGTTCACCTGTACTTTCAGTCCCTTGTTTTCCAATAAAAACAAGGCATCCCGGAGGCCCATGCCCATTACGTTGGGCACCTGTTTGTCCTCCATCGGGCGTTTCATCAACTTGAGCGAATCGGGTTCGGCGGTACGCAGTACGGCCCAGTCGCCGTCGGCCCGGTTGTAATAATCGAGGCCCAATCCTTTCAGAACTCGCTGAATATCAGGGCGGTAGCCTGCATCGTAGTCGGGCAGTTGCTTGCTTCCCAGGGCAATTTCATCACCGTCGTTCAGCACCGGGTAGAGTTCGAGCCGGGAGGCGATGGCCTTGTCGGCTATCTCCCGGAACACCGGTAGCGCCACCGCACCGCCGTAGATGCCTGACTCTTTCGGCTTGCTGATGAGCACGATGCAGGAGTACACCGGGTTGTCTGCGGGGAAGTACCCGGCGAAGCTCGCCTGGTAGCCGCCAACTTTCGTTTTTTCGTTGAGGCGCTTGTAGTTGATTTGTGCCGTGCCTGTTTTTCCGGCAAATCGGTATGCGTCGGTGCGCAGGGCGTAAGCGGTGCCCCAACTGCTGTCCACCACACATTCGAGGAGTTGCTGTGCCTGCCGGATGGCTTTTTTGGAGGCAATGCGCCCCTTCACCTCCGTGACCGGGAACCGTTTCAGCGTCTCGCCGTACTGCTGGATTTCCTTGACCAAGTAGGGCTTCACGTACACTCCGTCGTTGGCGACTGCATTGTAAAACGCCAGCAATTGCAGGGGTGTCACGGTCAATTCATAGCCGATGGACATCCAGGGCAGCGTTGTGCCGCTCCAGCCTTCCTCCTGGCTGTACGCTTTTTTGAGGTATGGTTCCACTTCGCCGCCGATTTCGATGCCGGTCGGCTGGTTGAGGTAAAAATCCTGCAAATGCCCCACGAAGCGGTCGGCCTTGTTTTTCGTGCCGTAACTGTTGTAGGCCATCCTCGAAACGCCCACGTTGGAGGACATTCCGAAGGCTTGTTTCACGGACACCCGGTTCAGGGTGTGGGAGTAGGCGTCTTTCAGTTCCGCCTCGAAGTACATGGTAACCCCCTGCTCGATGTCGATGCTGTCGTCGAGGTCGATGTCGCCGTCTTCGAGCAGGGCCAGCATGGTGGCCAGCTTGAAGGTGGAGCCGGGTTCGGTGGCCGAGCCGATGGCGTGGTTGTACGTTTCCCAAAGCTGCCCGTCCTTCGTCCAGCCGAGGTTGGCCATGGCACGGATGGCACCGGTTTTCACGTCCATCAAAATCGCCACGCCGCTCTCGGCCTGGTGGCGCACCATCGCTTTGGCGAGCGCCGTTTCGGTGATGTCCTGGAGGTTGATGTCGAGCGTGGTGACGAGGTCCTGCCCTGCCCTGGGTTCAATTTTTGCCAGATTTTCCAGCGGGATCCACATGCCGCCGCCCACTTTGTACATCAGTTGCGTCCCGGCTTCGCCTTTGAGATATTCATTGAAGGCACCTTCGATGCCGACCTCGATGGAGTCGCCGTTCACGTAACCGATGGTGCGGTTGGCCAGCATTCGAAACGGTCGCTCCCGATTGTACTTCTGCACCACGATGAGGCCACCTTTGAACTGCCCCAACCTGAACAACGGAAAGCTGCTGATGCGGTCTTTCTGCGCCATCGTCGCATCTTTTTTGATGGAGATGTAGCGTTTGCCCTCCGCTTTTTGCTGAATCAGAAACTCCTTCATCGCCCCTGGTGTCATTTCGGGGTTCACGTAGGTGGTCAGGCAAAGTGCCAGGCTGTCGAGGTCACGGTTCCAGTCGGCGGTGTCGATGGCCGAGGAATTTGGGTCGAACGAAATGTCAAAGAACGGCATCGAGGTGGCCAACATGCTTCCGTCGTCGGTGAGGATGTTGCCCCGCTCCGCTTCCAACGGCACTTCCTTGATGTAGAGTTCCTGCCCTTTGCTGCGCCATTTTTCGCCTTCCACGATGCTGATTTTCACAGACTTCGTGAAGATGGCGACCGCTGCCAGCACCACGGCTGCCAGCACGACGTACACCCGTACAAGAACTTCGTTTTTGACGTTGAAAGCCATCTCTTTTTAGGGATGAGGGGCGAGGAATGAGGAATGAAATCTGCCGCAAACGGCATTCCTCATCCCTCGTCCCTCATCCCTTTCCTACTGTTGTTTGTTTAATCTTCCACCACAATCCGCTTGACCCGGCCTGCCGTTTTGCGAAGACCGAGGGACTCAACATCTTCCCCGATTTCGGCCAAACGGCTTTTGAACATTATCTCGGATTTCAGCGAATTATATTGACGTTTTAACTCCTTTACTTCCTTTTGAAGGGTTTGTATTTGCCTGACCTGTTTCTCGGCGTAGTGCGAGTTGGCAATGTAGATGACGGTAAGAAAACTCAGGAACAGCACGAAAGGCAAGTTCTTCAAGACGAGGGACGCACCCATGCTCCCAATTTCCAGATAGCTCCCGAGTGATTTTTTTTGTGTTGCCATCATAACTGCGTTTGAATTGAGAATGAAGCAATTCTCAATTATCCATTTTCAATTTTCAACTCGAATTCCTACTCTCATCTTGGCGCTTCTCGCCCTCGGATTGCTCGCTGTTTCTTCTTCCGAGGGAGCGGTTACACCTTTAATATATTGTGCAAACGGACGCTCAATATTTCCGTAAAAATCCTGCTCGATTTTGCCTTCGGTGTTGCCGGTTTTCAGGAGGTTTTTCACCATGCGGTCTTCGATGGAGTGGTAGGAAATCACCACCAGCCGCCCGCCCGGCTTCAACACTTCCAGGGTCGATTCGAGGAAGGTTTTCAATGCACCAACCTCATCGTTCACCTCCATCCGCAGCGCCTGAAACACCTGTGCGAGGTACCGGCCCTTGTGCCCCCGAACCAGCGGGCCGGTCATCGCCAGCAGGTCGCCGATGGTGCGGATGGGCTTCACGGCACGCTCCTGCACGATTTTTTGCGCCAGCGAGCGGGAATTCCGCACTTCGCCGTACTCGCTGAAAACCCGCTGGAGTTCCTCCACCGAATAGCTTTTCAAAACAT
Organism: Bacteroidota bacterium; assembly: GCA_016234735.1. Lineage (GTDB taxonomy): Bacteria > Bacteroidota > Bacteroidia > Chitinophagales > Saprospiraceae > UBA6168. The sequence goes on along the minus strand of JACRAN010000223.1, from coordinate 19,079 downwards.
CGCTTGCCTTTCGCTCGTCCTGGCGGTTCATCCGCATGTCGAGGTCGGCATCGAAGCGATAGGAGAAGCCCCGTTCAGGCTCGTCCAACTGGTGGGAGGAAACGCCGAGGTCGGCCAGGATGCCGTCCACCTGCTTCACGCCGTGCAAGCGCAGGAATTGCTTGAGGTAGCGGAAGTTGTGGTGGTTGAAAACGAAGCGCTCGTCGTCGATGAGATTCCGCAGCGAATCGTCGTCCTGGTCGAAGGCGTGAAGCCTTCCTTTTTCACCTAACTCATTAAAAATCAACTGACTGTGGCCACCGCCGCCAAAGGTCGCATCCACGTAAACGCCGTCTTTTTTGATGGCGAGCGCTTCGATGCTCTCCGTGGCGAGTACGGGCAGATGGTACATCAGCCGTTGTTTTGGTTGCCCATGACAATTTGTGCAAGTTCGGCCATGTCACGCTCCTGGTTCATTTCGTCTTCGTAGCGTTTGGCCGCCCAGATTTCGATTTTGTCGTCCACCGCCGCCAGCACCACCTCGCCATCGAGGATTTCCGCCCATTCCAAAAGCTGGTTGGGGAAATTCAGGCGGTCGGCCCCGTCTTTTTTCAAAGCTGTGGCCCCCCGGTAGAAAGCCCGCTTGAAAAGCCTGGATTGTGTGTCGAATTCGTTGAGTTTGCTAACTTGCACGGATTTTTCATCCCAAACTTTTTTGGGATAAAGCACGAGACATTTTTCCATCCCCCGGTTGACCACAAAACTTTCCCGCTCGTCGGCCAGCAGTTGGTCGAGCAAGGCGGTTGGCAGTCGAAGCCTTCCTTTCGGGTCGATTTTGCAAGGATATTCCCCCAGGAGTTGGTTCATGTTTCTGTTTAGTTCAATTAACGCTCCAAAAGTATCTACTTCCCGCCACAAATTCCCACTTTTTTACACCGAAAGTGTGAAAAAGTTTTCCACATTTTTTCCTTCAAAGGAAATTTGGCATTTTGTAAGCTATTCGTTTACGTGTTTGAAAGTGATTTGAAAACACCCAACCTAAAAAATCCGATGTGTTGAATGTTAGGTGGTCGTTTTTTGAACCAGAACAGAAATTCGTTTCCACTTTTTTACACTTCAGCATCAGAATCGCCCGAAAACCTATTCCTGAATATCCGAGGTCAAAAATTTTTTCCCACTTGCACTTCTATTTCACATGCAATCCGTTTTCCTGACTGCCGAATGGCGCAAACTCGTGCTGGCGAACTACATCGTCGAGCCGTCCATGTTGGAAAAATACCTGCCAGCCCACACGGAATTGGACTTTTGGGAGGGCCGATGCTACCTGAGCCTCGTCGGATTTATGTTTTTGGACACCAGACTGTTGGGTTTTTCTGTCCCTTTCCACCGGAATTTCGAGGAAGTGAACCTGCGTTTTTACGTGCGGCGCCGGGTAGCCGGGGAGTGGCGGCGGGGTGTCGTTTTCATCAAAGAAATTGTACCGAGGCGGGCTATCTTGCTGGTTGCCAACACATTGTACGGAGAGCATTACGTGAAGCTGCCGATGCGCCACCAATGGAAAACTGAAACCGGCCAGCGGTTGCAAGTGGCTTACGAGTGGAAAATCAACGGCTGTTGGAACAAACTTTCGGTGGAGGCGCTGCCCCACCCCACCAGTTTTGCAGAAGGTTCTGGCGAGGAATTTATCACGCAACATTTCTGGGGCTACACAAAATTGGGTGGCGGAAAAACCTCTGAATACGAAGTAGAGCACCCCGCCTGGAAATTTTACCCGGTGAAAGATTTTGAAATAAAAGTAGATGGCGAGCGGATGTACGGCCCACCCTTGGGGGAAATTTTGAACAAGGAGCCGGACAGTGTTTTTTTGGCGGAAGGTTCGGAGGTGGTGCTCAGGAAAGGAAAGTTGATCCGCTAAATGCTCCGCTGCGAAGCCTCATTTTTTACAATCTTAGCCCGCCGCTCGGCATGTTTGAGGCTGCCGGTCAGGCTCCACCATTTCATTTGGACTACGCCCCAGACGGCTTCCTTGATGATGCCCTTCGACATTTTGGAGGTGCCCTCGATGCGGTCGGTGAAGGTGATGGGAATCTCCTTGATTTTGAAACCCAGCACCCAGGCTGCGAATTTCATTTCAATCTGGAAGGCGTAGCCGATGAATTTTATCTTGTCCAAGTCAATGGTTTCCAGCACTTTACGCCGGAAACCGACGAAACCGGCAGTCGGGTCTTTCACCCACATCCAGGTGATGAGGCGCACATAGAACGAGGCCCCGTAGGAGAGAATTTGTCGGTCGGCAGGCCAGTTGACGCACTTCCCGCCACGCACGTAGCGGGAGCCGACCACCAGGTCAGCGCCGTTTTCCAGCGTTTTCAACAAGCGCACCAAGTCGGTCGGGTTGTGCGAAAAATCGCAGTCCATTTCAAAAATGTAGTCGTAGCCCCGCTCCAGGCCCCAGTAAAAACCGGTGATGTACGCCGTGCCGAGGCCCAATTTGCCACTGCGCTCCAGCAGGTGAACGGATTCGGGGTGCTGCTGCCGTTTGGTTTTCACTACCTCGGCGGTTCCGTCTGGCGAACCATCATCGACGACGAGAATGTGGAACGGCACAGGCAGGGAAAGCACGGCATCTATCATTCTGCCGACGTTTTCCAGTTCGAGGTAGGTTGGTACGATGACTAAATTCTTGGACAACAGGTGATATTTTGGAACAAAAAACAGAGGTGAGGCCGAATAGGTTGGCATCACCTCTGTTTTGTTTGTTGGGTCGAAAGTCAGGCAAAGTTACAAGATGTCCTGTTTTTGAACAGGTGCCGGGGGAAAACTTTTGCGTTTTTGATAAAAATAATACCGCTCCTAATAACTTTCAAACAACCGGCGTGCTTGCCGACCCGTGTTGGACTGCATTCGGGTGCCATCGATGTAGTCGTTGTTTTCGACCTCCATCGGAGCGTCGCGGTACAGGTCCACTTCCCATCGGGGGTTGTTCACCTCGCCCCGTGCGGTGGAGTGCAGCAGCACATGGCCGTTGGTGACGAGCGAGGGGTTGTAAAACAGGAACTTCACATTGTTTTGGCCAGTCATCGGGAATTGATTGTAAAACCAGATTTCATACGGCGGGGCGCTCGGCTCGTTTTCCTCGAAAACCGTGTTGGACGGTGCCCCGTATTTTAAAAAGACGTACCCCCGGTCGGTCTCGAAGCCGTAGCCGAAGCCGTTGTTGAAGTTTTCGTCGATTTGCCGGGCCACTTTCATGTAGGCTTCGTAGGCGGCTTCCGGGTTGGTCGGGCTTTGTTTGGCCCAGTAGGAAAACAGGTACAGCCGCATCGCATTCACGTTGCGTTCGCTGGTAATCGTTTTTACGTGCTCGCCATCGGACTTGTCCACCTGCATGATGATGGCCTTGAGGCCGTACACGAGGTCCTGCTCGCTCAGTTTGCCGACAAATTCTTCCGCCAGGCTCATGTTCCCCGATGCAATTTCTTCCTGTGAAACATGGAGGTAGGGGTTGCTCCGCTGGAAGGTGATGGACTTCTGGCTGAGAAGCTGGCGGTCCCGGTTGCTAAGCTCCACGACGAGGTGGTAGTTGCCACTGGGCAACTGGCGGATGTCGATTTGCTGCATCGATGCGGTGACCGGCTCTGCCTGCTTGCGTTTGTGCGACATGGAGATGGCCTCCGCCTTGTCTTTGGTGTCGGCGTTGTCAATGAAAAAAGAAAGCAGGTAATCCGCTCCGACGGCCTTGTCGGCATTGTAGATTTCATGGTAAAACAGCAGCAGCTCGTCGTACTTGTCGTAAAAATTGGAGGACAACGGCTCGAACAGGTAGCCACCTTTGGCCATCGGATTGTTTTCGGAGCCAGGGGGGGCCAGTTTCATGGATGCTACCAATTGAATGTCGGATTGCGCCAGCGTTTGCTGGTCGTAGTTGACGGAGAAGGCCGAATCGTACCGCTTGGAGTTGCCGATCCGGTAGGTGTCGTCCACGGAAACTTCGATTTGGTAGCTGCCGTTGGCGAGTGCGTAGCGCTTCACATCGACAAAATCGGCGGGGGCAGCCGACGGCGGGCTGCTCAGGCGGTACTTGTCGAACTTCACGATTTGTTCGCCTTGCTTGAACAGCACGACCACGTCCACCACCGCCCGTTTGGTGCTGTCCGTCACCGGCATGAACTCCACCGACGTGCCCACCACGTGCAGATAGACCTCGATGTAGCCGCCATCGTCGCTTTTGAAAGTGGCGTAGGAAATGTTGGCATCCATGCCCGACTGTGCCCGCAGCGTGGCCGCCGACAGTAAAATGAGGAGGGAAAAAAACAAGTTTGAGTTTTTCATTGCTTGATATTTTAAAGTGAATTGCTTTGGGACGCTCTCATTTTTAGGAAACCAAAAGTACGGAATTTTTAAAAGATGTAAGTTACGCCAGAAGGTGGCTCTGCCAAAACAGAGTTGCTATTTTTGCCACCGGATCAACAAATTTGCAACATGGATTTCAAAGAATTTCTTGAGCTGTACGTTCAAATCGGCAAATTCAAGCTCACGGTGGCCGACATCCTGGCGGCCATCCTGATTCTGGCGGTGGCCAAAGTTTCCATCTGGTTCCTCAACCAGGTGATGCTGGGCCGCTATTTCCGAAGGAAACAAGTGGACCTCGGCAGGCAGGCGGCGCTGCGCCAATTTTTGGGCTACATCATCTGGGTGCTGGCGGTGTTCGCCATCCTCGAAACTTTTGGTATCAGCTCGATGATCTGGGCCAGCTCGGCGGCACTGCTGGTGGGCATCGGGCTGGGCTTGCAGGACACGTTCAAGGACCTGATCTCCGGCATCGTCATCCTCGTGGAGGGCACGGTGGAGGTCGGCGACATCGTCGAACTCGATGGCACGGTGGCCAGGGTGAACGAAATCGGCCTGCGCACCTCGAAAATGGAGACCCGTGACCGGGTGAGCATCCTCGTGCCCAACTCGAAATTGGTCGTCGATAAAGTGACCAACTGGAGCCACAACGAATCCCCCACCCGATTCAACATCATGGTGGGCGTGGCCTACGGCTCCGACCTCAAGCTGGTCGGCAACCTGCTCATCCAGGCGGCAAAGAAGCACCCAAAGGTTTTGAAGGACCCGGTGCCATTGGTACAATTCAAAAATTTTGGCGACTCGTCCCTTGAGTTTGAACTGCTTTTTTTCACCGAAGAATTCTTCCGCATCGAGAACGTGAAGAGCGACATCCGGCTGACCATCGACCGCCTGTTCCGGGAAAACAAGGTACAGGTCCCGTTCCCGCAACGTGACCTGTGGCTACGCAACCCGGAGGTATTGCGCTGAACGGACCAGTTTTTTTATTTTGGGAAAACGCTACCTTGGCACCTTCAACAAACGAACCGCCAACCGATGTCAAAAAACAAGTACCTCCTCCCGTTCGCCCTCGTCACGAGCCTGTTTTTCCTCTGGGGTTTTGCCATCAGCATGTTGGACGTGCTGAACAAGCACTTCCAGGAAGTCCTGAACATCAGCATCGCCGAATCGGCGTGGGTGCAGGTGGCCACCTTCGGTGCTTACTTCTTGATGGCGCTCCCTGCCGGTTTTTTCATGAAAAAATTCGGTTACAAAAAAGGCATCATAGCCGGTCTGCTCCTGTACGCAGGCGGTGCTTTTTTGGTTTATCCGGCCAGCGAGGCGCAGTCGTGGAGCTTTTTCCTGGTCGCCCTGTTCATACTTGCTTGCGGGCTGGCCTTCCTCGAAACTGCGGCCAACCCATACGCGACCGTGCTTGGCCCTCGTGAAAATTCCGAGCAGCGGCTCAACTTGGCGCAATCGTTCAATGGAGTCGGGGTTATCACAGGGCCACTGGTCGGTGGGTTGTTCGTTTTTGCCGCTACCTCACATTCTGTGGCCGATGGATTCAGGTCTGTGCAGCTACCCTACCTGATAGTGGGAGCAGTGGTATTGCTGGTGGCCCTGCTGTTTTATTTCACCCCCATGCCCGAAGTCGAAGAGGAAACGCTGGTGGCTGACCAGCATACCCACATCGGCAAAAAACTCTGGCAACACCGGCAATTTGCGTTCGCAGTGCTGGCACAATTCCTCAATGTGGGCGCACAGTGCTGTATCTGGGGCTTTTTCATCAACTACACCACCGAAACGCTGGGCATCAGCAACCAGGATGCGTCCTTCCTGCAAGCGATCGGCATGGTCATTTTCATGGCCGGACGGTTCCTCGGCACCCTCCTCATGCGGTATGTACAGCCGCACAAAATGCTGGGGTACTACTGCGTTTCCATCGTGGCGCTCCTGCTCGTTGTTACCGGGCATTTTGGCAAAATATCGGTTGGGGCATTGATGGCATTTTACCTGTTCCAAAGCATCACCTTCCCCACCATTTTTGCACTGGGGGTCAAGGACTTGGGCAAATTCACCAAAAACGGCTCGTCGTACATCATCATGGGCATCGTCGGTGGGGCGGTTTTCCCGCCCATCATGGGCTATGTCGCCGACCAAAGCTCAATGGCCACGGCGTTCATCCTACCCACCATCATGTTCGCCTACATCGCATGGTATGGTTTCAGGGGGTCACAATTGAAATAGTTTTGACTTGAGTACCAAGCATGATTTTATAGCCATTTTTTATGAAAAAAATCAAAGCCATTGGTTTCTGTGCCGCTTGTTGGGTCATGCTATTTTCTTGCGAAAACCGAATGGGAAAAAAGCCCCAAACCAGCAGCCCCGCCCTCGACAGCCTGCTGGCCGACACAGCACTGATGGGCAACGAGGCCGTTGTTTCCGATGAAAACCCCGATCCGTCCGCCAGTGGTCCGCCCGCCAAAATTTCCGTAAAAAACGACTTGGACTACTCGAAGGAATTCCTGCAACGGCTGACCACCTGCGGCCTTGCCCGAAACATCGAACTGGCCGACAGCCTGCTCATTTTGGAGAAAACCGACACCTTCGCTTTCCCGATGGATTTGCCCACAGGCAAATGGACGAACTTCGTGGCGATGAAGGGCGGCTACCTCTACTCCCTCGACGTGGCGAGGGTCAACTACTCGACGCTGGAGTTCAATTTTGAACTGCGGAAAGGCAAAGAAACCGTTGACCAGCTTGTTGGCAAGGCCGACCTCCACCCCGGCTTCGTGCTTGCCAGCGAAATCGACGAGGACGAGGAAACGGGCACCAGCTACCCAGCCTCCGAGTATCTTTTGGATTCCGAAAACTGCCATTTCAGCATCCGCCTCGGCGACGACGAGGGTGTGCGGAAAGTGAAAATCATCAAGCAATGCAAGTCTGGGAAATTCAATATCGCTTTGGAGGATTGCCCAGCGCTTTTGGAAAAATAGACTTTAGATTTTAGACTTTAGATGGCCCCCAGTGTTGCCACACACTGCTTTCTAAGGTCTAAAGTCTTCCGTCTAACATCTCAAAAATGAAATACTGTTTTGCCCTCGACCTGAAAGACGACCCGGCGCTCATCGCAGAATACGAGCGCTGGCACGCCCCCGGTGGCGTGTGGCCGGAGATTTTGGAGAGCATCCAAGCGGCGGGCATCGAGGCGCTCGAAATCTACCGCACGGGCAACCGCTTGTTCATGGTGATGGAGGTGGGCGACGATTTTTCGTTTGAAAAAAAAGCCGCCGCCGATGCCGCCAACCTTCGTGTGGAGGCGTGGGAAGAACTGATGTGGAAGTTCCAGCAGCCGCTGCCGTGGGCAAAGCCGGGCGAAAAATGGGTGCGGATGGAAAAGATCTTTGAACTTAAAAAATGAAAAGACTCGAAAACAAAACAGCCCTCGTCACCGGCAGTGCCAGCGGCATCGGGTTGGCCATCGCCCGACGGTTTGCAGCGGAGGGGGCGCAGGTCCACCTGCTCGACCTGAAGCCGGAGGAGGCAGAAAACGCCGCTGCAGACATCCGTTCCGAAGGCGGCCAGGCGACCGCCCATGCCTGCGACGTGAGCCACCAGCAGCAAGTCGTCGAAGTGATTCAAAACATTGCAAACCAGCAGGTTATCCATATTTTGGTTTGCAATGCGGGTATCGGTTTCGTCGGCAATCTGGAAAAAACGAGCGAGGAGGATTTCGACCGGATGTACCGGGTGAACGTGAAGGGCGTGTACAATTCGATGCTCGCCACCGTGCCGCATTTCAAAAAAAACGGCGGCGGCGTCATCCTCAACATGGCCTCCATCGTCTCCTCCGTCGGCATCCCCGACCGCTTCGCCTACTCGATGACGAAGGGCGCGGTGCTGACCATGACGCTCTCCGTGGCGATGGACTACCTCGCCGACAACATCCGCTGCAACTGCATCTCGCCCGCCCGCATCCACACGCCGTTCGTGGACGGCTATTTGGCGAAAAACTACCCCGGCAGGGAGGTGGAGATGTTTGAAAAATTGGCCAAAACGCAGCCCATCGGCCGCATGGGCACCCCGGAGGAGGTGGCCAGCCTGGCGTTGTTCCTCTGCTCCGACGAAGCGGCGTTCATCACCGGCTGCGACTACCCGTTGGATGGCGGGTTCATCCGGCTGCGGCCTTGAAATTTCAAAAAAAACAACATGAAACTGATACGATTCGGCCAACCCGGCCACGAGCAGCCCGGCATCCTCAATTCGGAAGGTAAACGGCTGGATGTCAGCGCCTTCGGCGAAGATTTCGACGAGCGTTTTTTTGAAAAAAACGGCCTGGAACGGCTGGCCGACTGGCTCGAAAAACATGCGGCGGGCTGCCCGGTGGTTCCACCGCAAACCCGCCTCGGTCCGCCCATCGGGCGGCCTTCCAAAATCGTGTGCATCGGCCTGAACTACGCCGCCCACGCACGAGAGAGCGGCATGGAGTTGCCGAAGGAGCCGGTCGTTTTTTTCAAATCCACGACGGCCATCTGCGGCCCGAACGACGAACTCATCATCCCGAAGGGTTCGGAAAAAACAGACTGGGAGGTGGAATTGGCGCTGGTCATCGGCAGGCGGGCCAGCTACGTGGAGGTGCCGGAAGCGATGAACTACGTGGCCGGGTACTGCCTCCACAACGATTACAGCGAGCGCAGTTTTCAACTCGAACGCAGCGGCCAGTGGGTGAAAGGTAAAAGTTGTGATACCTTCGCCCCGCTTGGCCCGGTGCTCGCCACGCCCGACGAAATCGCCGACCCGCACAACCTGCGCCTCTGGCTGACGGTGAACGGCGAGACGATGCAGGACTCCAACACGTCCGATTTTGTGTTCAATATCCCGACGGTCATCAGTCACCTCAGCCAGTTCATGACGCTGCTGCCCGGCGACGTGATTACGACGGGAACGCCGTTCGGCGTGGGCCTCGGCCTCAAACCGCCCCGCTATCTGGTGCCCGGCGACGTGGTGGAATTGGGCATCGAAGGGCTGGGTGAGCAGCGACAGGTGGCCAGGGCTTATGGCATTTGAACCGGGTGTTTCTTTTCATAAATGACTCGTTATGAAAGCATTCCATCACTAAAAATCATTTTTCATGAAGAACTTCAATCGCTTTTTTTCCACTTCCAAACTGTTTTTGATGACCGTTTCTTTTGGGTTTTGCGCCGCTGGCCAATTGGAGCTTTCCGCACAAAACGCCATCACGGTCTCCACTGAAAGGATGAACACCCTGTTCATTGGTGTCACCAACCACCTCAACATCACGGTAGATGGGATTCCCGACGAGCAGGTTTACCTCGCCAGCGATGCAGTGGAAATCGAAAAAATAGGCAAGGGATTGTTCAACGTAACTGCCACAAACCCGGGCAGGGTGACGCTGACCGTTCATGGGGACGGGGCGTTCCAGTACAAGAATTTTGAGTTCGATGTGCAGCGATTACCAGACCCATTGGCGGTACTCCACCTGGAAGGTGGGGAGGTCAAAATGGATGGCGAAATGGCACCTGAACAGTTCAAAAAAGCAACCGGACTTGGCTTCCAGTTACCAGGAAATGCTTTGGAAATCACCAGCTTCAACCTCACCCGGGTGCCTAAAATGGGCGACCCGGTCGAAGTGCCGAACGGTTCGGCTGACTTCAACCAACGGACAAAAAAATTGGTCAACGAAGCCGTTCCCGGCGACCGCTACTACTTTCAGGTGGTCATGGCAAAAATGGCTGGCACCACTGAGCAGAGACAACTTAACAGCCTTCTTTTTCGGATAAAATAAGCGGGGAAATCGAAGCGAAAGCCCTTGAAGATGCTGTGTTTTCAAGGGCTTTTGTATTTTTGGGTGGTGAGAAAACCCTATTGAAAAATGGAACAAAAACTTGAATTCAACAAGCAGGGGCTGCTCGTCCCACACGAGGGGATCCAAGTTGACCTGGAAACGATGGAACAGCGTTTTGTGCATGATTTTCCAAAGTCAACCATTCGCAAACAGCTTTTTGAAAATTACTTGAAATACCTGTCGCAGCTTCAAAGCGAGGTGTTCCCGTGGTTTGAGCAGTGGGTGGGCGGCAGTTTCGTGACGTTGAAGGAGAACCCGAAGGATATTGATTTGGTGACGCTGCTGGATTACAGAGTGTTCGATTTAAAAGAAAAAGTAATTGAACGGTTTTACAGTTTCAATTGGGAAGTGGAGGGTATTGATGCTTATTTTATGAGAGTTGTTCCTGAAGGTGAACCTGGATATTCTATTTCTGAGAGGGACAAGGAGCTTTGGTTTGCACGATTCAGAAGTACAATTTTAGAAGTACCTAAAGGATTCGTAACTTTGGTTTTTGAAAATAAAAAAATATGAGTGCCATCACTAAAAATACGATCTCAAAATCCGAACGAAAAAAGCGGGTTAACAGGCTGCTGGACTTGATTGATGGCGCTAATGAAAGCATCGAGTTAAGCCGGGAGACAGGTTCTGAGTTTTTAGTCAAGCAGTACTTGCACCTGAAAAAAAAATATCTCGACGAGTTGAGTGCCGTGCTGGCAGAATTCAATGTGCAAATTGAAATAAAAGAAGCCGCCTGACCAGCGGCTTCTTTTATTTTATTGAAAATCAACCACTTACAACCCTTCCAACACTGCATCCTCCACCAAATTCGGCAGCGTGACCACCAGCCCCGGCGTACGCTCCATTTCCCGTTTGATGGCAAACATGGCCTCGTCGTTCCTCGCCCAACTGCGGCGGGCAATGCCGTTGTTCACGTCCCAAAACAGCATGGATTCCAGTCGGCGGGCGGCATCCGTCGAGCCGTCGAGCAACATGCCGAAACCACCGTTGATGACCTCGCCCCACCCTACTCCGCCGCCGTTGTGCAGGCTGACCCAGGTAGCCCCCCGGAAGCTGTCGCCGATGACGTTTTGCACGGCCATGTCGGCGGTGAAACGGCTGCCGTCGTAGATGTTCGAGGTTTCCCGGAAGGGTGAGTCGGTGCCGCTCACGTCATGGTGGTCGCGGCCCAGCACCACCGGGCCGGCCAGTTCGCCGCTGGCGATGGCATCGTTGAAAGCTTTGGCGATTTTGATGCGGCCCTCGGCATCGGCGTAGAGGATGCGGGATTTGGAGCCGACGATGGGGATGTCACGGTCGGCGTTTTCTATCCAGAGGATATTGTCGCTGAGTTGGCCCTGGATTTCGGCGGGCGCAACGGCTTTGATTTTTTGCAAAACGTTGGCGGCGATGTTGTCGGTTTTGTCCAAATCGGCCTTTGCACCGGAGGTGCACACCCACCGGAACGGCCCGAAACCGTAGTCGAAACACATCGGCCCCATGATGTCCTCGACGTAGCTGGGATACTTGTAAGTGCCCATTTTTTTATCCTTCCAAACCTCCGCCCCGGCCTTGCCGGCCTCCAGCAGGAACGCATTGCCGTAGTCCCAAAAGTACATGCCCCGCTCGGCCATCATGTTCACGGCGGTGGCATGTCGGATGAGCGTTTTCCTCACCTCCAGCATGAATCTCAGCTTGTCGGTGGCCAGCATCTGTTTGGCTTCCTCAAAACTGAACCCGGCGGGACAGTAGCCGAGGTCGTCGATGTTGTGGAGGGAGGTCTGGTCGCTGCCAAGTTCCACCTGCACGTTCTCCGCCACGAATTTTTCCCACAAATCCACGATGTTGCCTGCGTAAATGAGGGCGGTGGCGGTTTTGTTCCGGCGGCAATCTTCGAGGCGGGCGAGGAGGTCGTCGAGGTTGGTGAACACGTTTTCCCGAAGGATGTAGCCGTCCACGATGCGTTGCTCCGTGGTTTTCGGGTCCACTTCCGCCACCACGCCCACTGCGCCGGTGATGACCGCTGCCTTCGCCTGTGCGCCCGACATGCCACCTAACCCACTGGTTACGAACACTTTGCCCCGCAAATCGTCGGTGCAAAGTTTGAGCAGCCGCCCGGCGTTGAGCAGCGTGATGGTGGTACCGTGCACGATGCCCTGCGGCCCGATGTACATGAACGACCCGGCAGTCATCTGGCCGTACTGGGTGACGCCGAGGGCGTTGTACTTGTTCCAGTCTTCTTTTTTCGAGTAGTTGGGCACCATCATGCCGTTCGTCACGACCATTCTCGGCGCATCCTTGTGTGAGGGAAAAACGCCCATTGGATGGCCGGAATACATCACAAGCGTCTGGCTGTCAGTCATTTGTGCCAGGTACTGCATGGTGAGGAGGTACTGCGCCCAGTTCTGGAATACCGACCCGTTGCCGCCGTAGGTGATGAGTTCATGGGGGTGCTTCGCAACGGTCGGGTCGAGGTTGTTTTGAATCATCAGCATGATGGCCGCTGCCTGCTGGCACTTGGCCGGGTACTCGCCGATGGGCCGGGCGCACATTTCGAAACCGGGCCGGAAGCGGTACATGTAGATACGTCCGTAGGTTTCCAGTTCTTCAAAAAACTCCGGGGCGAGGGTCACATGGTGCTTTGCCGGGAAGTAGCGCAGGGCATTGCGCACGGCGAGTTTTTTTTCCTCCGCCGAAAGCACTCCCTCGATGACCCGCTTGGGGGCATGGGAAATGACAGGGTCGTAAGGTTGGGGATTGGGAAGTTCGTCGGGGATTCCCTGGAGGATGGATTGCTGGAAGTCCGATAGGTTACTCATTGTTTGGCAGCGCTACTTTGAAATTTGAGGTGCCAAAAGTAGGAAAAAAAACGGCGAGGTGGGTGGTCAAACTGTTTTTTGAAGCCACGAATTGACCGAATTTTTACGAAGGTTTTTAGTAAAAATTCTTGCAATTCGTGGCACCCTCCACCTCAGAAATCATAATCCACCCGCAGCGTCACGCTCCTCGTCGGCTCCACCTTGCCGGGGCGGGCGGTGTACTCCCGGTTCGTGAGGTTGTTGCTGATCAATGAGATTTTCAGGTGCCCGTTCGGGGAAAATGAGGTGCGGGCGCTCAAAATCAGGTCGCCGTGCTTGTTCTCCCGACGGTACTGGCGCAGTCCCGGCACCACCAGCGCCTCGAACACCTCGTCGATATTTTCCATGAAGCTGTTGTAAATTCCAGCCACGCCGAACGAAAACTTGCCTGCCTTCGATTCCACGTCAAACTTGGCCGTGTGGCGGTAGCGGTATTTCAGCACATTTTCACAGGAGTTTCCGCTGGAGCAGATGGAGGAGTTGATGGCATTGCGGTACGCATCCGTTTTTTTGAAGGCTTCCGAGCCATATTTCAGCGAATCCGGTGAAGCAAACTCCTTGAATTTCGGGTCGATGTAGGTGTAGCCCGCCAGCAGCGTCGTCTCCAAACCGAACAGTTCGCCCTTGCCGGTCACACTCGTTTCGATGCCCCGAATGCGGGTGTCGCCGACGTTCTGCGACTGGAACGGTGGCGGAAAACCGGCCAGCACGATGTTGAATTCCATCATGTTTTGGTACTCGGACACGAACGAAGCCACGTCAAAAAAGGCGTTGAAGCCGCCGACTTTGAAGCCTTGCCGGAGGCCGATCTCTGCCGACCAGCCCGTTTCGGAGGTCAAATCCACGTTGGGGATGATGGGCGTACCACCAAACAACGTGTAAATGAATTTTTCTGCAATGGACGGGAAACGGTAGCCCTGCCCCCAGGAAGCCCGCAGAAACGTTGAATGCCTCACCTCGTAGCTCGCCCCGAACCGGAACACCGGCTTCGATTCCTTGATTTCGCCACCGGGCACGGTGTCACGCCGCACAACCGTGCTGCCCTGTTTGTACTCGATGATTTCCGGGGTGATGATGTTGTTGTGCTCGTAGCGGAAGCCGGCGGAGAGGTTGAGGCGGTCAAACATTTTTTTGTCCATCTGAAGGTAGCCTGCCAGGTTGCGGCTGGTGAACGTCGTGTCGCCGTACAGCGGTGCCCTCACTGCCGTGCCGATGTACACCCCACCGGCAGTTAGTATCAGTTCGATGTTTTCCATTTTCCGTTGAAACTGGTACTCGCCGTAGGTCACATCCGACTGGTTCGACTGGTCCGATTCCGAAGTTTCCGAATCGTTTTTTACGCTGAAAAAACGCCCCATCAGTTTGTGGCGGTTGTTGGCAGGATCGAAGTAAGTCAGGTAGGGGTCGATGTTGAAGCGCAGGCTCGACGACTCCGAAACGGCAGCGCCGGGCCGTAAAATCAGGCTGTCCACACCGCCCCAGAAGAAAAACGAGCTGCCCTTGCTCTTGTTGAAATTACTGCTCAGGCCCACCGACAGGCGGTCGGTGATGCGGTAGCGGGCACCCACGTTCCAGCGTCCCCGGCGTGACCAGGTACTGTCGTTGATGCTCTCGTTGCGGAAGTAATTCCCGCCGAGCACCACGTCGAGGTTGCCGAATTTTTGTTTGTGGGAAATGCTGCCGCCCGCAGCGTAGCGTGGCGTGTCCCACCATTTGGTAGCCTTGTTTTTCGGGGCCATGTACGAGGTGAGGAACGGCGCAAATTTCGTCTCCGGCTTCGATTTGGGGTAGGCCGTGCGCACGTTGACGATGCCGTTCAGCGCCGAGGAACCGTAGAGTGCCGAGGCTGCCCCCTTCACCACTTCCACCTGCTCGATGTTTTCCAGCGGCACGTCCTCCCACTGCGGGTAGCCCGCATCGGCCTGCAAAATCGGGATGTCATCGACGAGCAACAGCACCCGGCTGCCTGCCCCGTAGGAGAAGCCGGAGCCGCCCCGGATGTTGGCCTGGTCGCCGATGAGGTTCACGCCGGGCACCTTGTCGAGCAGTCCGCTGAGGCTGGTCTGGTTGGTGTTTTGGAGGAGGCTCGGCTTGAGTACGTCGAGCGAAACCGTCACCTCGCCCAGCGCCCGCTCGTGCTTGCCGCTGGTGACGGTGGCAGTGGAGAGGATGTTGGGACTTTCGGACAAACTGAGGCTGAGTTGGCGGGTCTCGTTGGCTTTGAGCGAGATTTTTTCCCGCTTCGGCTCGAAGCCGACGAAGCTGAAAACCACTTCGTAATCGCCGGGGTCGAGGCTGAGTTCGTAGTGCCCGTCAAGGTCGGTGATGGTGCCGGTGGTGCCCGCCTGAATGGTGGCGGAGAGGAGTGGGTCGCCCGTTTCTTGTTCGGTGAGTGTGCCGGTCAGTGTTGCTTTTTGTGCCTGTAAAATGGTGGCTGCCAACAGCAGCAGCACCGAGAGGGTAGCGGCAATTTTGTTCATAAATGTTGTGGTTTAATCAAATTTATTAGCGGTCATCGGGAGCCAAAAGCAAAAGTTGAGGTGACGAAATGTGTTCGCTGCCTAGACCGATTGAAAAACAAGTCCGGGAAAAAATTCTGCAAGCAAGATTAAGCAATCCGGCAATTATTTTTCCTTAGAAATATTTTTGAAAACGGCAGGCTGCCCTGCAAAACGGGCGGCCACCGCAAAAGAGTGGGCGAAAAAGGCCATTCCACAAACGGCGGAACGTCAAGTGTGATGAGCGTGCAAAATTAGCATTTGTCGGCTAAAATTTATCAGACAGTTGGGGAGGTTGCAATTAAACTTTGTTAAAATGGCCGGGATTTCAGCAGAGTTTTCGAGTTTTGCTTTCGGAAACGGGTAACGGCAAGGCCCGGCTCCACCGAATCATCAGGTTAACTTGCTCCTTTTTTTCAACCAAAAACAATATTTCTATGACAAGATTACTACTCGCCTTGCTTTTCGCACTGCCCACCACATTCTTGAGCGCCCAGACCTGTACACCTGACTTGACGTACGCCGATTCCACTGCCGGGGTTTACCCCAAACCTTACGATGCTGACCTGAACCCGACCGGGGGCATCACCGAATGTGCCGTCATCGGGGAGTATTTCCAGTTCGATTTGACGGTGGTCATCAACGACACCTTGACGGTCGGAACGTTCAGCTTTCCGCTCGATTCCATCATCATTTCAGAGGTGCAGGGGCTGCCCACCGGCCTGTCCTACGGCTGTGTGCCTGCCAACTGCCACTACCTGAAAAACACGATCAACTGCGCCTTCATCTACGGTACACCGACTGCGGGCAACACTCCCGGAGCTTATGACATCATCATCAAAGGTTCAGCTTTTATCAACGGCTCTTCGCTGCCGCTGCCACTGGAGTTTCCGAATGCAGCGCTGGCACCGGGCAAGTACACCATCTACCTGAATGCGAATGCCAGCGACCCCTGCGCCGCCACTTCCGTGAAAACGCTGGAAAGCCAGGTGGGCATCCGCACCCAGCCGAACCCGACCGACGGGCCGGTGCAGGTTGAAATAGACTCGAAATTGAACGGGAAATTCGACCTGCGGGTGGTGGACATGCTCGGCCAGGTGGTCGAACTGCGTTCGGTAGAAGTTTCAACAGGGAAAAACGTGGTGGATTTCGACGGCAGCCACCTGCCGAACGGCCTGTACCTCCTGCACCTTCAAAACGGGCAGGGATTCGTGACCCAAAAAATGACCATCCAACACTGAGGGAGGGGTGAGAGGGGTGAGAGGTGAGAGGTGAGAGGTGAGAGGTGAGAGGTGAGATTCAAATCGCTGTTCCAAAACCACTCACGGCTCCATGTTCTTTTTGCAAAACTATGAACAAACGCCTGGCACAGTGCCGGGCGTTTTTTTATTGCCCGGTAAACGCCCGTTCGCTTTTTTACCAAACAGGAATCGGCACCTGGTTGCAACCTTGTCACCTCCCGGAAAACAATTTGTCCTTGCAAACGTCTTTTTACAAATAATTTTAAACGCCCTGTCTTTTTGGCAACGTCCGTTGAAGTTGGATTCCTTGCACCACATCAAATGAAAAGGACTAAAACCAACAACCAGGCGTTTAAATGTTACTTTTGCGCACTTTTTTCAAACCTAAATTTTTTCAGAACATGAAATTGAAATCCTTGATTTTGGCCTTCTCCTTCATTTTGCCTTTTGTGGGGCTGGCCCAACTTTCCAACCCGCCGGAAAACTGGCAGCACCTCGACAAGATGAAGGACGGCTTCATGGGGGTGAGTGCCGACAAGATGTACAGCGACCTGCTGGCCGGAAAAAAATCGGAAACGGTGGTGGTGGCCGTCATCGACGGAGGTGTGGACCCCCTGCACGAAGACCTGAAAGACGTGATGTGGCACAACCCCGGCGAGATTGCCGGCAACAACATCGACGACGATAAAAACGGCTTCGTGGACGACGTGTACGGATGGAATTTCATCGGTGGCAAGGATGGAAAAAACGTGCACGGCGACCAGTTGGAAATTACCCGCCTTGTAGCAAAATTTGCCCAACTGTACAAAAATGCCGACCCGGCCAAGCTCTCCAAAAAGGACAAAAAAGCCTACGACAAGTACAAGGAAATGGAGCAGACGGTCACTGAAAAACAAGAGGAAGCCGCTGCCAACCTCCAACTGTACCGGGGCATTCTCGATGCAGTGGAAGCTTTGGAAAAGGCTATTGGCAAGTCGGAAGTCACGCTCGCCGACCTCGAAAAGTTTGAATCCGACGATGCCAACATCAACCGGGCCGCTCAAATTATGAAGGGCATGTTGGCCCAAGGTGCTACTTCCAAGGAAATTAAAGACCAGATTCAGGGCGGTATCAACTACTTCAGCAGTCAGGCTGAGTTTCAGTACAAAACTGACTTTGATGGCCGTTCGGTGGTGGGCGACAACTACGCCAACTCCTACGAGCACCACTACGGCAACAACGACGTGAAAGGCCCCGACGCCAGCCACGGCACCCACGTAGCGGGCATCATCGCCGCTTCCCGCAACAACGGCCTCGGCATGGAAGGCATCGCCGACAACGTGAAAATCATGGCTGTCCGCTGCGTGCCCGATGGCGATGAGCGCGACAAAGACGTGGCCAACGCCATTATTTATGCAGTGGACAACGGCGCTTCCGTCATCAACATGA
Organism: Bacteroidota bacterium; assembly: GCA_016234735.1. Lineage (GTDB taxonomy): Bacteria > Bacteroidota > Bacteroidia > Chitinophagales > Saprospiraceae > UBA6168. The sequence goes on along the minus strand of JACRAN010000223.1, from coordinate 898 downwards.
GCTTTGGGAAGTACTACTCCTGGGACAAGGAGGCCGTGGACAAGGCAGTAAAATACGCCATGAAACACGATGTGCTCTTGGTTGATGCGGCAGGCAATGAATCCAAAAACCTCGACTCGGAAATTCATTTCCCGAACGATGAATTTGAAAAGCGAGGACTTTTCGGCCCGAAACACGCTAAAAACTGGATTCAAGTCGGCGCATTGAGTTGGAAAAACGGCGAAGACATGGCTGCCGAATTCTCCAACTACGGAAAAGAAGATGTTGATATTTTTGCACCGGGTGTTGCCATTTACTCCACCATCCCCGACGGCGGGTATGCCCGTTTCGATGGTACGAGCATGGCTTCGCCGGTAGTAGCAGGTGTGGCTGCGGCCATTCGCTCCTACTACCCCGACCTCTCCGCCGAGCAGGTGAAAGACGTGCTGATGAGTTCGACGACCATGAGCGCCAACGCCAGAGTGAAAGTGCCGGGCGACGAGGAAAACATGGTTCCGTTCACCGACCTCTGCGTCACCGGAGGCGTCGTCAATGGTTTCGAGGCCGCCAAAAAAGCAGAAAAAGTAAAAGGCAAACGCAAAAAAGCCGCCCGTGAAAAAGCCGCTGCCGCTGCCGGTGGCAAACCTGTGGGCAAGGGCCGGGCGTAATTCATAGAAGTGAGAGCGTGAGAGGTGAGAAACTTGAATTTCGGTATTTTATATCTAAATCACTTTCTCAAAACAACCCACGCCTCAATGCCATGAGTTTTCCTCCCACGAAAAAGAGGCTGTATCAGAAGTAACCTTCAGGTACGGCCTCTTTTCATTTTAGCCACCCAAGTGCTGGCTTGCCCAAATTCCTTGTTTGTGGCGACCCACAGCAGGTCAGGGCACCAAAAAGCCAAAACAAGCCATTTTCT
>JACRAN010000008.1 GCA_016234735.1 Bacteroidota bacterium | reverse complement strand
GTCCGCCACCGAAGCCCTCAACACCGGGGACGGCCTCGCCGCTACCCTGCTGAAAGATACGGCTGCCGCCAATGATCTGTTGAGGATTTTGGACAACCTGAACGAAGGGACCGGAAGGTTCAACGAAAACATGGAGGCGCTGAAACATAATTTTTTGTTCCGGCACTATTTCAAAAAGCAGGAGAAGGAGATGAAGAAAAAAGGAAAATGAAAGAGGTCGGTGGTGCAAATTGGTGCCTTTTTGGTGGAAATTTGAGGGTGTTTTTGGGCGATTTTTTTTTTTTGAAGAATGGGTTTGGTGCTTTGAGGGGGATGGGGTAGATTTGTCCAGATTTGGCGGGGTTTCGGGTTTCGGATAAAATGTAAACCCATGTTTTATATAAAAATACGAAACGCTGCCAATGGAAAAATAAACGCCATGTGGCGTTTATAGGGATGTTATAGGCAAGCGTAGCAGACCCGACACAGAAAAACTAACGACAGAAAAATAGAATGTATTTACATAAACATATTTCGGCAAACAACGTCTCAATTGAGAATTTTCCATTTCAACGAGAAATTGCAATGGAAGCATATTTAATTGAAAACCCAACTGTTTTATCAATGGAAACAGACGGATTTAATGACGTCGATATTTTAAAATGCGAAGTGACACTGTTAGACGGCAGAGTTGACAGAAATTCAGATGGCAGAATTGACATTTTAGCAAAATATGGGCAAGAGTATCTTGCAGTTGTTGAACTAAAATTAGGCGAACTAACAGAAACACATTTGACACAGTTAGAAAGCTATTTGAAGGAAAGACAACAAATCCTTCAAAAATTTCCAGACATTTGGGATACAACAGTTAGTAATCAACCAAAATGGATTGGCGTAATGATTGGTGCAACAATTAACCACGACCTAATGCTTAAAATTCGTAAGGGTTATTATTACAACATCGACATTCCAATCGCTGCATTGACAATAAACCGATATAAAGGAAAAGACGGAAACGTGTATGTTGTTACGGACACATATTTTATAGAAAGAGTAAAAAATAAGGATTATACAAAGTATATTTTCAATGGACAAAAATTTGGCAAAAACAGACTTGTTTTGGCAGTCATCAAAGACTTTGTAGAAAGCAATCCTACAATTACATATAGTCAATTAAAATCAAAGTTTCCTGACAGTTTGCAAGGACGAGAAACCTTTACGACTGAAACTGATGCAAAATCAAAAAGAGACAGAAGGAATTTTATTGAGCCGGACGAACTTATTTCATTAGCTGACGAAATAATTGCTGTAAGCACTCAATGGGGACTTGTAAACATTAACCCATTCATTGACCATTGCAAAAAAATGAATATTGACATCAAATTAACTCAATGACAGTAGACAAAACGCCAGCCTATAACAGCACATTTGCAATAGGCGGGGTTTCGTGCTCCGCAGACAGTTTTGTGGTTACAGAAAGTTCAGTTCTCCGCATAAACATTTGTGCTGAAAAGCCCGCCCATCGCAAATCTGTAAACCGTTAGCGCAGCGCAACCTGGCACCGCCCTCACCACCCCTACTTCCTCCCCCTCCACCACCGCACCAGCTTCTCCATCTCCACGGCATGGAAAACGAACGACGAGACGAGGATACACCCTCCCAACTCCTTCCAGGTCAGCGGTTGGGTGGAGAAAATATCCTGCAAGGCCGGAATGTACAGCAAGGCAAGTTGCAGCCCGAACGTCAGCAGCACGGCCCCTATCAACGGGAGGTTGCCGAAAATCCCTTGCCGGAACAGGAAAAAATGCTCGCTCCGGATCGCCAGCACGTGCCCCATCTGGCAGAAGCACAAAACCGTGAAGACGTAGGTCTGCCACTTGCTTTCATGTTGGTCAATGGCCCAGGCCTGCGTACCGATGCAGATGGCGCCCATCAGCAGGCCCACCCACAGCACATGCAGGCCCAGCCCATGTGCGAAAATGCTCTCGCCGGGCTTGCGGGGCGGCAGTTGCATGATGTTTTTCTCGGCGGGTTCGCCGGCCAAGGCCAGGGCGGGCAGGCCATCGGTCACGAGGTTTATCCAAAGGATGTGGATGGGCAGCAGGGGCATGGGCAGCCCGACGAGCGGGGCCAGGAAAATCGTCCAGATTTCACCGCTGTTGCCGGTCAGGATGTACTTGATGAACTTGCGGATGTTGTCGAAAATACGCCTGCCTTCCCGCACCGCCTTGATGATGGTGGCAAAATTGTCGTCCAGCAAAATCATGTGCGCCGCCTCCTTCGACACATCCGTGCCGGTGATGCCCATCGCCACCCCGATGTTGGCACGGCGGAGCGCAGGGGCATCGTTCACGCCGTCGCCGGTCATGGCGACGAACTGGTTTTTGCCTTGCAATGCCTTGACAATCTGCAACTTCTGCTCCGGCGACACCCTGGCATAGACTTTTACCCGCCCGATGATAGCTTCGAAATCCTCTTCCGACATGGCCTGCAACTCCGCACCAGTGAGCAACTTGTCCCTTGGGTCTGTGAGTATCCCGATTTGCCGGGCAATGGCCGCTGCCGTCTCCGGGTGGTCGCCGGTAATCATCACCGGCACGATGCCCGCCGTTTTGCAGTCCTCGATGGCTTTGGCAGCTTCGTCTCGTGGCGGGTCCATCAGCCCCGCCAGGCCACAGACCTGCAAGTCTTTTTCTAAGGTGGAAAAACTATGTTCCTCCGGCAATTTGTCCAGCACCCGGCAGCCATAAGCCAGCATTCGCAGACCATTTTGCCCCAAACGGTTGGCCTCGGCGGTCATGGCGGCTTCGTCCGCATCTTCGCAGACGTTGAGCAACGATTCAAGCGCTCCTTTGGTGGTAACCAAAAACTGACCGTTCCACTCGTGTACGGTCGTCATCATTTTCCGGTCGGAGTCGAAAGGTAGTTCCGCTACCCTGGGAAATTTTTCCACCTGAAAATCAACCAATTGCTCATGGGCAAATGTCGCAAGTGCTACCTCGGTGGACTCGCCGGTCATTTCACCCGATACATTTTTCTTCACGTCGTGGTTGAGCGCCATGCCGAGCAGCAGCGCCTCCTTCGGGTCGAGTTGCATGCCCGCCGGCGAAGTTGGAGGTGTCCACGTTTCGGCCACCGTCATGCGGTTTTGGGTGAGGGTGCCGGTTTTATCGGTGCAGATGTAGGTAACGGAGCCGAGCGTTTCCACGGCTGGCAGCTTGCGGATGAGTGCATTTTTCCTCACCAAACGCCCTGCCCCCAGTGCCAGTGCGATGGTGACAACGGCGGGCAGTGCTTCCGGAATACCCGCCACGGCAACAGAAATGGCGGTGAGCAGCATCTGAACCGAATCTTCCCCGCGCAGCAATCCAGCCACGTAAATAACCAAGCAGATACCGAGCACCCCGAAGGAGAGTTTTTTTCCAAAGTCGGCCAGCCGCTTTTGCAGGGGCGTCTGCAATTCGTCTTCCTGGAGCAGTTTGGCAATGTTCCCGATTTCGGTGTCCATGCCCGTAGCGACCACGACCCCTGTGCCCCGGCCATAAGTCGCCACGGTGCCTTTGTAGGCCATGTTTTTGCGGTCGCCGAGCGGCAGTTGTTCCGTAGTCAGTTCGTCCGTCCGCTTTTCCACTGCCAGTGATTCGCCGGTGAGGGAGGCCTCCTCGATTTTCAGGGAATGCACCTCCAGCAGGCGGATGTCGGCAGGCACCATGCTTCCGGCCTCCAGCACCACCACATCACCGGGCACGAGTTGCGCAGCACTTACTGAGGTTGGCACATCGTTCCGCAACACCGTGGCAGTTGGCGCAGCCATTTTTTTCAGCGCCTCCATCGCCTTCTCCGCCCGGTATTCCTGCACAAAACCCACCACAGCATTCAGCAGGACAATAATCAGGATGACGATGGCATCTTTCATGTCGCCAATCAAACCTGAAATGACAGCGGCCACCAACAATATCAAAATCATCACGTCCTTGAATTGCCCCAGAAACAGGAGCCATGCGGGTTTTTTCTTCTTTTCCAGCAATTGGTTAGGCCCGTACTTCCTCAGCCGCTCTTCCGATTCGGCAACGGTCAGCCCGGCGGGTTTGCTGCCCGTCACTTCAAGCGCTTCTTTTGTGGAAATCAGGTGCCAGTTCATATTTTAGAAGCGAGAAGTGAGAAGTGAGAAAAGTGAGGTTTTAAAATACTGATTTTCAATTCTTTAACTCCAACTCACGTAAAAAACTAAAAGACTATGGACTGAAAGTCCATAGGTTTGAAAGCGAATGAAATTCGCATTTTCGGTTGAAACCGACTGAAAGAACACCAACTGTAAGTTGGTTCATTCAAGAATGAAATTCTCGTCGCTGTTCGGTTTGTCTTT
>JACRAN010000218.1 GCA_016234735.1 Bacteroidota bacterium | reverse complement strand
TTGAGAAGATGCTTCGGGTTGACGACCCCTGTTAGAGCTGTTAGAGCTTCGAAGCTCTAACAGCTCTAACAGGGGTCGTCAACCCGAAGCATCTTCTCAAAAAAAAAGAACAAATGACCATTACCATCATCGGCATAGGACTCATCGGCGGCAGCATGGCCATCAGCTTGAAGGAGAACGGGTTTGCCAGCCACATCATCGGGGTGGATGCCAACAGGGAGAGCCTCGACAAGGCGCTGCGCCGCCGCATTATTGACGAGGCTTGCGACTTGGGCGAGGGCATTGCGAAAGCCGACCTCATCATCGTGGCGACGCCCGTGGAAGTGACGCTGGAACTGTTGCCCGCCATTTTGCCGAAGGTGAAAAAAAAGGTGGTGATGGATGTCGGCTCCACGAAGCAGCAAATCCTGCAAGTGGCGAATGGCCTGCCCAATCGCCCTAATTTCGTGGCCACGCACCCGATGGCGGGCACGGAACACTCCGGCATTGAGGCGGCCATACCGAGGCTGTTCGATGGGAAGTACACGGTCATTTGCGAAGCGGAAAAAAGCAGCCCGGAGGCCGCGGCAATGGTTGAGGAAATGTACCTGTCGTTGAACATGAAAATCGCCTATTTGAATGGGCAGGAGCATGATGTCCACACGGCCTACGTGTCGCACATTTCGCACATCAGCTCGTTTGCGCTGGCGCTGACGGTGCTGGAAAAAGAGCGGGACGAGCAGGCGATTTTCGAGCTGGCGAGCAGCGGCTTCGCCTCCACCGTGCGGCTGGCCAAAAGCTCGCCGGAGATGTGGACGCCCATTTTTCGCCAAAACCGGGACAACGTGCTGGACGTTTTGGATGAGCACATCAGCGTGCTGTCCCGCTTTCGGAGTTTGTTGATAAAAAAGGATTTTGAGGCCATTCATCAGTTGATGGTGGAGGCCAATGGAATAAGGAAAATTTTACCATAAACTGGGGCCTTGTAGCCGCCAAACAAGTTTGGCGGCTACAAGGCCCTGTCAACCGTTTTGACCATGCAATTTCAGCCAGTTTTCGAAAAAATCGAGCGCCCGATCCTCATCGCCGGGCCATGCAGCGCCGAGACGGAGGAGCAGGTGCTGGAAACCGCCCGTGGGCTGGCCCCACTGGGCATTGACCTCTTCCGGGCGGGCATCTGGAAGCCCCGCACCCGACCTGGCGCATTTGAAGGCGTGGGCACGGAGGGGCTGGCCTGGCTGCGCCGGGTAAAGCAGGAAGTAGGCCTGAAAACCACGACCGAAGTGGCCAACACGCAGCATGTTTTCGAGGCGCTGAAGTACGGCATCGACGTGCTGTGGGTGGGTGCCCGCACGACGGTGAACCCGTTCTCGGTGCAGGAGGTGGCCGATGCGCTGTCCGGCGTGGACATCCCGGTGCTGGTAAAAAACCCGGTAAACGCTGATCTTAAGCTCTGGATGGGTGCCATCGAGCGCATCTACAAGGCGGGCATCCGGCGCATCGCGGCGGTACACCGGGGCTTCTCGGTGCATGGCGAAACCAAGTTCCGCAACGCCCCGCTGTGGCAGTTGCCCATCGAGTTGAAACGAGTGTTCCCCGACCTGCAAATCATCTGCGACCACAGCCACATCTGCGGCAGGCGTGACATCCTGGCGCCCATTGCGCAGCAAGCCCTCGACCTCGGCTACGATGGCCTGATGACGGAGGTGCATCCCCGTCCCGACGAAGCGTGGAGCGATGCCGAACAGCAGGTCACCCCGTTCGCCTACGGCGAGATGGTGCGCCACCTGACCGCCCGCCAAATCACCACCAGCAACGAAGATTTCCTGAAATCGCTGGACTTTTTGCGCCATCAGATTGATGAAATTGACGATAGGCTGATGCAATTGCTCGGCTCCCGGATGAAGCTGGCCGACCAGATTGGCGAGTACAAAAAACAGAACAATATTTCCATTTACCAGCCCACTCGTTGGAACGAGATTTTGGAACATGCGGTGGAAAAAGGACGGGCGTTGGGATTGAGCGAGGAGTTCGTGGCGGTGGTGCTCAAGGGCATCCACGAGGAGTCGATTGCCCACCAGTCGAAGGTGATGCACGGGCCGGTTTTGTCGGCTTGATGATTTGTTTATTCGTTGATTCGTTTATCCCGCAAGTCATTGATTATCAACATAAACAAATAAACAGATAATCAAATCAACAATTGTCTCAAGAAACCGATATTTGCCCTTCAAAAAATACCTGACCAATGGCTGTTGTTGAAATGAAAGTGCCCGTCGTGGGCGAATCCATCACGGAAGTGACGCTCGCCAAATGGCTCAAAGCCGACGGCGATTTTGTGGCGCTGGACGAGCCGGTTTGCGAATTTGAATCGGACAAAGCCACGCTCGAATTCCCGGCGGAAGCTGCCGGGAAGCTCATCCACGTGGCTGCCGAAGGCGACGACCTCGCCATCGGGGCGCTCGTGGCGAGGATTGATACCTCCGCCACGCAAAATGGCAACGCCACAAGCGGCACGGCCGCAAGTGGTGCTGCCGCAACCAGCACCCCTGCCCCTGCCGCCGCACCGCCTGCTGAGGCAAAAACGGTCGCTGCTGCCCCGGCTGTTTACCCCATTGGGGCCGCACCCGCCGAGTCGAAAACCTCCTACGCCACCGGCTTCCCCTCCCCCGCTGCCGCCAAGATTTTAAAAGAAAACGATATCGCCCCCGGCAGTGTGCCTGGCACCGGCAAGGACGGCCGCATTACGAAGGAAGATGCCCAGAAAGCAGTAGCAGTAGCAGTGGCAGCACCCGCTCCAGTTGCACCCGTTCTGTCTGCTCCTCCATCCTCCCATCCTCCAATCCTTCCATCCTTTTCCAGGGAGACCGAGCGCAAAAAACTGAGCCGGATGCGCCGTACCATCGCCAAGCGCTTGGTGAGCGCCAAGAACAACACGGCCATGCTCACCACCTTCAACGAGGTGGACCTGACCGAAATCATGGCGCTGCGGGAGAAGCACCAGGATGCTTTCGTGAAAAAATACGGCATCAAACTCGGCTTCATGTCGCTCTTCGCCAAAGCCTGCTCCAAGGTACTGCTCGAAATGCCCGACGTGAATGCCATGATTGACGGCGACGACATCGTCTATCACAATTACGTGGACATCTCCATCGCCATCAGCACCCCGAACGGCCTCGTGGTGCCGCCCGTCCACAGCGTGGAGTCGCTGAACTTTGCGCAGATTGAAGTGAAAATCAAGGAGTTGGCCGACAAGGCCCGCACCGGTGAACTGTCGCTGGAAGAAATGAGCGGCGGCACGTTCACCATCACCAACGGCGGTATTTTCGGTTCGATGTTGAGCACGCCGATACTCAACGAGCCACAGAGCGCCATCCTCGGGATGCACAACATCATACAGCGACCCGTGGCCGTGAACGGGCAGGTGGAAATCCGCCCGATGATGTACTTAGCCCTCAGCTACGACCACCGGGTCATCGACGGCAGCACGTCCGTGACCTTCCTCGTGAAGGTGAAAAAACTGCTGGAAGACCCTGTGACGCTGTTGCTCGACCTTTGAACGGCGTATTGGCGTATTGGGTGGTTGGCGTATTGGGCAAAACCAGCCAACAAGCTAATACGCCAACACCCCAATACGCCAACCAACTAAAACGCCACTTCCATGACTTTACAGGAATTTTTCGACCTGCTCGTAGCCAACCCGGTTTGGATACTCGCCTACTTCCTCCTCATCCCCTTCACGGCGCTGCTGGCGGGCATCTTCGGCAAGGGCGAAGGTGACATCGACCCGTGGAAGTACCTCTACTCCGCCCTGATTTACATGGTTTGTGTGCCCGGCATTTTTGCGGTGACGCTGAGCGTGTATGTGTTCGTCTTCGAGCGGCGCAGCATTTTCCAGACGGACGTTTTCACGCAGATACTGCCCGTGCTCTCCATGATTGCCACGCTGCTGCTCATCCGCCGCAACGTGGATCTCGACAAAGTGCCCGGCTTCGACAAAATCACCGGCCTGCTGATGATGCTGACGGCGGCCTTCGCCTTCTTCTGGGTGCTGGACAAAACCCATATCTGGGTGGTCTCCTACCTGCCGTTCTGGCAAGGCATCCTGATTTTCATCGCCCTGCTGCTGGTCATCCGCTGGGGTTGGGGGAAGCTGGGGAAACGGCAAGAGGGGGGTGACGCTTCGCTTAACACTTGCGACAACTGAATTCTACTTTTTCCAATCCTCCCAGCCTTCCAGCGGGTATTTTTGAAAAAACTTTTCCCTGCCCATGCTTTCCATTTCAAAGCTGAGGAACTTCAAAAATCCAGTTTTGAATTTTTCATAGTTGCTTATCACATCAGCCTCGTCGAGTTCCGACGGGTTTTGCAGAAAAAATTGACGGCTCAATTCAGCCAACGCTGCGGCAACTGCCGCCAGCCCCACGTCGCCTAACATCCAAATTGGCTTTAAAATGATTTCGAGGAATTTCTGCGCTCCTTTGGTATAGGCTGCCTTGCCGGAAGAATAATCCTTTTGCTTTTCGGAAGCCTTGAAGTCGTTGTAAAAATAGAGGAGGAAGGTGGCTTTCGGAGCAAGTTGGTCCGACAGGAAAAAGTATTTCAGCATCAGCGCATAAGTATGAGGATGCCGCAACTGCCACCCATCTATTTCCAGCCCGATCTGGTGCTCCAGCGCCTCGCTGCCCGTGGCAGATTTGGTTTTCAACTTCTCAAATACTGCCTGAACGGCTGTGACTTTTTCAGACAGGAGCTTCTCCAGGTTTTGCAATTGTTCAGGCATGTAGTCGGCGTATTGTGCTTCCAGGTTTTGGGTGAAAAAGGATTGTAGTTCCGCTTCGATTTTCTTCAACTCCTTTTCCCGGTAATGCCACCAAATTTTTTCCTCGTCCGTCGGCGAAAGCTGCCAGACTTCCCAAAATTCCCGGTGCTGAAATGGAGCTTCCTCTTCCTGGATTAAATAAAGATGTTCTAAAATTTCCTGGTAATACGCATATTGCTGGAAAGAGGTAAGGAAATCTTCCCGCTCAATATCAAGCCAAACTTTTGGGAACCCGTTCAAGTAATTCTCTTCTTCCGACAGGCTTAAAGTGAGCTTGCGGGCTTTTTCCGTTAGCATTTCAATTTCTCCCTCCGATTTGCCGACATTTTCTGCTGCGATTAACTGCATTACGGCGGCAGGAAGCAATTCTTCTGCTTTTTGGAATGCTTGTAAAGCTTTCTCCCAATCTTCCTTCAAGGCAAACAATTGCCCTGCGTAGTACAACTCACACAGGTCTCTTTCAGGCAAGAAGTTTTCGAGGAATTGTTCTGCTTGTTCCAGTGCAAAGTCCAAAATATTCTCGTAGGGTTCCATAAAGTTCATTGCCGATCGGACGAAATAGTAGCTTCCCATGAGATTGATACTTTCCAGCTCGCCATCAATAATTTCATCGTAAATGCGATACGCCTTCATCGGGTCACCCATGTAATAGTTCACCAGTGCTTCGAGGTGGTGGTATTGCAAAGCGTCCCGCTCCGGCACCCCAGCATCGTGGAGGTAATAGAGGTATTTTTTCAGCACCCTGCACTGGCGTTCGGTTTCGTGGATAACGCCTTGCCAGGAAATGAAGTCTTTTGCTTCGGGGAGCATTTCAAGGAGACGATATTCGAGGAACGGAGAGCCAGCGTGGTTGGCATAGAAGTTCTGAAGTCTCTTCCAAAATTTAATAATCTCTTTCTGTGCTGCAAGAAATATAAAGCGGTTGAAGTAGAGATGCACTGCACTGGTATCATTTCGAGCGTATAATAAAGCCTGGGCTTTTCCAAAATAAGGGGTGCTTAATTCAGGTTCGAGTTCGATTGCATAGTCGTAGTCTTTGATAGCTTCTTTGTAGCGGTGCAAATTGACTTTGGCATTTCCCCGGTTATGGAAAGCCAGGGTGTAGTTTGGGTTAAGCTACCCGGTCGTAATCTTTGATAGCTTCTTCATAGCGGTGCAAATTAGCTTTGGCAGCCCCCCGGTTGTTAAATCCAGTGGCGTAATTTGGGTTGAGTTCGATGGTACGGTCGTAGTCTTTGATGGCTTCTTTGTAGCGATGTAAATTGACTTTGGCAACTCCCCGATTGTTAAATGCAGCGGCGTAGTTTGGGTTGAGTTCGATGGCAATATCAAAGTCTTTGATGGCTTCTTCGGAACGATGCAAAGCAGCTTTGGCAACTCCCCGGTTGTAAAATGCTTTTGCATAGTCTGGGTCGAGTTCGATGCCACGGTCGTATGATTTTATCGCCTTTTCAAAGGCGCTATTCTCTAATTGTTCGTATCCTTTATCAAAATAATCTTCTGCGGTCGGCATATAGGGAGCATTTATTCATTTACAAAAATTGGTTCGATTGCAAAAATAGCCTTTCACAAACTCCATGTCTGCTCCGCCAAAAAAAAAATACTACACCAGTTCTCGTAAGTGTTAAGCGAAGCGTTATTTATCCCTTTGGGACTGCGACCATCCCGCCTACAAAAACTACTAAAACCCCACAACCGTCCACCGTCACCCGTCCACCGTTATCTAAAAATATCCCGCTCCTCCAACCTCCCCTTCCGCCAGGAAATGAGAAATTCCACCACCAACAGCAACAGGGCAATGGCGGTGAAGTATTGAAAATAGCTGTTGAACGACGAGAACGACCGCACCTCCAGTTCCTGTTTTTCCATCTGGTCGATACGGGTTTGCAGTGCTTCGGCGACGGCATCGCTGTCGTTGATATGGAAGTAGATACCGCCTCCTTTTTCGGCCAATTCTTTCAACACCGGCTCGTTGAGTTGGGTGCGCACGGGCTGTCCGTTCTCATCCCGCTTGAAATCCTGCCGCCCCCCGACGTCCATCGGGATGAAGCCGCCTGCCTCGGTACCCACGCCGACGGTGAACTGGATGATGCCTTCGTCCCGTGCTTTTCCGGCTTCTTCGAGGGCGCTCCCGTCGTGGTTTTCGCCGTCAGTGATGATGACGAGGGCCTGATGTGCCTTGTTGTCGTCCTGGAAAGCCCGCCGTGCCAGGCCGATGCACTCGCCGAAATCGGTGCCCTGCGAGGCGGCAAGGTCGGGGCTGGCGCTGCGGAGGAAGAGTTCGGCGGCGGCGTAGTCGGTGGTCACGGGCATTTGCAGGTAGGCGCTCCCGGCGAAAAGGATGAGGCCGATGCGCTCGCCCTTCAGTTTTTCCACGAGGTTTTCGGCGAATTTCTTGGCCCGTTCCAGCCGGTTCGGCGGGATGTCCTCGGCGTACATGCTGTTCGAGATGTCGAGGGCGATGAGCACGTCCACGCTTTTGCGTTTCACCTTCTCCCGCTTGGTGCCCCACTGCGGGTTGGCCATGCCGACGACGAGGAAAGCCAGCGCCAGCAGCACCAGCCCGAACTTCAGGCGATGTTTCCAACGGGAGGCATCGGGCATCAGCAGCGGGGCCAGGTTGCTGTCGGCAAAGCGCCCGATGGCCCGTTTGCGCCAGCGCCAAAACCACCAGAACACCAGTAGCAGCAGCGGCAGCAGGGCGAATGCGTAGAGGAATGTGGGATGCTCGAATCTAAACATTTTTGACAACGATGAACGGTAAACGATGAACGATGAACGGGTTGGAGATTCACGTTTATCATTCATCGTTCATCGTTAGCTTCCCCGCAAATGTCAGATTTTTCTTCGTAACAAATCCCGGAGGGCGGGCAACAAATCGGGGAACTGGAAAGTGAAACCAGCGGCTTCTGTTTTTTGGGAGGAGACACGGGTGCTGTCGAACAGCATGTCGGCCATTTCGCCCATCACGGTGCGCAAGGCGAACTCTGGGGCGGGGAGGATGACGGCAGGCTTGCCGAGGGCGGTTTTTACCGAAAAAACAAGGTCACGGTTGCGGGCCGGGTGCGGTGGCACGCCGTTGTAGGTGCCGCTCAATTGCTCGTTTTCAACGGCTTCGATGAACATGCGGCAGAGGTCGTCGATGTGGATCCACGACATCCACATCTGGCCGTTGCCGAAGTACGCCCCGCTGAAAAAGCGGAATGGCAGCAATATTTTTTCGAGCGCCCCGCCCTGCGTGGACAACACGATACCAATGCGGATAACGACGGTGCGCTGGCCGGTGGCGGCGATTTCCCCGACGGCCTGCTCCCACTGCGTGACCGTCTCTGCGAGGAAGCTGCCGGTGCCGGGCAGGTCGTTTTCCGATAGCAACTCCTCGCCCCGGTTGCCGTAGTAGCCGATGGCGGAGGCAGAAACGAAGGCCCGCAGCGGCGTTGGCCGACGTTCGATGGCGGCTTTCAGCAGCAGGGTGCTATCCACCCGGCTGCCGATGAGGAGGCGCTTGCGGGCGGGTGTCCAGCGCTGGTCGGCGATGCCCGCCCCAGCTAAGTTGACGATGCAGTCGGCCCGGTCAACGGCCTGCTGGTCGATGGTTTTTTGATCCAAATCCCAGGCGTAGGCGGGGAATTCGGCGTTCAAATCTTGCCGACGGCTGAGGTGCAGCACGGTGTGGTGGCTGGCTTGGAGCATCCGGCTGAGGTGCGTCCCGACGAGGCCGGTGCCTCCTGAGATGAGTATCGTTGACATGGAACTTGGAATTAGGAATTGGGAATTAGAAATTGGGAATTGGGAATTAGGGATTGGGAATTAGGGATTGGCGAACAGGACTTTCAAATTCCCAATTCCCAATTCCCAATCACAAATTTCCCCTAACTTCGGCCTTTCAAAACCGGAACAGCCAAAGCTGGTTCCGGTTCAAAAAAAAATCCGACATGAAAAACATCCGTATTACCCTCTCCTTAGCCTTTTTGGCCATCCTGATTTTGTTTTCTTTTTCAAATTGCACCGAGGACAAGTCCGCCTGGAAACACAATGATAACACAGTGCGAATGCGGCAACCGGCCTCTATCAAGACGCTGAACCCGTACTTGTTCAGGACAAGGTACGAACGCAATGCTTTCGAGTTGATTTTTCAGAACCTGATGAACTTCGACTATGCGAAATTGGAACTCGCTCCGCAACTCATCAAGGCCGCCCCGGTGATGCAGGACATCACGTCGGGAGAATACACCGGCGGGCAGTCGTTCACCTATGAAATCCTGGCCGAGGCGACCTGGGACGACGGCAAGCCTGTCACCGGCAAGGATTACGAGTTCACGTTGAAAGCGCTTTTCAACCCGAAAATGCCCACGCAGCGCTTCCTGCCCTACGTTGAGTTCGTGAAGGACATCGAAGTGGACAGCGCCAACCCCAAGTTGTTCACGATTTTCGCCAGCCAGAAATATTTCCTCAACATGGAGGGGATTTCGTCGCTGCCCGTGCTGCCGGAACACGTGTACGATGCGGACGGGCTGATGAAAAATTTCATGCTCAAAGACCTCACGGACCCGGCCAAAGCGACGGCGCTCGCTGCCGATGTCCGCCTTCAGCAGTTCGCCGATGCGTACACTTCGCCGAAGTTTTCACGGGAAGTCATTTCCGGTTCCGGCCCGTACAAATTGGTGGAGTGGGTGGACGACCAGCGGGTGGTGTTGGCCAAAAAAGAAAACTGGTGGGGCACCAAACTCGCCGACCGGTACCCGCTGCTGCAAGCCTATCCCGACACAATTGTTTTCCTGCCCATCGAAGACGCGGTGGCCGCCATCGCCGCCATCAAGGACGAGAGCGTGGACGTGGCCAACGAACTGGATGCCAAACAGTTCAACGAACTGCGGCAGGTGGATTTCGTGCAAAAAATTTACAACTTCTTCACGCCTCCGACTTACATCTACTTCTACACCGCCCTGAACAACCGCAACCCGAAACTCTCCGACAAGCGGGTGCGGCGGGCGCTGGCGCAGATCATCGACATGGACATGGTCATCAAGGACATTTACGACGGCCTGGGCGAACGGGTCGTCGGGCCGTTTTCACCGGATAAAAAATACTACGACACCTCGCTGAAACCCATCGCCATGAACCTCGACGAGGCCCGCAAACTGCTCGATGCGGCAGGCTGGAAAGACAGCAACGGCAACGGAATTTTGGACAAAACCATTGACGGGAGCCTCACGGAGTTGAAGTTGCAGTACCTCTACACGACGGGCAATTCCTTCTCTGAAAACCTCACGCAGGTATTTAAAACCAATGCCCAAAAAGTAGGGATTGAAATCGAGCGGGTGCCGGTGGAGAGCAACGTGATGGGCGAAAAGCTGCGCAACGGCGACTACGAAATTGCCAGCCGGGGCGCAGGGAACCAGCCCGTGCCCGACGACCCCAAGCAACTCTGGCACACCGACGGTGCGCAGCCCGGCGGCACCAACTACGCCCGCTTCGGCAACGCCGCCTCGGATGCCCTCATCGAGTCCATCCGCAACGCACCGGACGAAGCCACCCGCACCAAACTCTACAAGGATTTTCAGCAACTCATCTACGACGAGCAGCCGGTCATTTTCCTGCTCAGTCCGATGGAAAAAATGGTCATCCACCAGCGTTTCGAGCCGATAGTGGAGCGCTACGGCGTATCGCTCCAGCATTTGAAGTTGAAAAACTGATTGATAGTTGTTGATTGTTGGTTGTTGATTGTCAGAAAACGACAACAATCAACAACCAACAATCAACAACAAGCCACCCATGTTCCGCTACCTCCTCAAACGCATCCTGCTGTTCATCCCGACCCTCATCGGGGTGAGTTTGATTGCGTTTGGGTTGAGCAAACTGGCACCCGGCGACGTGGTGGGCCAGTACCTTGTCGATGACCCGTTTGGGAACGTCACCTCGCCTGCCGGTCTGGTGGCTGCGGAAAAATCCTACGCACAGGCCGCCGCTACCCTGCGGGTCGATAAACCGGCGTTTTATTTTTCCATCACTTCGCAAGCCTACCCGGATACGCTGCACCGGGTCGTCATCAAATTCCGAAGGGAAACGCTCGAAAAACTCGTGGCGCAGCACGGAAACTGGCCACAGGTGGAGGCGTGGTACGGCGGCATCCGCTCGCTCGATTTGAAGTTGCTGGCCCTGCCGGACAGCCTGCGGCCTGCGGCCACGCCGTTCAAGCAGCCCCTCCGGGAACTCTACGTGGCTTACCGGGACGGCACCATCTCCGCCCGGCTGGCCGAAATGGAAGCGGTGCTCGCCGCCAGCCCACCCCTGACGACGGCACTGGGCACCGGGTTTTTTGAGCTGAAAAATAAATACGCCAGATTGAAAAGCGAAGCGACACCGCAGAAGCTGCGAGTACCTGCCTTTCGTTGGCACGGCCTTGACAATCAATACCATACCTGGCTCACCGGCTTCCTGCGGGGCGATTTCGGAACCTCGGTTTTTGAGCGCAGGCCGGTGGCCGACAAGCTGAAACCGGCGCTGTTCTGGACGCTGACGGTCAACCTGGCCGCCATTTTCCTGGCCTTCCTGCTGGCGGTGCCGCTGGGCGTTTGGGCGGCGGTGCGGCGGGGCAAGCGGTTCGACCGCGTGAGTTCGCTGGGGCTGTTCATGCTCTACTCGCTGCCTGCGTTTTGGGTGGCGACGATGCTGCTCATTTTTTTCACCACGCGGGAATATGGAATGGACATTTTCCCCGGGCCCGGCCTCGGCAACGTGCCGGTGGCGGCACCCTGTTGGAAAAAAATCGGGCTGGCGGCCCCGCACCTGCTGCTGCCAATTTTTTGCGTGGCGTACCCGGCGCTGGCGTTCATCGCCCGGCAGGCCAGGGGCGGCATGACGGAGGTGCTGGGTCAAGACTACATCCGCACCGCACGGGCGAAGGGGCTGCCGGAGCGCAGCGTCGTCTGGCGGCACGGCTTCCGCAATGCGCTGTTCCCGCTCATCACACTGTTCGCTTCGGTGTTCCCGTCGGCCATTGCCGGGTCGGTGGCCATCGAGGTCATTTTCGACATCCCCGGCATGGGCTGGCTAACCTGGAACGCCATTTTACAAAAAGACTGGCCCATCGTCTTCGCCGTGCTGATGCTCGGTTCCGTGCTGACGGTGGTGGGGATGCTGGTGGCCGATCTGCTGTACGCGCTGCTGGATCCCAGGGTGAAGTTTTGAAGGCGTGTTGGCTGATTGGCGTGTTAGCGTTTTGGGTTGGTATGTTGGTATTCATTCTGGGTTTAAAAAACGTGCTTTATGCGAGACTTTAGAAAACTGGAAATATGGAAAGAAGGGATTGAATTAACTGTTAAAATTTACGAAATCACAGAAGCTTTTCCATCCAGAGAAAAATATGGATTGGTGAGCCAAATGACCAGGGCCTCGGTGTCGATTCCTTCAAACATAGCCGAAGGTTGCAAAGGTTCTGACAAAGAACTTTCCAGAGCATTGGAAATCGCTTTGGGTTCAGCTTTTGAACTTGAAACGCAGCTCATCATTTCCGAAAAAGTTGGTTTGTTGACTCATGAAAAATTCGATGAAATCCTGAATTCCCTTGGAATACTGCAAAGACGCATCAGTGCTTTCAGAAATACGTTGAAATAGGCGCGTTGGCGTATTGGCGCGTTAGCCAACATACCAATACGCCAATACGCTAATACGCCAACGCGCCATGTGGCAATCATACATCAAGGGTTTTCACGCTTACCTGCTGCTGGAGCGCTCCATGTCTGGCAACACCATCGAGGCGTACCTGCGGGACATCGGGAAGTTGGTGCAATACCTTGAAATCCAGCAAGTTGAAAAAGCGGCTGCATTGCCCGAAGGGCAACCAAGCCCCATGCCCGGCCCCGGCGATTTGACCCTCGAAACATTCCAGGACATGCTGGCCTGGCTGAACGGGCTGGGACTCGACATGCGTTCGCAGGCGAGGATGATTTCGGGCATCAAGGCATTTTACAAATACCTGCTCGTCGAAGACATCCTGCTGACCGACCCCACCGAGTTGCTCGAAACGCCAAAATTGCACCGCAAAATCCCCGAAGTGCTCACCTACGACGAAATCCAGCGGATGCTCGCCGTCATCGACCTCAGCCAACCGCACGGCCTCCGCAACCGGGCGATGCTGGAAACGCTCTACGCCTGTGGCCTGCGGGTCTCAGAGTTGATTAACCTGAAAATCTCGAACCTCCACTTCGATGTGGGCTTTGTGAAAGTGCTCGGCAAAAACGACAAGGAACGCCTGGTGCCCATCGGCGAGGAGGCCGTGAAGCACATCGGCTTCTACACGGAGGGGGTGCGGCGACATTTGAAAATAAAAAAAGACAGCGAAAACCTGCTGTTCCTCAACCGCCGGGGCAGCAAACTCTCCCGCATCATGGTTTTCCTCATCACCAAGCAACTGGCGAAGCTGGCGGGCATCGAAAAAAACATCAGCCCGCACACCTTCCGGCACTCCTTCGCCACCCACCTCATCGAGGGCGGCGCCGACCTCAAGGCCGTGCAGGACATGCTCGGCCACGAGAGCATCACCACCACCGAAATTTACACCCACTTGGACACTGACTACCTGAAGGAAACCGTCCTGAATTTTCATCCACGCAACGTGGAGATGCGGGGGCACGGTAGACGGCAGACGGCAGACGATTGACAGTGGACGGTTTCAGACTTCCGTCCACCGTCAAGCGAAGCGACCGTCCACCGTCCACCGTCCACCGTGCCATTTGTTAAACTTGGGCAAATGCGGCACCTTTGCCCCCGCTCTGCGGAGTTTTTGAGAAAATCGAATGTCGAAACTGCCAACCTCCAACCGCCTGCTGCCAATTGCCTGCTGCACCCTGCTGACTGCCTACTGTCTGCTGACCGGCTGCGCCCACCCGGTAGCACCCGAAGGTGGCCCCCGTGACACCCAACCACCGCAGCTCGACTCGCTGCACTCGACCCGTAATTTCCAGACCCGTTTTCAAAAACAGACCATCGTGCTTGCCTTCGACGAGTGGGTGGAGTTGCGGGATGTGTTCACGCAGGTGGTGATTTCGCCGCCGCTGGAGAAGCGGCCCGAAATCGTGCGGAAGAAAAAAACCATCCAGGTTATTTTCGACGAAACCGAAAAACTGAGGGACAGCGCCACCTACGTCATCAATTTCGGGCAGGCCATCCGCGACCTCACCGAGGGGAATGCAGCGCCGCTGGTGTTCGTTTTTTCCACCGGCGACTACATCGATTCGCTGTCGGTGGAGGGCAGCATCGCCGATGCCTGGACCGGCAAACCCGTGGACAAAGCGCTGTTCATGCTCTACGAAAACCAGGCGGATTCGGTGGTGCGCACGGAGCGGCCATTTTATTTTGCACTGACCGACAAGGACGGGAATTTCAAGGTGAGCAACGTAAAATCAGGCAGTTTCAAAGTCGCTGCCCTGCTCGACCAGAACCTGAACTACCGTTTCGACAACGATGCCGAGCAAATCGGCTTCCTCGACACCGCCTTCGTGCTGCGCGGCAAGCCTGTGATGAAAACGGATTCGGTGGTGGCCGATTCGGTCCGGTTGGACAGCTTGTTCCCTGATTCGGTGGCCACTGCGTCGGTTGGGCCGAGGCCGGTTTCTTCAAAAATCAACCTCAAAATATTTCAGGAAGAGAAGCCGCTGTTTTTGCGGAGCAAGGAAGTGAATCGGTACGGACAGGTGAAACTTGGGTTCAACCAGCCGCCCGGCGAGGCCAGGGTCGCTTTCGACAGCGTGGGGCAAACCGTTTTTTTTGAAACTGAAAAAGACACGCTCCGGCTCTGGTACCACCTGGAGCGGGACACCTCGTGGAATGTGTACGTGCAGCGCGACACCCTCACCGACACGGTGCTGGTGAAAAATGGCCTTCGCTCCGGTTTTGTAGCTGCCGCAAAACTTGAAGCTACCGCAAAACCCGCTGCCAAGCCTGCCGCTGCTCCGGGAAAACTCACACCGGGGCAGCCATTCACCCTCACGTTCAACCACCCGCTGGCCGGCTTCAACGCTGCCAACATCCGCCTGCTGGAAGACTCGACCAAAACGGCGGTGCAGCCTCGCCTGCGCATCGACTCCATCGAACGACGGACCCTGCTCATCGACCACGCCTGGAAGGAGGGGCGGCCCTACGAAGTGCAACTGCTGTCGGGCAGTGTGACCGACATGTTCGGGCTGACGAATGCAGATTCCATCGGTCGCAGCTTCACGGTCGGGCTGCGCAAAGAATTTGGCACCCTGACCCTGAAAGCCCTCAGCCTGAACCCCGAAAAAGCCTACGTCATCCGGCTGCTGGACCGGAGCGAGGCGGTGGTGCAAAGCTGGGCGGTGAGCAATGTTGACAAGTTTGAAGCAAAACTTGACCTGCTGCCCCCGGCCATCTACTCCGTCGAACTCATCGAAGACCTTGACCGCAACGGGCGCTGGACGACCGGCAACTACGACCTGCACCGCCAGCCAGAGCGTTTCACCCGGAAAGCACTGGAAGCACTCCGTGCCAACTGGGAACTGGAAGCGGTGGTGGTGCCTACTTTTGAGCAGTGATCCGTTTTGTTAAACCTTGTTTTTTTGTCGTTAAACCTGCGTTAAAGTAGGTGGAATACAAGCAACCGGAGCCTCTCTAATCCGTTCATTCAGAATCAGTTACAGCGGATTTTTATAAAAAGTTAAAAAAATGCCGCTGTTGCCCCGCTGCTTCGGCGGGTCTTAACTTTCGAGAGACGCGGGGATTGCCCTAACTTTGGCGGCGTTCCGAAATTGAAACTAAAAATCAAAAATTTTCAACCATGTTAAAAAGCACATTTTTCGCACTCTTGTTCGTCGTTGGGTTTGCCTTCCAGGCCAATGCCCAGCGCATCGCCTACGTGGACGTGAAAACCATCCTCGAAAGCATTGAAGAATACCAAAAAGCACAGGACGAACTCGATAAAGTGGCGGCCACCTGGCGGCAGGAAATCGCCCAGGAATATGACGATATCAAAGGCCAATACAACCGCTACCAGGCCGAGCAGGTGCTGATGAGCGACGATGCCCGCCAAAAGAAAGAAGAGGAAATCATGGAAATGGAGAAAAAAGTACGGGAAGTGCAGAAGGAAAAATTCGGCCCGGAAGGTGCCCTTTTCCAGCGCCGCAAGGAACTCGTGCAGCCCATCCAGGACCGGGTGTACGCTGCCATCGAGGACTACGCCAGCGACAAGGGCTACGATTTCATCTTCGATAAAAGCAGCTCTGCCGGGATGCTTTTTGCCAGCCCCAGCTACGATAAAACGAGCGAAGTGCTGGAAAGGCTGAAGCGCAAATGATTCGATTTCGGATTTGTGATTTCGGATTTCGGATTGGGCACACACGATTTCGGAATGCGGATTTCGGAATGCGGATTTCGGCGGGGACTGCTTGATTTGAAAACTGCCTTTTACAAATGTATCATGCTGCGCCCCCAATCCGAAATCCGAAATCGTAAATCCGAAATCGTGTGTGCCAACCTTTTTGCTATTTTTGCACACTTTTTAAACGGAAAACCCTCTGCCCGGCGAAAGCGCCGGAGGACGGATACACCATGAAAAACATTTCTCGAACAATGATCAAGACTTTCGTTAAAGCAGGTTTTTTGACCGCCATGTTGTTTTGCTTCGTTGGCATGGCCCAGGCGCAGAAGTTTGGCTACGTCAACTCTGCCGCCATTTTGAGCGAAATGCCGGAGATGAAGCAACTGCAATCTTCGCTGGAGGCATACCAGACCATCTTGAAAAAAGACGGCGAAGCCAAAGTTGCCGCCTTCCAACAAAAACAGGAGGCCGCCGCACAGAAAAAACAGCGAGGCGAAATGACACCGAAAGAGGAAGAGACCGTATCGGCAGAACTGCAAAAAATGCAGGAGGAACTGTATGCTTACAGCCAGAAGATGGAATCCGACATGTCTGCCAAGCAGCAAAAAGAGATGCAACCCGTCCTCGAAAAGGTGAACACCGCCATTCAGGACGTGGCCAAAGAGGGCAGCTTCCAGTTCATTTTTGATGCACAGTCCGGTGTTATTTTGTACGCCGACGAAACTGCCGACGTGACAAAACTCGTGAAAGCAAAATTGGGAATCCAGTGAGAAGGGAGTTTTGAGTGAAGAGTTACGAGTTTTGAGTTTTTTTTGAGACTCGGAACTTTTGGATATACAACTTGAAAGCGGAGTTGCCCGTTGGGCGGTTCCGTTTTTTTTGTTCCCAAAAGCCTGTCGTACCTTTGCCGTCGCAATGGAGGCAGAAACATTCAATCCTTCTGTCCTACAATCCTTCAATCCTTAAAAATGGCAACGCCAAAATCTGTCGCATTCCACACCCTCGGCTGCAAGCTCAACTACTCCGAAACCTCCAGCATTGGCAGGCTCTTCGAGGATGCCGGGTACCTGGAGGTGGACTTCGAGGCAGGTGCCGACATCTACGTCATCAACACCTGCTCGGTGACGGATTTCGCCGACCGGAAGTGCCGCCAAATCGTGCGGCGGGCGCTGCGAAAATCCCCGAATGCCAACGTCGTGGTCGTGGGTTGCTACGCCCAACTCAAGCCGCAGGAAATTGCCGAAATCCCCGGCGTGGACCTCGTGCTCGGTGCTTCCGAGAAATTCCGCATCCTGGAGTTCGTGGACAACCTGAGCAAAGCGCCCGGCAAGGGCCTCGTGCAGGCTGGCGAGGTGAAGGAGGCCAACACCTTCACCCATGCGTTCAGCTTCGGCGACCGCACCCGCTCCTTCCTGAAAGTGCAGGATGGCTGCGGCTACAGGTGTACCTTCTGCACCATCCCGCTGGCAAGGGGCAAGAGCCGCAGCGACACGGTCGAAAGTGTGGTGGAAAATGCGTGGAAAATTGCGGACATGGGCGTGAAGGAAATCGTGCTCACAGGCGTGAACATCGGCGACTTCGGCAACGGCACGGAGGTCATTGAAGGCATGAAGCCCAAAAAAGAAGCGCTTTTCATCGACTTGATACGGGCATTGGACGAGGTGGAGGGCATCGAGCGGTTCCGCATTTCGAGCATCGAACCGAACCTCTGCAACGAGGAAATCATCGAGTTTGTGGCGCAGTCGCAGCGGTTCATGCCGCACTTCCACATGCCGTTGCAAAGCGGCAACAACAAGCAACTGACCGTCATGCGCCGCCGCTACCGCCGGGAACTCTACGCCGAACGGGTGGCGCTCATCAAGCAGCGAATGCCCCACTGCTGCATCGGCGTGGATGTCATCGTGGGTTTTCCCGGCGAGACGGAGGAGGATTTTTTGGAAACCTATCGCTTCCTCAACGAACTCGACGTGTCGTACCTGCACGTGTTCACCTACTCCGAGCGCCCCAACACCCCCGCCGCCGAAATGCCCGACCCGGTGCCGATGCACGAGCGCCGCCGCCGGAACGAGATGCTGACCATCCTCTCCGAAAAGAAACGGCGCTTTTTTTACCAAAAACATTTGGGTGAAACCAGACCAGTGTTGTTTGAAAACAGCTCCGTGCCGGGCAGGATGTCGGGCTTCACGGACAACTACATCCGCATCGAAATGCCCTTCGATGAAGCGATGATCAACTCGATATTTTCCGTCAGGTCGGAACGGCTCAACGCCGAAGGTTTGATGGAAATAACTGAAAGTGAACAAGTTACCGCTTGAAAACGCTGCGCCTGAAAAACATCCTTCCAGCCTTTTTTATAATTCCCCGAAGGAAATCCTACATTTGGTTTTTGTCAAAATCAGCTTGATGCCCCGACTTTTTCCCCTTCTTTTTTTCTTCACGCTACTGCTTTTCACCGCGAAGGCACAGGAAGACACGCTGGCGCAGGAGGACGTGTACGAGCAGGCGGACACGTTTTCGCAGGCAACCAACATCGCCCAGGATGCCTACCTTGAGCAAACCGTGCAGCCACATGGTTTTGACCAAAAAAAATGGAAGTCGCTGAAGGAAGGCATGGACTACTCTAATTCCGGGAAAAAGAAGGAAAGAAAGAAACGCTCAGGCCCTACCATCACCGGCATGGGGCCGTTTTTCAAGTACGTGGCGGTTTTTCTGGCGATTGCACTTCTTGTTTTTTTAATCGTGAAAATGGCGGGCGGGGAAAACCTGTTCGTCCCGAAGAACCGCAAGTTGAAACCCTCCGTGAGCGACATCGAACTTGAAAATATTGAGGAGAACCTGCACGAAGCGGAACTCAACGACCCCATCCGGCGGGCAGCGGCGGCGGGCGATTTTCCGCTGGCCGTGCGGCTGCACTACCTCGCAGTGTTGAAGGAATTGGCACTAAAAAAACACATCCGCTGGAAGCGGGACAAAACCAACGGGGAGTACCTGAAGGAACTGGCAGGCTCGCCGCTGTTCGGCCCGGTGCGTGAGGTGACGCTGATTTTCGAGCGGGTCTGGTACGGGAAAACAGCGGTGACGAGGGTGGATTTTCAGGAATTGGAAACGAAATTCAGGCAAACGGCGGCGGCGGTGCAGGCGCAGCGGGAGACGACCTAACGAAAAAAGATGTCCAGAAAACAAATACCCATCATTGCCGGAGCGGCTATTTTGTTGCTCGTGCTGGTGTTGCTCCTGTTCGGCAGCAGTGGCAAATATGTTAGCTGGTGGGAACACTACCGGCCCGACAGCAAAGACCCCTACGGCACCTACCTCGTCCGCAACCTGCTGGAAACCTATCACCCCGGCCAGGATTTTGAGGTGCTGGAAGACAGCCTCGGCGGGAAGTTGGACTCCGGCAGTTTCGTGTTCATCGGGTCTTATTTTTTCATCGACTCTGCCGGGTTGGACGAATTGCTGCGGTTCGTGGAAAGGGGCAACCGGGCGCTCATTGCCGCCCCGTACATTCCGGAGCAGTTGCTCGACTCGCTGGGGCAAGGTCAGTGCCTCAATTCTTCAACTTACGAAGACTCCATTTACCTGACCGAAACGAAATTTTACCTCGAAGACACGCTGGCCACGCTCAATTTCCAGCACCCCGGCCTCCAGGACGAAAAGGGCTACCCGTACCGGTTTCTTTTTTTTAATGCCCCTCAAAACTACGAATGGAACTACCTGCCCCCCAGGTTCTTCTGCGACTACCAGGCGGTGTTTGCATCGCTGGGGCAAATCAACGGGGAGCACACCAACTTCGCCAAAGCCACCTGCGGCAGGGGTGAATTTTACCTACACACCACGCCGTTGGCATTCACCAACCTGCACCTCATCGGGGAGCGGGGGCTGGACTACGCGGGGAAGGTTTTTTCCCACCTGCCAGCCGGCAAAATCTACTGGGACGAGCGGGAGCCGGGGCTGGCCAATCCGTCCGGGTCAGCCCGCCAGCCCAGTCCGTTGAAGTACATCCTCTCGCAGCCGCCGCTGGCATGGGTGTGGTACTTGCTGCTCGGCCTGGCCGTGTTGTACCTCATTTTTCGGGCGAAACGGCGGCAGCGGGTCATCCCCGTGCTGGAGCACAACTCCAACACCTCGCTGGAATTCATCGGCACCATCGGCAGGTTGTTTTTTATCCAAAACAACCACAAGCAACTGGCACAGCAAAAAATGAGGCTCTTCCTGAACTTCGTGCGGGAGCGCTACCATGTGCCTACGAAGGAGTTGAACGAGGCGTTTGCCAAAAATTTGGCCACCCGCTCCGACGTGCCGGAAGACGTGGTTTCCAGAATCCTGCTGCTGCACCGCAACATCGACAATTCCGGTTTTTTATCGGAAAACACGCTCGTGGATTTTCACCGCCAGGTGGAGCGGTTTTACAGGGAATGTAAGTAGGTTGGAAATTGGGTATTGGGAATTGGATATTAGGCATTGGGTGTTTTCTAAGAAGCTGATTATCAATAACTAATACCCAATTCCTAATACCTAATTCCCAATATCATTTGAGCCGCTTCTGCATGAGCGACTCCACTTTGAGCAGCAAATCCCTGGGCCGGAGCATCCGCCAGTTGACCTCGTTGAACTGCCGCCCGAAGTTGGCGTAGTAGTGCAGGTGAGTGTCTTTCATTTCCTCCTCCACGTGTGGGAACAGGTTGAGCAGGCAAATCCAGCCGTCGTCGTCCTTCACGTCGTCGTACCACTCCTCGAAGTAGCAGTCGTCGGAGCCGTGAAAATTCAGCACGTTTTCGCCGATGAGGATGAATTTGTGGATGCCGTGCCGGATGAGTTCGTCGGCCACGTCGCGCTTGAGGAACATCACGTCGTTGTAGAGGCAGTCGTTCCATTCGCCGAGCATTTCGAAGACGGCAAAGCCCAGTTCGTAGTCGGCGTACAGGATTTTTAGGTACAGCGTCTGCGAGCCAAATTCGTCCCAATGGGGATGGATGAAATGGTCGTAAATCTTCTGGGTGTAATAAAATTCATCGTACACCCGGCCGTGAAACGGTGAGTTTTTGTCCTGGGCCGAATCGTAGTCGTCCCGCCAGCGATGGGATGGTGCGATGTCGTGCATAGCCGCTTTTGTGTCGGGGAATAACCAATCTGTCTATCAATTGTTTAGGTTCTGATGCCCCGATTTTCAGCCAAAAATAGGCGGCAATTGGCATTTTCACACTAATTTTTTCATGCAAAAAATCGTCCTCACCGGCCCGGAATCGACCGGAAAAACCACTTTGGCCGGGCAGCTTTCGGCGCACTTCGGCACGGTTTGGGTGCCTGAGTTTGCGAGGCAGTACCTCGACGCACTGGGGCGGCCCTACGCGCAGGACGACCTGCTGGAAATCGCACGGGGCCAGGTGGCGTTGGAGGAGGAGATGACGGGGCAAGCCAACGGGCTGCTTTTTTTCGACACCGGCCTCGAAGTCCTGAAAATCTGGTCGGAGGTTCGGTACGGCGATTGCCACCCCTGGATTTTGGCGCAAGTGCAGCAACGACGGGCCGACCACTACCTGCTCTGCCTGCCCGACCTGCCCTGGGCGTTCGACCCGCAGCGGGAAAACCCGGACGACCGGACGGTTTTGCTGGAACTTTACCGAAGGGAACTGGCAGCGCTTGGAGCCGATTTCACGGAAGTACACGGTCAGGGCGATGGGCGTTTTCAGAACGCCCTCGAAGCCGTGAAAAATTTTATAAAAATCTGATTTTCAATAAAATATGTCCAATCTCCAATTTCCAATTTCCAATATCGAATCCCCAATTCTGCTCTTCGACGGCGTGTGCAACCTCTGCAACGCCTCCGTGCAGTGGGTCATCCGGCACGACCCGGCAGGGCGGTTCCACTTCGCTTCGCTGCAATCGGAAACGGGGAAACAGTTGCTCCAAAAATTCAACCTGCCGGTGAGCGAACTGAACACCGTGGTGCTGGTGGACGGCGGGAAAGCCCTCACCCGTTCCGACGTTCCGTTGCGGATTTTGAAGTACCTGGGGGGTGGTTGGAAACTGTTGGGCGTGTTCCGCATCGTGCCAAAGTTCGTGCGGGATGCCGTGTACGACTGGATTGCCCGGAACCGCTACCGCTGGTTCGGCAGGCAGGAGGCGTGTTGGCTGCCCACGCCGGAGTTGAAAGCGAGGTTCCTGTGAGGCGTGATTGGAGAACGGATGACACGGATGCAGCGGATTCAAGCGGATTTTTTTGCTGTTTGTTGGTTAAAAAAAATCCGTTCAAATCCGCTGCATCCGTGTCATCCGTTCTCCAATCACGCCCCGTCAAACCTCAAGGAATTGACCGCAAAGCCGTGTACCGCAGCGCCAGTTCCATAAGCAGCAGCAACAGCGCCAGCCGCACAAAACGATAAAATTCCTCGCTGTACCGCTTGACGCTCGTCACCTCGATTTCGGTTTTTTCCAGCCGGTCGATTTCGTTGTAAATCTGTTCGAGGCTGCGGGCCGTCGTCGCCCGGAAGTATTTGCCGCCGGTCATGTCGGCGATTTGTTTCAGCAATTCCTCATCGATTTCCACCTGTGCAAGCCCGAAGACGTAGCTCCCGTCGTTGCGGCGGCTGATGGGCGACACGGCCTGTCCCTCCTTCCCGACCCCGATGGTGTAAACTTTCACCCCGAATTCCTTCGCAATTTCGGCGGCAGTGAGTGGCTTCACGTACCCGGCATTGTTCACGCCGTCGGTGAGCAGGATGATGACCTTGCTTTTGGCCGGGCTGTCCTTGATGCGGTTGACGGCGGTGGCGAGGCCCATGCCGATGGCCGTGCCGTCTTCGAGGATGCCGCAGCGGAGCCGCTCGATGAAGTCGGTGAGCACCCGGTGGTCGGTGGTCAGCGGGCACTGCGTGAACGCCTCACCGGAGAACACCGCCAGCCCGATGCGGTCGTACTGGCGTTTGGCAACAAACTCGACAGCCACCCGCTTGCTCACTTCCAGTCGGTCGGGTTTGAAGTCCTGCGCCAACATACTGCTCGACAGGTCGATGACGAGGAAAATGTCGATGCCATCGGCCTTGATGGTCTCCTCCTTCAACGTGCGCTGGGGGCGGGC
The DNA here is from genome assembly GCA_016234735.1 of Bacteroidota bacterium. Classification (GTDB taxonomy): domain Bacteria; phylum Bacteroidota; class Bacteroidia; order Chitinophagales; family Saprospiraceae; genus UBA6168. Next base: position 6,373 of record JACRAN010000218.1, on the reverse strand, counting down.
CAGCGCAAAAACCAGCGCCACGAACGCCAGTGCCCGCAGCACCGGCAGCAGTTTTTGCAGCTCGCCTTTCCACGATTTCACGCCCCGTGCGGCTTCCAGCGTCGGCATTTTCAGCGTGGCATGGTGGTGCTGCCGGTGGCGGTACGTCCACCAGGCCACAGCCGGGAGCGCCAGCAGCAGCAGGAAAAACCAGGGATGTTGGAAGCTGATGTCAGTGAACATCTTTCGTTTCGGTTGTGCCTGCCAGGGCAGGGGCAGGTTTGGTTTCAAGGATGAATGCTTGCGCAATGTCCATCGCCCGCTCATGGAATTCGGCGGTGGGCTGCGCCTTGGCGAACTTCACGAGGTCAGCGGTTTCCAGCAGGTCGGCCAATTTTTCAGACAGCGAAGCACCGAAACCCTGCTGGCGCAACTGTGTCAGAATTTCGTCGGTCGTTTGCTCCAGCGCCAGGATGCCGTAGCGGTTTTCGAGGTACTCCCGCACGATGTACGTCAGTTCGCTGTGGTATTCCTTCACCTGCCCGTTTTGCCAAAGCTGCTGCTGTTTCAACGTCGCCAATTTTTGCAAAGCCACCTCGTGCGGCGGGAGGGGCACGGCGGGTTTTTGGGCGGGACGGACGGGCTGCGCCTTCCGTTTGCGGAGCAACACCACCAGCACAATCACCAGCGCCAATGCAGCCACCGCCACGATGTACCCAATGAAATCCTGCCAGGTGGCAGGCTCCCCGATGATGGGTTTGATGTCGGCCAGCGTCGTGTCGGCCACGGGCAGGTCCACCCGGATGGGGATGTCCCTCGTGAAGGTCGTGTCCCGGTTGCCGTCTTGCGAAAAAACGAGCGGAATGGCAGGTACCCGCAGGTAGCCGGAGTCCCAGGCGGTGAACACCAGGTCCTTGCGCAAGCGCAAATTGTCGCCGCTTTTTTGCAGGGTATCCCACTTGCTTTCCGCCAAAAACTCGATGGTGGAGTCCGCCGACATGCCCGCACTGAGCGGTTGGATGACGGCATCCTTCGCTGCACTGACCTCGATGCGCAGCCGCATCTGGTCGCCGATGAGCATGTGCGTGCTGTCCATGGTGGCTTTGGCGCTCACTTGGGCGGCGGCGGTTTTTACCAAAAAAAGGAGGGCGAAAAAGCTGAAAAAACGGTTCATCGGCAACATCGTTCCTCTTGAGCCGTGAGTTGTTTGAGAAAGTGATTTGAATTTAAAATGCTGAAATCCATTCCGATAGCTATCAGGATGGAACCTCACGTTCTCACTGTCTCACCCCTCACTTCTAAAAAATCGGGCATTTTTTCGGAAGTTGGCCCTGATTTCAAAGGAGTGCCAAAATTACGCACTCCCGGCAAACCCGGAAGGATCCGATGCATTCACTTTGGCACAACCGCATTTTTCGTGAAAACGCCCTCGTGCTGCTGGCGTTTTCCGTCAGTGTTCACCTGCTGTACGGCAAGACGGTGCAGGCGGGCTTCGTCACCGACTTCACCGGCCTGATGGAGCGGCTCGATGGGGCACCGTTCCGTGATTTTCTCCATTGCTTCGGCTTCCCGGCACTGCACCAGGTCACCAATTTTTTCCTCTTTCTTTTTGTGAAATGCTTCGGCACGAACGGGCTGCCGTGGTACTTGGTTTTTACCTCGTTGCACATTGCCAATGGTTTCCTGGGTTTTCTTTTGGCCAAAAAAATCTTCGGAAAAACCGGCCACGACCGCCCCTTCGCACCCGCACTGGCGGCCAGTCTGCTGTTCCTGCTCTCGCCCTACCAGGCCGATGCGGTGGTGTGGAAGGTGTGCTTCAACTTCCTTTTTTGCACCCTGCTGATGTTCGGCTCGTTGCTGTTTTTGCTGAAATATTCCGAGCAAAACCGGCGGCGGCACCTGTGGTGGTCGCACGGGTTGTTCGTCGTGGCGCTCTTCACATTTGAGTTGGCGTTGGCACTGCCGTTGTTGGCGTGGGTACTGATTTTTTTGCCCCTGACCCCTGAAGGGGAACCACACCTGCCACTTCTCCGAAGAATTTTCCTGCGTGGTTCCCCTTCAGGGGTCAGGGGTGTCATCCTCCCGCACGTCCTGCTGCTCGCAGGCTATTTTTTGCTCAACAAACTCCTGCTCGGCGGCTGGGTCGGGCACTACGGCGAGGGTGTCCACCTGAACTTCGACCTGCGCAACCTCGCCGCCAACTGCCTGAAATATTTCAGCAAATACCTGCTGTTCTGGCGGGACTGGCCGCATGGCTGGAAGGAGGCGCTGATGCAGTTTTTTGAAAAACCGGCGGTCGCCTACGGTGGCCTGGCGCTCGGTGTGCTGGCGGTCGTGGCAACGGTTGTTTTTTTCAAAAAAATACAAGCCAGATTTCGGGCGGCAGCACTCAGTTGGGCGCTGTTTTTCCTCGCCCTCGCTCCGGTGGCCAATCTCTACGTCGCCTGGATTTTGCAGGGCGAAAACGACCGCTACGGCTACCTCGCCTCGCTGTTTTTCTTAATCGGACTGGTGGCGTTGCTGCAATTTTTTCCTCGCTGGCTGCGCTGCGGACTGCTCGCTGCGTGGCTGCTCGTGTCCGTTTTTTTGCTGCAAAAAATGAGCGTCAACTGGCAGCAAAGCGCCTGCATCGTCAACGGGCTGCTGCGTGATTTCCGCTGGCCTGATGCACCGGAGGTGTACGTGCTGGCCTTCCCGGAAAACTACAACGGGGTGCCCATGTTCAAGGATTTTTCCCGAAAAAACCTGGCGCTGAAACACGCCCTGCGGTATGTGGGCGGCCAGAAACCAGTCGGCGATTTTTACCAAATTGCCCAAATCAACCTGACCTCTCCGACGGACGGCCTGACAGCCAATCTTGATTCAGTGGGCGTTTTCAGGCTGCAATTCAAGCAGTGGGGCAACTGGTGGTGGCTGCACGGCATCGGCACCGGCGACTACCAGACGGAGCAGTACCGCTTTCGCACCGACGGCAACGGCTGCCGGGTGGAATTGAAAAAACCGCCGAAACCGGGGGCAGTTTTCATTTATTCGGACGGGGGGAGATGGAGGGATTTACGATTTACGAATTACGATTGACGATTGCTGGAAACTCATGGCCACTGCAATTTTTGCTGCCAGCCGGGCATTGTTCAGCACCAGTTCGATGTTGGCCCGGAGGCTCTCGCCGCCTGTGAGTTCCTTGATTTTTGACAGCAAAAACGGCGTGGTTTCCTTGCCCCGGATGCCCAGCCGGAGGGCTTCGGCGAGGGCCATTTCGGTCGCCCGCTGGATGGGGGCGAGCATCGGTTCGTGCGCTTCGGGGATGGGGTTGGCGATGACCACGCCGCCTTGCAAACCTGCTTCCCACTTGATTTTCAACACTTTAGCGATGTCCTCCGGCGTGTCGAGGCGGTAGTTCACGCCGAAGCTGCTGCGCCGGGTGTAGAAGGCGGGGAATTCGTCCGTCTGGAAACCGATGACGGGTACGCCGTGCGTTTCGAGGTACTCCAGCGTCAGGCCGATGTCGAGGATGGACTTGGCACCGGCGCACACGACGGCCACGCTGGTGCGGGCCAGTTCGGGCAGGTCGGCGGAGATGTCCATCGTTTCGGCAGCACCCCGGTGTACACCGCCAATGCCGCCGGTGGCGAAGATGCGGATGCCTGCCATTTCAGCGATAATCATCGTGGCGGCGACGGTGGTAGCGCCCGTGCTGTTTTTCGCCAAAATGAACGGGATGTCGCGGCGGCTGGTTTTCACCACCTCCTGCCCGGCCCTGCCGAGGTGTTCGATTTCCGCTTCGGACAGCCCTGCCTTGAGCCTGCCGCCGATGATGGCGATGGTGGCAGGCACGGCACCGCTCTCCCGAACGGCTCGTTCCACCCGCAGTGCCGTTTCCACGTTGTCGGGGAAGGGCATCCCGTGCGAGATGATGGTGCTTTCGAGCGCCACGACGGGCTGGCCGTGTTGCAGGGCGTTTTTTACTTCCGGTGAAAGGTCGAGGTATGGTTGATTTTTCATTTGCCCAAAAATAAAAAGGGCGTGTGCGAAGCCACGCCCTTCCGGTGTTTTTTTTTACAAAAGATGTGACTGTTCAGTCATGAGGTGACATCTTTTTCCTTTGCAGAATTTTTAGGTTTTGGAAAGAAATTCGAGGGGAAAAGGTGTCATCTCATTGCGGCCTCATCGAGATGACACCTTTTTCCCTCGAATCTCCCGCTTAATTTTCAGTTGCCAGGCAGGAAAAAGATGTCACCTCAATACCGTGCTGAATAGATACTAAAAGAAAGAATATCAGGCGCTTGCGCCTAATTTTTTCAATTTCGTAATTTCTCAATTTCACAACTATCGCCCGCCGAAAAGCCTGCTCAACAAACCTTTGCCGACCATGCCCGCCACATCGTCGAGGGCAGAGCCGTCGCCGTCCTTGTCGAGGAACCGGTTGGCCATATCCATGATGGGGTTGCCGCTCTGTTTTTGTTGGGTCACGGTGCCGTTGAGCAGGCCGGCGAGGCCGCCGGTGTCGAGGCCCTGCTGTTGTTTTTGGCGGCCCAGCATGGCCATCACCATGGGGGCGAGCGTGGTCATCAGGTTGCCGGTTTTGCCGCTGTCGAGGCCGCTCATCTGGCTGATCATGTCGATGGCACCGCTTTGGCGGTCGCCGAGTATGTGGTTTAGGATGCCTGCGCCGTTGAGGGCACGGGACTGCTGTGGCTCCGGTTGGCCGCCGCCAATGAGGCCCATCAGGTTGTCAAGTACGCTGCCGTCGTGGTCGCGGTCGAGGGCGTTGGAGAGGTTTGCAGCGCCCTCCGGCGTGGAGGCGTTTTTGGCCAGGCCGCTGAGGAGCGTGGACAGGATGCCTTGCGTGGCGGTGGCGGTTTGCTGGCGGTCGGCGCCGCCGATTTGGTTGCTGAGTTGGTCGATGACGTTGCCTCCGAGTTGGTTTTGCAACAAATCGAGTAAGTTTGCCATGTAGGATTTTTTATTTTTTGATGAAAAAAAGTGTCTGTAAAACAGTTGGGAGTTGAGACGGAAAAGGGCGAAATGGTCTCGGATTTTGTGGATGCAAATTTGTTAGCGCCTCATTTTCAGTCTCCAAACCATCCGTGCGGCCAAAGTTAGACAATGCTCGCCAAAATGATGAGACCTTGAATTATCGCTGCTGAAATACTTTTTTTTAAAATAAATCATCCTACCTTGCCTTTCAAACAAAAACATCACATGAGCCGGGAACAGCACTCCGCTTCCGAAGAAATCATCTCGCAAACAGACATCGCCACGTTGGCACAGCAATTTGTGCTGAACCTGTTCAACCAGAAAAACGACTCCCGCCTCATCTTCCGCACCTACCGCCAAACGATGGAAATCGCCAGGACCGTGAACAGCCTGGCCGAGGCCAACGGCTTCGCAGAGGCGGAGTGGGAGACGGCGGCGCTGGCGGCCTGGTTCAGCAACGCCGGGTACCTGTTCGATTATCAGAACCCGGAGCCGAAGAGCATGGAACTGGCCGAACGTTTTTTTGCCGCCCACCAGTTTTCGCCGGAAAAAAAGACGGCCATCATCGGCACGTTACGGTCGCTGTTTGCCGACCAACCGCAGCGCACGACGGAGGCGCAGTTGCTGTCCGATGCTGTGAATTCGGTGCATTTTGGCAGCCAATTTTTTGAAAATTCGCCACTGATGCGGCTGGAGCAGGAGTTGCTGCTCAACCGCCATTTTGCGAAGGAGGAGTGGGAGCAGTTTCAGATGCAGCAGTTGCTGAACGTTCGTTTTTACACGTCGCAGGCCAAAATCAGTTGCGAACCCATCGTCGCCGGGCACCTCGTGGCGCTGAAGGAACGGCTCGACAAACGCAGGCTGAAAGACATGCCCGACCACCACCCGGACAAAAAATTCCAGAGCCTCAAGCGGCGGTTGTCGCCGGGGGCGCAGACGTTTTTCCGCACGAATTACCGCACCCACATCAACCTCAGCGCCATCGCCGACAACAAGGCGAACATGATGATCAGCGTGAACGCCATCCTGATTTCCGTGATGATTTCGGTGGTTTCGTTCCGCAACCTGGCCGAGACGAACCCGGCGGTGCTGATGCCGGTGGTGATTTTTTTAGTGACCGGCCTCACGTCGCTCATCTTCGCCGTGCTGGCCGCCCGCCCGAAGGTCACGTCCGTCATCAACGATGCCACGCCAATTGACGAAGCCAAGCGCAACCTGGTGTTTTTCGGAAATTTCACCTCCCTCAAGCTCGAACGCTACGAGGAGTTGATGGACGAAATGTTCCAGGACAGCGACCTGCTCTACGGCAACATGACCCGTGACCTCTACCACCTCGGCAAGGTGCTCGACCGGAAGTACCGCTTCCTGTCCATTTCCTACAATATTTTCATGGTGGGATTTGTGGTGACAGTATTGG
>JACRAN010000025.1 GCA_016234735.1 Bacteroidota bacterium | reverse complement strand
TGTCGGCGCTCGGATTTGGTGTGGAGGCACCCCGGTTTGTGCTGCAAGAAAATCCCGGCCCGGAGCAGGTGGCCTCCCTGCTGCACGGCATCGACCTCTCGCTCGTCTCCGTTCATTTTTTGCTGAAAAACAACGAAGCTGCACCCGAAAAACTCCTCCTAAATTTTTACCAACATGCCAAATCGCAGGGCCACGACCCCGCTCAACTCCGAGGCTCGGTCAACTGGGAGGCAAACGATGGGGTCGATGTGGTGGAACTACTCAGGTTTGTGCACGAAAATTTGCCCGGTTTCGCCGTGTTGCCTGTCAACGGCACCGCCTTTTTTCCAGGGGATGGAAACGTTGTGGAGGAGTTGGCGAACACCGTCCGGCAAGGCAACGATTGGCTGTCCACACTGACGGAGGCAGGATTTTCGGCTGCGGACATCCACCGGCACCTGCAATTTTCGGTGGCCGTTGGCAAAAATTATTTCATCGAAATTGCCAAACTTCGGGCGCTGCGGCTGCTCTGGGCCAACGTCCAAAAAGCGTGGGGGCTTGAACATGGAATGCCCACCATCGAAGCACATTTCCCGCTGAACCAGCAAGCGGAAAGCCCCAACGACAACCTGGTCCAGGCCACGACGCAGGCCATGTCCGCCGTCATCGGCGGGGCCGACCGGCTGACGGTGCTGCCCTCCGATGTCACCGAAGCCAATCCACAAGCCACCGATTTCTCCCGCCGGATGGCCCGCAACGTGCAGCATATTTTGAAAATGGAAAGTTATTTTGACCGGGTGGCCGACCCCGCCGCCGGGAGCTATTTCATGGAGAATCTGACCGTTAAACTGGCTGAGGCGGCGTGGGAACTAACGATGAACGATGAACTATGAACGGTGAACAACTCAAATCAATTAAGTTTCAGCATCATCTTGCATGGTTCATAGTTCACCGTTCATAGTTCATCGTTCAAGAATTCCGGTTGATGCAGTTCAAATCTTCAAAGGCGGTTTTCAACCGTTTCACGAAAGTCTCCTCGCCTTTGCGCAGCCACACACGCGGGTCGTAGTATTTTTTGTTCGGCTTGTCGTCGCCATCGGGGTTGCCGATCTGGCCCTGGAGGTAGCCTTTTTTGTCTTCGTAATAATTTTTCACACCCTCCCAGAACGCCCACTGCATGTCGGTGTCGATGTTCATTTTGACGGCACCGTAGCTGATGGCCTCCCTGATTTCCTCGCGGCTGGAACCGCTGCCGCCGTGGAAAACGAAGTTGATGGGCTGCTCCCGGCTGGTGTTGAATTTTTTCCGAACGTAGTCCTGCGAATTTTTCAAAATGACGGGCTGCAACTTCACGTTGCCGGGCTTGTAAACGCCATGTACGTTGCCGAAGGCGGCGGCGATGGTGAAGCGGTCGCTCACCCTGCTCAGTTCCTCGTAGGCGTAGGCCACTTCCGAGGGCTGGGTGTAGAGCTTGGAACTGTCCAGGTCGGAGTTGTCCACGCCGTCTTCCTCGCCGCCCGTCACGCCCAATTCGATTTCCAGCGTCATGCCGAGGCCCTGCATCCGTCTCAGGTAGCTTACGCAGGTTTCCACGTTCTCGTGGATGGGTTCCTCCGACAGGTCGAGCATGTGGGAACTGTACAGCGGGTAGCCTTTGGCTTCAAAATACCGTTCCCCGGCATCCAGCAAACCGTCCACCCAGGGCAGCAGGCTTTTGGCGCAGTGGTCGGTGTGCAAAATGACCGTCACGCCGTAGGCTTCCGCCAGTGTGTGGATGTGCATGGCACCGGAAATGCCGCCCAATACCGCCGCCCGCTGGTTTTCGTTCGACAGGCCCTTGCCTGCAAAAAAAACAGCGCCACCATTGGAAAACTGAATCATCACGGGCGAATTGACGGCCTTGGCCGTTTCGAGCACGGCGTTCACGGAGTCGGTGCCGATGACGTTCACCGCAGGCAATGCGTAGTTGTTGTCGTTGGCGTGGTTGAGCAGGTCGGTAACTTCCTCCCCGTGCAGCACCCCGGGGCGGAATCGTGTGGAAGTCAGGATATTCATCATTTTTTTTTGTTTTTAAGTTGAGGTGCGAAAGTAGGAAGTTTCAAAAGAAATCAGAGCAAACCGGAAATGAAAAAGGCAGCGAAATGCTTCGCTGCCTTTTTTTGTTTAATTGTTTATTCGTTTATTTGTTGATAAACAAATCATCAAATAAACCCATCAACAATTGCTCAGAGCGCCGTCTCGACAGGTTCTTCTTCGTCCACATCGAAAATCGGCTCCAATTTATCCTTCATTTCTTTTTTCAGCAGTTTGCTCAGGTCCTTCAAACTCAGGTTGGCCTTGGCGGAAAGGAAAAACATTTCACCTTCCTCGGAATCGTTGTAAATCATGAACAGGTTGTGGATGACACCGCCGTATTCTTCCACCATAATCTGGAGGTTCATGCCGCCCTCCCGAATCATGATGAGGTCGTCGAAGTGGCTGTCCAGCAAGTCCTGGTGCAGTTTTTTGACATGCTCCGCCGGAATTTTCACCCCGTCTTCGGAGTACATGAATTTCACTTTGCCGAAATTTTTCGCCAGGCCCAGCGCTTCTTTTCCGGAGCCTTCGTCCACGTGTTTTTTGGCAATCTTGCTGCCCAGGCGGATGACCCAGCCCGGCAGCTTGACGTTTTGCACCCCGGCTTCCCGTTTGTGCTGACGGTAGAATTTGTTCAACGCACGGTTCTGGCTCATGGCCAGCCCTGGCAACAGTATGAGGAGGAAAACCAATAGCAGATTGTTCTTCATGGCGCTCTTTTTTTTAACTATGAACTATGAACGATGAACTGTGAACGTTGTCGTTGTTAGCTGTCCACCACATCTACCGTTCATAGTTCATCGTTCATAGTTAAGGAAACCTACTCGTCGTTCTTTTTTGGGGCAGTGGTGCCGCCCTTTTCTTTATCGAAGGCTTTCGACAGCTTGCCGACCTGGTTGAGGTCCACTTTGCCGACAAAACTCAGCAGCACGAAGTCCTCGTCTTCGCCACCGACGAGCAGGAGCAGTTCGTCGAGGGTGGTGCCGCCGTTGCTCTGCTTCACAAGAAACTTCACGTTCTCGGTCTTGCCTTCCCGAACCTCCATCAGCGTTTCGTACTCATGGGTGTTAATGACTTTGAGGGCTTCCTGGTAAAATTTGCCGCCGTCCTCTTCGGTGGTCAGGATGCGAAGGCCCTTGAGGTCTTTGCAAACGGACAGGATGGCCTGGGCTTCCTCGTCGTCGAGGTCGAGTTCCATTTTGTTGATCATTTCGAACATTTTCCCGCTGATGTACACGACGGTGAAACGCTCGTCGTCCACGTACTTGGAAAAATATTTCGAGATGGCGTCGTCCTGTGCGGACACGGTGGAGGCGAATCCTGCGGTGAGGATAAAAGCGAAAATGATGGTCAGGTATTTCATTTTTAAAAATTTATGAGTTAAAAAAATCGGGTGATTTATCAATGGAGAATTGAAAATGGAGAATTGAAAATTTGTCAGACATTTTCCATTTTCCATTTTCAATTAAAATACTTTCCCACTTTTTCCATTTTTTCCACCTCGTCGGCGGCTTTTTTCGAGCCTTTTTTCAGCTTGGAGGAGAGCAGCCGCAGGGCCTTCACGGTCTCATCGTAGGCCACCTGCTCGTCGGTGATTTCGTACTTGCTCCAATCCACTGCCACTTGCTGCGACTGGCCGTTGTTCGGTTTTTGCAGGAAAACCAGGGCGGCCACCAGCACGGCCCCCACGGCGGCAATCCGCAGCAAGTGGCGTGGCCAGGTGCGCATTTTTACCACGTTGGCTTGGGGTTCCAGTTTTTGGAGCAAGGCTTCATCGAAGCCCCCGCTCACCGATATTTTTCGCTCGGAGGCGAAAAACCGGAACATCGGCTGGTACTCCTTCAACGCCTCGTCCACCTGCCCGCTGTTGAAATAACTGCGGAGCCTTGCTTCCTCCTCCAGCGTTGTTTCCCCTTCAAAATACTTTTCGATAAGCGCCTTCATATTCAATTGATAATTGAAGATTGAAAATTGAGAATTCTGCATTCCACGTTATTAATTCTCCATTTTCAATTCTCCATTTTTAATTTTCAGCTTTCCATTTTCGGTTCCAATTTCAACAATTTCTCCCGCACCGCCTTGCGTGCCCGGAAAAGGTAAACTTTCACCTGGTCGAGCGGCAGGCCGAGCGCCTCGGCGATTTCCTGGTAGCTCAACCC
>JACRAN010000221.1 GCA_016234735.1 Bacteroidota bacterium | reverse complement strand
ACGTTGTTGGTGCTAACCCTGGCGGCTTCCCTTGTTCCCCTGGCTACTTCCAATTTGGCAAGGGTGGGTATTTTATTTTTGAAACAACCACCGGAGGCAATATCACCTTGCAACTTGACCTCAACAACAACGGCCTTTACACTGACCCTGTTGACGTGACATTGATGGGGACGTTGAATGAAGGGCCGGATTCGATTTTCTGGGATGGAAATGACGGTTTGGGCGTACCGATTCCAATTCAGGATTCCTTCTTGTTAAGCTATCAAGGCATTATCAGATTTGGCGAGCTGCACATTGCTCTGACCGATGTGGAAAACAACCCCGGTGGGGTGACTTTCGGTTGGTTGAATGCACCACCTGCTTATACTGACACCTCCTTATTTTATTATGACCACTCCGATTTGTTTGGCCCCACCAGTGTCAGCGGTGGCGGTACGCCGGGGATGGCTTTGCCAACCACGATTCCGTACACTTATACCAGCAACGCAGGAAACGACAAATATTTAGACCAATGGTTTTTTATTGAATTTTCGATACCTGAAACACAACTCTTCATCAACATCGTAGCGGAGTGCGTTTGTGTAAACGCCACGCCCGAACTCTCCGCTGTGAGCGGTGGAGGCACGATTTGTACGGGCCAGGATTTGGTGCTTAGTGCCACGAACACTTTTCCAGGCATCGGAGATTTGGCCTATTCGTGGTCAGGGCCATCTGGCTACACTTTTTCAGAAACGATTGGCGTTGCCGACACCAGTATTGCAAACGTAGGTACTGCCACACTTGCCAATGCCGGTAGCTATCAGGTAATTGCAACGACAGCGACTTTGTGCGCAGACACCATAACAATCGATGTAGCCATTAACCTGACTCCTTCTGCAAATGCGATTGCAGGTGGAGGAGAATACTGTGCCGGGTCTGACGTGACGCTGACGGCTACGAATACCGTTCCGGGGATAAATTCGATAAATTATACCTGGAGCGGACCGGGTGTGCCGCCAGGGATGGAATCAGGCACAGTCGCAGGTGGCGACCCCATCACGCTGACTATTCCAGGTGTGCAGGAGGCAGCCGAAGGCACCTACACGCTGGTGATGACCTCCGACCTCGGCTGTGTTTCCGCCCCGATTTCTACCACCATCACAGTCAACCCAACGCCGGTGCTGACGGCGGTTTCAGGAGCCGGAAGTTACTGCTTCGACGAAGACGTGACACTCGTTGCCTCGAATTCCGCACCGGGAATCACTACCATGATTTGCACCTGGAACGGGCCAAATATTTTCAACGTGACGCAGACCGTGAACGGTGGCGACCCGATTACACTGAATTTGAACAATGTCAATAATTCTTTTGAAGGCACGTACACAGTAGTTTGTGCAGTTGTAGGTTGTGTTTCCAATGCCGCTTCATTCGATGTGGTGGTCAACACCAATCCTGAAATCAATGCCATCAGTCCGAACGGCGATTTCTGCGAAGGCACTTCGCTCACCTTCACGGCACAAAACGTCAATCCCGGTACCGGGCCGATAACCTACACCTGGACCGGGCCAAACCCTGCCAACCCGCTGTTCCCATTCACAGGAACAGGGCCGGAAGGCGGGCCTTTCGAGGTCACAATACCAAGTTTGACGCCGGGCGATGCCGGAACGTACACCCTGGTGTTGGAGACGGCTGGTGGTTGCGCATCGGTTCCTCAATCCGTGACCATTGATGTGCTCCCTGCGCCCAATATCATTGTCACAGGCGGTGGGGATGCCTGCCTTGGCCAGGAAGTCGTATTGACCGCTATCAACAGCGTCACAGGTGTTGGCACCATCATTTACGTCTGGACGGGCCCGAACGGCGTTGTCGGACAGGGAGTCATCAATGCAAACGACCCGGCTTCCGTGACGCTGACAAACGTACAAGGCGTCGATGCCGGTGTTTACACCGTTACTTTAACCATCGACGCCACCGGATGTACATCCAGTGAAACAGTGACTTTGAATGTTTTTCCCGGCCTCAACATCGTCGACGAAACACCTGATTCCACCTACTGCGAATTCAGCGACGTGGTGCTAACGGCAACCAATACCGTCAGTGCGGGGGATTTGACCTACCAATGGGTTGGCCCAACAGGTACTGTTTACGGGCCTTTTACGGTGGGTAGTTTCGACCCGCTCACCGCCATCATTGCGAATGTGACTCCCGCTGACGCTGGCCTCTACACGCTGGAAGTCAACTCCACCCTTGGATGCAGTTCCAACGATGTGCAGGTCTTGGTAAATGTCAACCCGGGTATTCAGTTGGTAACCGTCACCGGAGGCGGCCTGTACTGCGAATCTGCTTCCGTGATTCTTTCAGGGACAGGCGAAGGCTCTGCCGATTCTGTCATCTACACCTGGACTGACCCGAACGGCACCGTCATCGGGAGCGGTACAACCACGCCTGCCGGGCCATTTACGGCTGGCCCAATTGCCACACTTGCAGGAACTTACATCCTGGAAGTAATCGCTTCCAACGGCTGTAGCGATAGCGGAACAGCAGATATTAGTTTCAATCCGTTGCCAGATGTCATTATCTTAAACAACGACACTACCCTGTGCGACAACGACACGCTTGAAATTTGCGGTCAGGTGATTTCGGGTATTGGAAGTTTCGATTACGTCTGGACAACGCCAAACGGCGATATCATCTCTGGCTCAGGAAATGGGAATGTCCCGTTCTGCGATATTTTGTTGCCACTGGCAACTTACGGAAGCGGTCTCTACACGCTGGTGGTGAGTGCCAATGGCTGCACCTCCGAGCCTGACAGCTTGAATATCACGTTGAATCCGAACCCGGTAATTTCAATAGTGTCGGGCGGAGGTGATTATTGCCTCGGCGAAACGGCTGAAATCTGTTTCACCAACCTGAACCCAGAAGTGCCCGGGTTCTTCTACACCATCATTTTGCCGAATGGCACACAAACAACCGGCACGGCGAATACTAGCAATGAAGTCATCTGCATCCCTGTCACGCAATCAGGTTTCGCATGCATGTCGTTGGAATCTTTCGAGGGTTGTGTATCGAGCCTTGCTTGTGCCCAGTTCAATTTCCAGCCGGGCGTGGTCTTGGAAGTGACGGCCAATACGCCGGTTTGTGAAAACGAAACCCTGAACCTGAACGGCACCAACATCGCCCCCTGCTCCGGCCCGGCGACGTACACATGGACAGGCCCAGGTGGTTTCAGTTTCACAGGCACTGCCCCATGTGGCGGCCCATTTCCGGCCAACGTGGACAACCCGGTGAGCGGCCAATATTGCCTCATCGTTTCTACGACCACCATTTGTTCCGACACGGCTTGCATTGATGTTATCGTGAACCCTGCACCGGAGGTGGTCAACAACGTGATTAACGGCGGCGGTGACTACTGCGAAGGCGATGACGTGGAACTGACGGCGATCATTTTCATTGCCGACGGCACTCCAATCACTTTCACCTGGACGCTGAACGGTACAGCAATCCCCGGACAGAGCGGCACGGCACCCAGCGGTTCCATACTCACGCTTGACCTCGGCCAAGTCGATCAAAACGACGAAGGCCAATACTGCCTCGAACTCGAATCTATCGCCGGTTGTGTCCTCGACCCACCGGTGTGTACCCAAGTTAATGTGAACCCAACGCCTGGCATCCTGACGGTGACGGGTGGCGGCACGTACTGCGAAGGCGTGGATGTGTCGCTGAACGGGACCGGCACACCGGGCCTCGGAAACGTCACCTACATGTGGACCGGGCCAAACGGTTTCATGTTCACAGGTGGGCCAGTGCCAAGCCAGGGGCCATTCCCGGCTACTGTCAACGACATTGGAGTGCTGGGTACAGGTGTTTACATTTTGACAGTGAAATTGGGTGATTGCGAAGACTCGCAAAGCGTGGTCGTCGAAGTGAATCCGAAGCCCATCATCACGGTGCTGAGTGGCAATGGTACTTTCTGCGAAGGTTCGGAATCAACGGTTTCGTTCACCATCGACCCGAACGGCGCTTCGAGTGTTAACTGGGATTTCACCAGCCCGACTTTCGATACCAGCGGCATGGTGACAACAGTTACCACCTTCACCTTCAATGTGGTTGTGAACAGCACCGGTACCTTCACCATCACCGCCGAGTCAAGCGATGGTTGCGAAGCCGAGCCGCAGTCAATTCAGGCAAACGTTCAGCAAATTCCAACGCCGCCCATTTTCGTTTCACCGAGCACCGTTTGCCCGGGCGACGATATGATTTTGTCCACAGACCCGCAACAGGGCACTCCGGTGAGCTACGAATGGTACAAAGACGGCGTACTCATGTTGGCCACTTCAGTACCGACCTTCGAGGTGCCCGACCCGGTGACATCGGGCAGCTATTCGGTGACGGTGATAGTGGACGGTTGCGAAAGCTCCTCCGCCCCAATTGATGTGACGATACCGGATGCACCTGTGGCCAATGACGATACTTTCACCAGCAACACCATCACGTCGATCAATGGGAATGTCTTGACGAACGATGTTCCCAGTGGCGGTGTCACCGTGACGGTGGTCAGCGGCCCGTCGGGCGGAACGGTTAACATCAATGATGACGGCTCGTTCACCTACACACCAGGCACCACGTTGGTTTCACCTGACGAGTTCGTGTATGAAATATGCCTCGTGGATTGCCCGAATGCCTGCGATCAGGCAACCGTGACCATCACCTACCAGGTGGCGTGCGAAGTGCCCAACGTACTGACTCCAAACGGTGATGGAATCAACGACATCTTGATTATTGACTGCGTAACAGGCAAACCGAACAACCGCCTGCGGGTATTCAACCGGTGGGGTGATGAAATCCATGTTTTTGAACCCTACCTCAACAGTGAGGGATGGGACGCTACCTATGACAACGATAAAAAGCCCGTGCCGGCAGGTACTTATTTCTACCTGTTCGAGGAGGACAAAAACAGTGGCGACGACCCGAAAGCCGGGTACATCAAAGTCTTGCGGTAGCAGTATTGGCGGGTTGACGGGTGGTTGTTGCAACTACCCGTCAACCCCCACAAAAACAATCAAAACCATCATCCAAAAATTTTGTGGACATGAAAAAGCTAATTTATACACTTCTCATCACCTTCGTCACCGTCTCAGCCTGGTCGCAGAGTGAAGCCATCTACACCTTCAACCTGTTCAACCAACTGAACTTCAACCCGGCTTACGCAGGCTCCAAAGATGTACTGGATGCCGGTGCCATCTACCGCAACCAGTGGTGGTCGGGCGTGGATGGCTCCCCGAAAAATATCAACGTTTACGGCCACATGCCCATCGCCAAAAATTCGAGCGGCATCGGCCTGAATATTTTGACGGACAAAATCGGCTTGGACAAAATCCTGACCATCGGTGCCGATTATGCCTACAAAATCAAGTTCAAAAACAGCAACGTGCTGGCACTGGGCTTGGGAGTGAGGTTTGAAAATGCCCGCTCTGATTGGGGAGAAACCAATGGTGAGGTCACAAATCCCGACCCGGAAATTGGCACTGGCGAGGAATCGAACGCCACGTTCAACGTCGGTCCGGGGGTGTATTTCAAAAACAGGAAATTCTACCTCGGCCTGTCGATTCCACGAATGCTCGCCAACTCGCTGTACGCCGACAAGAACGAGTTTGGTGCCAAGGTGAACACCTACTTTTTGCAAACAGGTTTGACACTGCCCATCAGCCAGAATGTCGATTTGTTGCCAAACGTGCAGGTGCGCTACAACCCGAACTCGCCGTTCGACCTGGATGCCAATCTGAATGTGATGTTCTACGATGCGTTGATGGTGGGTGCCATGTACCGTCTTGACGACTCGATTGACGGCCTGTTGGTCTATCATTTCAAAAACGGCCTCCGGCTCGGTGTTGCCATGGACTTCACGCTTTCCGACCTGAAACAAGCCACTACTGGCAGCTTCGAGGTGATGCTGGGCTACACCTTCCCCTGCGAAGACTGTACAATCAAAAGCCTGCGCTATTTTTAACGAGGGATTGACGTAGCATTTCCAATGACTGCCAAAATTCACTCAATAATTCAAAAAAAGGATAAGATGAAAAATATGAAACCCTTGCTTCTGCTTCTTGGTCTTGTCGTAAGCTCACAGCTTATGGCGCAAGGTGTCGAGTTAAAAAACATCAAGGAAATCAACACGAAAGAACTTGATTTCAGTCCGGTGCCGTTCGGCAACGGTATCATTTTTACCTCTTCCAAAAGCAACCGCTTCCTCAAGTGCCCCTCGAACAATGCGGGGGACTACACCGACCTGAAGTACGCCGAAAAAATAACGGACAGCACCTTCCAGAAGCCGGTGTCGCTGTCCGGCAGCGTGAACGGGAAATACAACGACGGTTCCTCCACCTTCAACCCGGCGGGCAACAAAATGATTTTTTCCCGCAACAACACCAGCGGTAAAAATGACCAAAACGTCATCGACCTGAAACTCTACTCCGCCGACCTCGTGGGCGACAGGTGGGAGAACGTGGAGGCGTTGCCCTTCAACAGCGATGACTTTTCCACCTGCCACCCGACACTTTCGCATGACGGTACGCTGCTGATTTTTGCCTCGAACCGGCCCGGCTCCAACAACGGCAGCATGGATTTGTACTCCGCCAAGCTCGAAAACGGGGTGTGGAGCATCCCGGAGAGCCTCGGCGCTGCATTGAACAGCACGGGCAATGAACTGTTCCCGTTTCTGGACGAACAGGGCATTCTCTTTTTCTCATCTGACGGACATGGAGGTGCAGGCGGGCTTGACATATTTGCTGCTTCACAGAACACCAGCGGTCAGTGGGAAATGATAGGCAACCTCGGCGACCCGTGGAACCAGGGCAGCGACGATGTGAATTTCGTGTCGCTGAACGGCGGTACGTCGGGCTACCTTGCCAGCGACCGGGGGCACAAGGATGCACAGGGCATGGACGATATTTACCACTGGAAATACGCACCGGAGGATGAGGAGGCAACCATCCTGGTGGTGGACAAGGAAACGAATGAAAAACTTTATGAAGCCTCGGTGGAAATGACGCCTACCGAATACGGCAACATGCTGGACAAGATTTACGGTGGTGGCCTGACGGCTGCCAAAACCGCTCCGATGAAAACCGACCGGCAGGGTGCCGTGAAGGTACAGGTGCGCAAGGGCACGAAATACTCGATTGTTTCATCGAAAACCGATTACAAAACGGACATGCGGGAAGTATCGGCAGCGGAAATCACGGCCAAACCGGAGTACATCATACCATTGGTAAAAGAAAAATACTACGCAAAACTCATCGTGCAGGTGGTGGAAGACCCGGGCGGCAAGCCCATTCCGCTGGCCGACATCAAGATTTTGGACAAAACGACCGGCAAAGTCATCAGCCTCACCGGCGACGGGGAAGGCATGACGAATACACAAATCGACTGCGACCATGTGTACGAAATAACTGCCAGCAAACGGCCATACTATGACAATACCGTAACCCTGGCGGACTATAAAATCGACTGCAAAGACGGCGAAGTGAAGGTAGTGGTGCGGCTGAAATCACCGCTCATCGTCATACTTGAGCCGATTTTCTACGACTTCGACCGCTACTACATCCGCAAGCGGGATGCCCAACCTTCGCTGGATAGCCTCATCACGATCATGAACCGCTACCCATCGCTGCAAGTGCGCCTCGGTGGCCACACGGATGCCAGGGGCACCAACCAGTACAACGACAAGCTCGCTACCAACCGGGCCAACAGCGCCAAGAATTACCTCACTTCAAAAGGGATTGCCGCCGAGCGGATTGTCACGGAGGAGTTCGGTGAGTTGAATCCCGTCAACAACTGTACGGACGAGGTTTTTTGCGAAGAAAAAGACCACCAACTCAACCGCCGGGTGGACGTGACCGCTGAACGCCACCAGGAGGGTGGGGTGGACTTCCGAACCCGGCCCGTGACGGAGATGAAGGTGGTGTCGGATAGGAAATAAGGAGGGTTTGAGAGATTGAGGGTTTGAGTGAGGGATTAAACGCAGAGGCGCTGAGACGCAGAGATGTTTTCGGGAAAGAAAACGGATCTTCGTGCCAGCGTCTTTTTTTTGTTTTTGGGGATGGGATGGTGCGTCAAAGTGGTTGATTTGCTGCCAAAGTCCGTCCTGTATAGACCTTTTACATCCCGGATGTCAAAACGAGCGCTGATTTGATAGGTTGGTTCCTGTGTGGGATGACGCACGTTGGAGCGGTGCGGATAGCAGGTCGAAATTGCAAACTTCACCATCCCCGCCGCTCGTTCCTCGCCTCCCGTGCGGCGATGGCTTCCTTGATTTTATTCGCTACCGCCTTCCAGACCTCGCTGCGGTGCGGGTGGCGCACTACGGGCAGGGCATCTTTCGGGACGACTTGTATCTTGCGTAGCGGGGTTTCTTCCCATAGACAATCGTCCAAGACGATGCCCACGACCAGCGCATCGCCCGATTCGTGGCGCTGGATGGCCCGGCTGAATTCGATGTCGT
>JACRAN010000220.1 GCA_016234735.1 Bacteroidota bacterium | reverse complement strand
ATTTGCCCAAGAGGTAAACACGGATGTCATTTACCTCAAAGACGGCACCGTGCTCAAGGGCAAGATAATCGAGCGCCTGGACGACGGTGCCATCAAAATGGAGTTGTTCAATGGAAGAGAGATTATCATTTCCATGAGAGAAGTCAAGCAGGTGACGATTGAGGGAATTGGCACCAATCCAGCGGACTATGGCGGCAAAACGGCATTTGGTTTTTCCCTGTTCGGGGAAAGCAACATCATCGGGGTTCATTTTCGGTTGCAGGCTGCCAAAGAATTTTATCTTGACATGAGTGTCCAGCCAGAGTTGAAAGTATTGCAAAACCGCAACAACAATGAAGTAGAGTTTGGTGCAAATCTTTTGCTTTGCGGGGAGGTCAACTACTTTTTGAACAGGTTCTACAAAGAAAGAAAGCAAAAGGTAAGGGCAAACGGGCTTTTTTTGAACGCATCTTATGCAATTGGCGACTACGAAACCACCCGGATCAATGGCGGTTGGTGTTCCGAATATTTCAGGCTCAACCGTTTCAAAAGAGGGTTCCTACTCGGCCTGGGCATGGGGTTGAACGTAAACCACTGGGTGGACGACCCCTTAAATTATGCTTACACCAAAGGCATCGACAAAGTACAGCCCACCGCATATTTCAGGATTCAATGGAATTTTTTCCAATAAACCGAAGGCCGAACAAAGCTAATTAGGGCCAAATCGCTTTCTTATATTTCAGTTTTGTTGAAAAACAGCGCCACATATCGCCGCATCGCCGCCTTTTTGTTGGCGGCCCTCCTCCTCCAGGTCGTTGCATTGAAGGAAGTCCACCACCTTTTGGAACACCATTACGATGTCGTGGCGCATTGCACGGACAGCGGGAGCGGCACCCACTTGCACGGCGAAGAATACCACCCCGAGGACTGTTTCATCTGCGTCTTCCATTTTGCGCCAGCCACGCTGGAATTTCATGAGTTTTCGGTTGAAACACCCATTTGCAAAGCGCTCCAAAGCAGCCTTTTCTACCACAAATCTTTGACCTCCAGGGTCAATTGGCATTTCCAACTCCGTGGCCCACCCTGCTTGGCTGCCTGATTTTTCTTCCATTTTTCTTTAGTTCATCAGGAGCGCCGCCACCGTTTTTTTTACGGCATGAAGGCTTTGGTGCCACCGTCGGGGAGACGTAGGCGGGCTTCCACCATCCAGGCAAGGTCATGAAGTACATCCATTTTATTACCCTATTTTTTGTATCCCTTTCTTCCCTGAGCGCACAGAACAACATCAGCGGGCACGTGCTCAATGCCACCGACAAATCACCGCTCATCGGCGCTACGGTTTTTATTTCTGACCTAAAAACGGGCGCTGTCACCGATGAGAGCGGCGCTTTTACGCTGCAAAATTTGCCAAAAGGAAACTTCCTCTCCGAAGTTTCCGCTGTTGGCTTCGCCAAAATGGTCATCAAAATCAGAAGCACGGACACAAACTCCCTCGAAATCCTGCTGCTCGAAACGGCAGTGGAAATGCAGGAAGTCATTGTCACCGGCGTTTCTGCTTCCACCGAGCGGGCAAAAAACCCCGTGCCAGTGGTGCAGGTTCGGCGGGATGTTCTGCTGCAAAACTCCTCCACCAACCTGATTGATGCACTGGCGAAATTGCCTGGCGTGAGCCAGGTCAGCACGGGCACGGCCATCTCGAAGCCCGTCATCCGGGGGCTTGGCTACAACCGAGTGGTGGTGCTGCGCAACGGCATCCGGCAGGAGGGGCAGCAGTGGGGCGACGAGCACGGCATCGAGATGGACGAGAACGACGTGGAGCGGGTGGAAATCATCAAAGGCCCCGGCAGCCTGCTCTACGGCTCCGACGCCATGGCGGGCGTGGTGAACTTCCTGCTCCCCCACCCCGTTGCCGAAGGCAAAATCGTGGCCGAGGCACAGACTGAATTCCAAACGAACAACAAACTCGCAGGCGCCTCGCTCATGCAGGCGGGCAATGTCCACGGCTTTCACTGGCAGGGCCGGGGCAGTTGGCAGCGTTCCGGCAATTTCAACAACCCCGTGGATGGGCATGTGCTGAACAGCGGTTCGGAGCTTTACGCCGCCAGCGGCTTCATTGGCATCAACCGCGGTTGGGGGCATTCGCAACTGCATTTCAGCACCTACAACCAGCGCATCGGCATCCCCGAAGGCGAGCGTGATCCGCTCGGAAACTTCGTTGGGCCGGTCGCAGTGGACGGAGCGGTAGGCGAACGCCCGTATTCAGACAGCGACCTTGACGGGTGGGAATACAGCATTGGCATACCGTCCCAGCGCATCAATCACAACCGGGTCGTTTGGTCGAACGTGGTGTTTTTCGGGGAGTCGAAACTGACTGCCGACCTGGCTTGGCAGCAAAACCGCCGCCGGGAATTCGGAGACGTAATTGACCCCGATGCCACCGAACTTTATTTCAAACTCAACACGCTCAACGCCGATTTGAAGTATTTTTTTCCAGAAAAAAACGACTGGAAATTCTCGACCGGCCTGAGCGCACAGCGCCAAACAAACCAAAACTTCGGTGCGGAGTACCTCATCCCGGCTTATGGGCAGACCGACGGCGGCCTGTTCTTTTTTGGGCAAAAGGAGGTCAGTCGTTGGTTCTTCAGTGGCGGCCTGCGGCTCGACTATCGCCACCTGAACACGCAGCCGCTTTACCTCGGTGCAAACGAAGAACCCGTGGAACCGACCGACCCGAATGCGGTGGAGAAGTTCGCCAAGTTCAATCGGGATTTTACGAACATGACCGGGAGCGTGGGCGCTACCTACCAAATATCGAAACCACTGGTCGCCCGCCTCAACCTGTCGAGGGGCTACCGGGCACCGAACCTGTCCGAGCTGGGCAGCAACGGCCAGCACGAAGGCACCTTCCGCTACGAGGTGGGCAACCGAAACCTGAAACCCGAGACCAGCCTCCAGGCCGATGCCGGGCTGACCTTCACGGGCGGCCATGTGACGCTTGATGTCAGCACTTTTTACAACGGCATCCAGCAGTTTATTTTTTTGGAGAAATTGGTGGCTGCCAATGGTGGCGACTCGCTCGTGGAAGGTTCGTCTGCGTTCAAGTTCGTGCAAGGCGACGCAGCGTTGTACGGCGGCGAGGTCAGCCTCGACATCCACCCGCACCCGTTCGATTTCCTGCATTTTGAGAACTCCTTTTCCTACGTGCGGGGCAAGCTGCGCAATGCACCTGATTCCTTGTCAAACCTACCGTTCATGCCGCCCGCCAAGCTGCACAGCGAACTGAGGGCACAGTTGCAGAAACCCTGGAAATCGTTGCAGACTGGCTACTTGAAGGTAGAAGGCGAATATTTTTTCAAACAGGGAAATGTCTTCTCGGCTTACGGCACGGAAACGCCCACGGATGGCTACTTTCTTCTAAACACTGGCCTCGGTGCCGACATTATGAACGACAAAAAAACGGTGGTTTGCCGCCTGTTCCTTTCCGCCGAAAACCTGCTCGGCAAGGCATACTTCAGCCACCTCAGCCGACTGAAATATGCGCCGGAAAATCCGGTGACGGGCGTGGCTGGCATTTACAATACGGGCAGAAATTTGAGCGTGAAATTGGTGGTGCCGATTGGGATTAGGTGACGTTTACCGGGATAATTAAGTGAAACCTGGGCCGGGATTTGACAATTATTGAACGGATGCCGAATCCCGGCCTTCTCCCAATTGCCCCATGCCTTGCCGGCTACGCTTTCTGCCTACCAATTATTAAGGAATTCTAAGGAATTTATAATTGCAAATTTGACTTCTTCCATGCTGGTGGCGTTAAATTTGCACCGTTCAAAGCCAATTCGACATCATTAAAAATGACTTCTCTCACTCTTACTCAAAAGCGAATGGCTCACGGGGTCATTTTTTAACAGCCTATTTCTTTCGGTCAGATGTTCTCCTACCTTCCCCTACGCACCGGATTTACGGGAGTGTTTTTATTTGGCCGCTGATTGCCATTTTGACTGTGAAAACTAAACTCAAAATATCCAGGGCTGCGCTTGGTTGACGGTTGTTTTAAGTCACCGCCACCATCGTTTCCCAGGTACGCTAAAACTTTTCAATCAACTCTTTTTCAATCTGTTCAAAATTCTAATCCTATGGCTAAAAGACATTTTTTACCTAAAATCCTTGGCTGCTTTTTGCTTGCGGCCTTGCTGGTTTGGTCTTGCAAGACCGACCTAAAGGACGACCCGGGTTCTGCCTCAAAGCTGGCTGCCACATACGATGCAGAAGCCTCTTTGAAATGGAACAAGCTGTTCCTGGAAGTGGAGCGCTACGCAGCAGGCTACCGCCCCGGTCCGGCTCCCCGCTCATTGGCCCTCATGGGGCTGGCAACTTACGAAGCCTGCATCACCGGCATGCCCGACTATAATTCGCTGAAAGGAAGGTACAGCGGCCTCGTTTTGCCGGAAGTTGAAACTGGCAAGGAGTACCACTGGCCTACGGTCGTTCATGCGATTTATGCCAACATGATGCCCAAGTTCTTCACCTTCGACCCGCCCTCCGATGTGAAAAACCACTGGAATTCAGTGGTGACCGAACTGGATGTAAAATATCTGGCGGCAGCAGGCCAGGAAGTGTTTGACCGCTCGAAAGCCTACGGCGAAAGCGTGGGCGAAGCCATGTGGGCCTGGGCTGTTACCGACCCGTACGGCCACGATGCCTACAAAGACCCGTTCGGCAACTTCACCACGGGTGAAACCTACGATTGGACAGCCCATTACGACGGTCCCGGCGATTGGGAGCCGACCTACCCAGGCCCCGGAAAAGGGATGGGCCCGTTCTTCGGCAAGGTTCGGACGTTCGCCATCACTGACGACCAGAAATTGTCGTTGCCCCCTTCTGTCTATTTTATGAACTACAGCGAGGAAGTCAACTCCGAGTATTATTCCCAGGCGTTGCAGACTTACACAAAAAATGCCGAGACCAGCTACGATGTTGAGTGGATCGGCGAATTCTGGAGCGACGACCTCATCAACCTGACTTTCAGCCCCGGCCCTCGCTGGATAGCCATTGCCCGGCAGGTAATCGAGCACGAAAGCAGCAATCTTCAAACGGCAGTGGAAACCTTCGCTAAAATTGGCATGGCACTCAACGATGCCGCTGTAGCCTGCTGGAACTCCAAGTACATCTACAATGTGGAGCGCCCGGACACCTACATCCGAAAAGTAATCGACCCGAACTACAAGCCGAACCTGTACAACCCGCTCACCGGCGATGAAGGCGTTACGCCTTCTTTCCCTGCCTACCCCTCCGGTCACTCGACAATGGGTGCTTCCGCAGCAGAGGCTTTGGCCAGTGTGTTCGGCTACTCCTACGCCATGACCGACCGCTGCCACGAAGGCCGCAACGAGTTTGAAGGGGTTCCACGTTCCTTCACCAGCTTCGAGCAAATGGCCGAGGAAAATGCCTGGTCGAGGGTGCTGCTCGGCGTTCACTGGCGCATGGATGCCGACGAAGGCGTGCGTTTCGGCAAAGAAATCGGGCAAAAAGTGAACGCGTTGCCCTGGAGGAAGTAAAAAATTTCATGTCGACATATTTCCCAAAAGAGGTTGCCGGAATTCACGGCAACCTCTTTTTTTTGCTGTTCAAAAATTGATTCTATGCCCTCTTCCAAATTTTCCGCACTGATTTTTTCAGGTTTCATGCTTGCCGCTGCCTGCCAGCAGGCCGAAGACCCACAGCGTGGCCAGGCACCATCGATGCCAATGGCAAAACATTCCTCCGAACCGCAGGAGCAGCTACAAAACTTTGCCTCCGGCGAAATTTCCCGCCGTTTCTACCTCGTCAATGGTAAAAAGGAGGGTAAGATGACCGACTACTTCATCGATGGAAAAGTGAGGTCGGAGCGCATTTTTGAAAACGACCGACAGGTGGGGAAAACCGTGTTTTTTTACCCCAGCGGAAAAACCAAGGAAGTGCAGTATTACGAAGATGGCCTGAAACACGGCGGCGACACTACTTTTTACGAAGACGGACGGCTACAGTTCGTGCTGCCATTCCAACAGGGCAAGCAGCACGGCTACGTGCGCAAATGGGCACCCGACGGCAGTTTGACGTTCGAGGCCCGCTACGAGATGGACACGCTTGTGGAGGTCAGGGGACAGAAGATCCGCCCCGACAAAAAAGCCATGCGCCCTGGTCCTGCCACGCATTCCAATTGACAGCGGAACCTGGATTTGTCCGTTTTTTTACCACAAGACCCCCGTTGATATGCAGCCAAACCATTCCCGCCCAATCCTTACCTTCGCATTCTCAAATTTCACAAAACGCAACAAAATGAACTTGAAACAGTACCCGCCAAGCATTTTTTTCACCCTCGTTTTTACGCTGGTTTCCGGGATGCTCCTCGGCCAGGAACGCAGCAACCACGGCAACGCCTTCGAGCAGTTGGGCACGATACTGCCAAGCGGCAACGATTACCGGACGATGGACGGCTCGCCCGGCCCGGCCTACTGGCAGCAGCGCTGCGACTACAACATCGAAGCCTCGCTCGACCCGGAGAAGCACCAACTCACGGGCAGGGAACACCTCACCTACCACAACAATTCGCCACAGACGCTGCGCTACCTCTGGCTGCAACTCGACGAAAACGAACATGCCGCAAGCAACGACCTGCACCACGCCCACCCGCACGACATCGGGGCGAACATGGACGACCGGGCCATGCGGATGCTGCAATCGTGGACGGAGTTCACCGACTACGGCCATAAAATCAAGTCGGTGACGGACGGCAAGGGCGCTCCGCTCAAGCATTTCATCGACAACACGGTGATGCGCGTGGAACTGCCGCAGCCACTGGCACCGGGGCAAAGTTTTGAGTTCAATATCGAGTGGAGCTACGTGCTCATCGACCGCATCAGCAACATCACTTTCGGGCGGGGTGGCTACGAGTATTTTGAAAAAGACGAAAACTACCTGTTCACCATCACGCAGTGGTTCCCCCGGCTGTGCGTGTACAGCGATTTTGAGGGCTGGCAGAGCGACCAGTTCACCGGCACGGGCGAGTTTGCCCTCAATTTTGGCGACTACAACGTGAAAATCACGCTGCCCGCCGACTTCACGGTGGGTGCCACGGGCGTTTGCCAGAATT
>JACRAN010000219.1 GCA_016234735.1 Bacteroidota bacterium | reverse complement strand
ATGGATGGCTGGGCTTACAGGGTGAACAACACCGGCCCCGATGGCTCATTCTTCGAGTTGGGCAGTTGGACTTTTAGCGGCCCGAACGCGTTGGATAATCAGACGACCAACGCCACGTCTCCAATTCCTTTCCCAATCAACTCGTTTTCTTCCAACGCAGGCCCCATCTGCGCCAACGATTTTCACACGGTTACCATCACCATCAACGACACGCAAGCCCCGGTGCTGAGTTGCCAGGACATCACGGTTACGTTGATGCCTGGCCTCTGCGAAGCTGCGGTTTATTTCAATAATATTTTTGCGACCGATAACTGCGACCCGAATCCGATAATTGCCCAGACAGGTGGGGCGGCTTCCGGTAGTTTTTTCCCCATCGGAATTCACACGATTACTTTTCAGGCGACTGACTTTCAGGGAAATATCAGCACCTGCACCTTCAACGTGACCATCGTCGAATACCCGTTCCCGACCTCGACGCTTGTTTGCAACGACCTCGTTCAGGCCACTTTGCAGCAAAACGGAATAGCAATCATCGGTGCCGACATGGTGCTGGAGGGCGGCCCCTACGGTTGCTACGACGATTACACAGTCATGGTTTTCAATGAAAATGGGGTTCAATTGGGCAACATCCTCGACTGTGATGACATCGGGGATTATCTGACGGTGAAAGTGACCGACCCCGAAACGGGAAATTCCTGCTGGGGTGAAATTCTGGTCGAAGACAAAAACGCCCCGGTCATTGATTGTTTCGACCGACAGGTTTCGTGTGCCACCAACCTGAATTTGATACCCGCCCCTGCTGTAACTGATAATTGCGCTACCGGCCCAACCCTGTATCAAGTTGGTTTGACGCTTATCGAGAGCAATCCCTGCGACGATAATCAGGTGTTGTATCGCAGAGTCTGGGTAGCGCATGATGATTACGGAAACTCGTCCACCTGCCAGGAAATCATTACCGTGGTCAGGCCGACCGAAGTCGATTTTCCGAACGACATTGCCTGGACCTGTGAACAGTACCAGGCTTTCCCGAACATCACCGACGCTACGCCGCTGCATCCGTATGTCGGCGATTCCAAACCTGCGACATCGTTGGTAATCGATGTGAACCTCGACCCAAACTGTAACAATGGGGCCGATGCCACCAACATCAACAGCACCAATATCCTGAATGGCGGCCTTGGCTGCCCCGGCAGCGGCCTCGATGATGCGGATGTGCTGGGGTTGACAGGCTCTGGTACCCTCGAAAACATCAACGGGCCGTACTGTGGTTACAATTTTACCTACTCGGATGACCTCGTTGAAATCTGCAACGGAGCGCCGGGCGTTTTCAAAATCATCCGTACCTGGACGGTTATCGACTGGTGTGCCGGTGAAATCATCATCGCGGGCGTGGGCGGAGAAGACAATGTGCAGGTCATCAAAGTGGCAGACATGGTGGCACCTGTCATTACGGCCACGAACCTTGTCGTACATGCCAACGTGCCCGGCGTTCACCCGCAGCCGTGCCGTTCAACGGGGGCCATCCCCTCGCCCGGTGTCACAGACAATTGCTCCGGTGTTGCCGAGGTTCACATCCTGACGGCGGTAGGTGAAGTGGTGAATGGGCTGATACCCGCGCCCGGGCTGCCGATAGGGTTGCACATCATCACCATTCAGGCATACGACAACTGCGGCAACGTGGCTTCCAAAGACATCGTCCTGACTGTCATCGACGGCATTGCCCCCACCACCATTTGTGATGAAATCACCGACGTCAACCTTGAATCCACTGGGTATGCGGAAGTTTTTGCGGAAACATTTGACGATGGCTCCCACGACAACTGCTGCCTCGACCATTTTGAGGTGCGCCGGATGGACAACGACGCTTGCAACGATGGCCACAACGACATGATTTTCGGGCCTTCGGTAAAATTCTGCTGCGAGGACGTTGTGGGCAACCCGGTGACGGTTGTTTTCAGGGCCTTCGATTGCTTTGGAAACTTTAACGACTGCATGGTGCTGGTTTACGTGAACGATAAAATTCCGCCCGTGCTCGTCTCTTGCCCAGCCAGCCAACGCATCACTTGCGACTGGTATGCCGACAACCTCGAAACACAGTTGGCTTCGCTGCCGACTGCCGCCGAAAAAAGCCAGTTCCTCGACCAATTTTTTGGTGCCCCAACCTTTTTTGACAATTGCGGAGTGAGCCCAAACCGCACTTTAAGCCTGGGCCTTGACCAATGTCTGGAGGGCAACATCACCCGCAGTTGGACGGCCAAAGATGCCGGGAACAACACCTCGCTGCCCTGCAACCAGACGATTTTCGTTGACCATGTTTCTGACTGGGCGGTTGAATTTCCGGCGGATATCACCGTCAATTGTGGGACGACACCCCCGGATTTTGGCGAGCCTGAAATTTTCTACGAAACCTGCGAATTGGTGGCAGTTTCGTACGACGACGAACTGTTCACCGTTGTGCCCGATGCCTGCTACAAAATCCTGCGCACCTGGACCATCATCAACTGGTGCGTGGTGGGCACGAACCCCGGCAACATTGACCAGGAAGTGACCGAACAACCGGAAAACCAGCTTGGGCTGCCATTCCCGCAGTGCGATGTAGATAGTGACGGCGATTGCGACAGCCGCACGTTCCGGGACTCGTGGCGCAGCGGCCTTCCGGCCAACCTCCGCCGCCCGTCCGCCGTGGATGCTACCCGCACGACCGACCCCGATGCCGACCTCGACACCGACCCCTGGGACGGTTACATCACCTACCAGCAATCCATCAAAGTCATCGACACCGTTGACCCTGTGTTTGCCGGCGGCTGTGTCATCCCCGATGTTTGCATCGAAGACAACACGTGTGCGGTCAACCTCACCCTACCTACCCCTGAGGTGGACGATTGCAGCACGGACGTGACGATTACCGCACAAATCAAATTCGGCGGGGTTTGGGTGACGGGTTTCGGCCCTTGGCCAAACGTTGGCCCCGGCACTTACGAAGTCCAGTACACGGCCATCGACAACTGCAACAACCAAACGGTTTGTCATACCTCCGTGACTGTTAGAGATTGTAAAAAGCCAACGCCCTACTGCAAAACCGGTATCATCGTGGTGCTGATGAACGCCACACCGCCGATGATTGTGGTTTGGGCGAGCGATCTGGACGACAACAGTTTTGACAATTGCTCCACTGACTTGAAATTCTCGTTTTCACAGGACACGAGCAACACCAACATTACCTACGATTGTGCTTCTCAGACCCTCACCTTTTTTGTGGACGTATGGGTGACGGACGATGCCGGCAACCAGGATTTTTGTACCACACAAATCACAGTTCAGGACAATGCTGCCAATTGTGCCGACCCCATCTTCTATAACTTGGGCGGTTTGATTTCAAACGAAGAAAATGACGGGATTGAAGAAGTGGGGGTCAGTGTGAGCGGCACCAGTGCTTCGACTTCTATGACCGACCAAAATGGCATCTACCAATTCAACAACATCATGCCTGGAGGTGATTACACGGTGGTGCCAGCGAAGGACACCGACCCATTGAACGGTGTGACTACGTTCGATTTGGTGCTGATAAACAAGCATGTTTTGGGCACTACGCTGCTGGATTCGCCGTACAAAATCATTGCTGCCGATGCCAACAACTCCGGCTCGGTCACCACATTCGACATGGTGGAAATCAGGAAACTGATTTTGTTCCTCAACGCCGATTTCCCGAACAACACCTCGTGGCGGTTTGTGAAAAAAGGCTTCGTGTTCCCCAATCCACTGAACCCGTGGCAGATGCCGTTCCCGGAAATCCTCAACATCAACAACATTCCGGGCGACCAATTGCAGGCAGGTTTTACCGGCGTGAAAATCGGCGATGTCAACGGCAGTGCCGAAACGAGCCAACTGCTCGGCGGCAACGAGGACCGAAACACCGTCGATACCTTGATTTTTGAGTTGCAGTACCAGGAGGTGAAACCAGGGGAAACAGTCACCGTTCCCTTCATTGTCAACGACATTGAAGCCGCTGGCTTCCAGTTCACGTTGGATTTTGACAAACAAAGCCTTGATTTTGTGGAAGTGGTGGACGGCATTGCTTCCTCAGAAAATTTCGGCCTGGGGCTCCTCGACGAGGGTGCCATCACCGTCAGTTGGAACCGCCCGGACGGCAGCGGCGAACGGTTCGCAGGCGAAGTTTTTGGGCTGGTGTTCAAAGCCAAAACCGGCGGCAGATTGAGCGACATGTTGGGCATCAGTTCCCGGTTTACGCAGATGGAGGCCTACAACGGCGACCTCGAAGAGATGGACATTTTGCTTAAATTCATTGGCCAAACCACTGCACCGAAATTTGAACTGTTCCAAAACAGGCCGAACCCGTTCACGCACAACACGGTCATTGGGTTCCAATTGCCGGAGGCTGCCAACGCCACGCTCACTTTCACCGACATTTCCGGCAGGACAATCAAAGTGGTGAGCGGCGATTTTGTCAAAGGCTACAACGAGGTCCACTTGAAGCGGAAGGAATGCAACACCAACGGTGTGCTCTACTACCGCCTCGAAACTAAAGATTACATAGCTACCCGGAAAATGATTTTGATGGATTGACCGGGCATCCAAATTATAGATGCGAGAGGTGAGAAGTGAGACGGTGAGAATTTCGGCACTTTAAATTCAAATTACATTCTCAAGACAACTCACGGCTCAATAAGTTTCCACGAATAACGCAACACGATTGGGCGGCGGACTTTGGTCAGGCCGCCCATTTTTTTGGGCTAAACATTCAGTCAGGCAGATCTGTGAAAGTGTAACCTTTTTTGCGCCAGGCATTATGTAGTTGAAACAGGTCGGGAAAGCAAACTTTCCCGGCCCGGAAAACGGAAAAGGTCATTGCCCCTTGTATTCATTTGTTAAAAAATCAGTTGGAGAAATAGCAGCACGCTCCAGGTTGAGCCAAGCATTGGGTTTTTCAAATAACAAATGGAACTTGGGGCAAGACCTCGTACCGATACCTTCTAATCAGTGCGTTAAATGTTTTTGAATTTACAAATAAGTTGTACCCTTGTAAAAAATGAAGGGCTGATGAATTCCTTCCGACGTACTGTTTCCAACGATGATATACAGGACGAATGGTCTTCCATTCAGGCTGCGCAGGCGAATCCGGCTGCGTTCAAGCCACTCTACGACCGCTATTTTGAGGCCATCTTCCTGTTTATTT
>JACRAN010000217.1 GCA_016234735.1 Bacteroidota bacterium | reverse complement strand
TTCCAAAGTCAGGGCGGCGGCATCCTCCGAGGTCACTTTTTGGCCGTCCACTTTCGGGAACGACACGTTGTTTTTCTTGAAACGGATGAACGGGCCCCATCGGCCGTTTTCAATGGCGATGTCCTCTTTTTCCCACTGCTGCACGTAGCGGTTGGCCTCCTTCGTGACTTTGGATTCGAT
Source organism: Bacteroidota bacterium (assembly GCA_016234735.1). Lineage (GTDB taxonomy): Bacteria > Bacteroidota > Bacteroidia > Chitinophagales > Saprospiraceae > UBA6168. The sequence goes on along the minus strand of JACRAN010000217.1, from coordinate 6,904 downwards.
GAGTTGGTGGGCCTGGTCAACGGTCAGCGTTTCGAGTTTGAACCGGGCGGGGATGTTCACGTACAGGTCGTTCCATTTGATGAACGGCCCGAAACGGCCTTTGCCTTTGCTGATGGGCAGCCCCTTGTAGGTACCGATGGGCGCATCGGCCTGTTGTTTTTCCCGGATGAGTTCGATGGCCCGCTCCATCGTCAGTATCAGCGGGTCTTCGCCACGGGGGATGGAGACGAAGGCTTCGCCGTGCTTCACGTAGGGGCCGAAGCGGCCCAGGCCGATGCTCACCTCCTGGCCCTGGTGTTCGCCGAGTGTTTTCGGCAGGGTGAACAGTTTCAGTGCATCCTCCAGCGTCACCGTCTCGATGGAGAGGCCGGGGCTGAGGTTGGCGAATTTGGGTTTTTCCTCCTCACCAAGTTCTTCCTTCGACCCAATCTGCACGGCAGGTTTGCCGAAGCGGGTCATGCGCACCAGCACCGTTTTCCCGCTCTCAGGGTCCTTGCCCAGGATGCGTTCGCCGGTGGCACGGGCGCTGGTTTCCAGCGTTCTTTGCACCGTCTCGTGGAACGGGTGGTAGAACCCACCCACTACTTTCACCCAATCCTTTTTTCCTTCGGCAATGATGTCGAAGTCTTTTTCGATGCCCGCCGTGAAGCCGTAGTCTAAGATGTCGCTGAAATGTTCGAAGAGGTAGTCCGTCACCACCATGCCCATGTCGGTGGGGAAGAGGCGGTTTTTCACGGCCCCGGTGATTTCAGAGCCGGTGGATTTGGCGATGGCCCCGTTTTTAAGCGTCAGGATGGCAAATTTGCGCTCCTCGCCGTCCCGGTTTTCCTTCACCACGTAGCCCCGGTTTTCTTCCATTATTTTTGAAATCGTCGGGGCGTAGGTGGACGGGCGGCCAATGCCGAGTTCCTCCAACTTGCTCACGAGGCTCGCCTCTGAGTACCTCGACGGCGGGCGGGTGTAGCGCTCGGTGGCCGTCATGTCCCGCAGGTCGAGCGGCTGGCCGACCTTGAGCGGCGGCAACATGCCTTTGGTTTCTTCCTCGTCCTCGTCGTCGCTCGATTCGAGATAGACTTTGAGGAAACCGTCGAATTTCAGCACCTCGCCCTCGGCCTGCAACGGCGAGCCGGGGTGCGTCGAAATGCCGATTTTCACAATCGTGCGTTCCAGTTCCGCCTCTGCCATCTGGCTGGCGATGGTGCGTTTCCAAATGAGTTCGTACAGCCGCTGCTGGTCACGGTCGCCCGCAATCTGCTGGTGCTGGATGTACGTCGGGCGGATGGCTTCGTGCGCCTCCTGTGCCCCGGCCTTGTTGGTTTTGTAACGGCGGGTCTGCACGTATTTCGGGCCGTAGAGCGAATCGACTTCCTGGGCGATGGCAGCCAACGCGGTTTCGCTCAAATTGGTTGAGTCGGTACGCATGTAGCTGATATGGCCGGCCTCGTACAGCCGCTGCGCCACGAGCATGGTGCGGCTTACCGAGTAGCCCATCTTGCGGCTGGCCTCCTGCTGCAAGGTGGAAGTCGTGAACGGCGGTGCGGGTTTGCGCTTCGCCGGCTTCACTTCGATGTCGTTGATGTTGAAGGCTGCGCCAATGCACTTTTTCAAAAAAGCCTCCGCATCGCCCTGGTTTTCAAAGCGTCCGGGCGATTCCGATTGGAGGACGGATGTTTTGCCGTCGGCACTTTTCACGTTGAATTCGGCGGTGATTTTGAAAAACGGCGTGGTTTCAAACCCCTGGATTTCCCGCTCCCGGTCCACGATGAGCCGCACGGCCACCGACTGCACCCGTCCGGCGGAGAGTTTGCCCTTCACTTTTTTCCAGAGCAGGCCTGAGAGTTCGTAGCCCACCAGCCGGTCCACGATGCGGCGGGCTTGCTGTGCGTCCACGAGGTGGAGGTCGAGCAGGCGGGGCTGCGTGACTGCCCGCTGGATGGCGGACTTGGTGATTTCATGGAAAACGATGCGCTTCGTCGTGCGCTCGTCGAGGCCGAGCACCTGGCAGAGGTGCCATGAAATGGCTTCCCCCTCCCGGTCTTCGTCCGTTGCGAGCCACACCTCGTCCACCTTCTTCACGGCATCTTTCAACTCCTTCACCACCTTCTGCTTGTCGGGCGTGACGATGTAATTCGGCTTGAAGTTGTTGTCAACATCGACCGAGATGTCTTCCTTCGGCAAATCACGGACGTGGCCGTAGCTGGACTTCACGGTGAAGTCCTTGCCGAGGAATTTTTCGATTGTTTTTGCTTTTGCCGGAGACTCTACGATGAGAAGGTTCTTTGGCATACTGCTTCGTAATGTTGAAATTAGGAATTGGGAATTGGGAATTAGATATTGGATATTTGAACCGTGCTGAATACCCAATACCCAATATCTAATTCCCGATTTCCCGTGAAAAACGGCGCAAAAGTAAAAATTTTGGGAAACGAAGGTAGGATGGCGGGGCGCTACACCTTAATTTAGGTGATAAAATTGGGGGGAAACCTTATCGCTGACCGCTTTTTCCGTCGGAGGGCTTGTCCATTTTCTTTTTTTCTTCGTGCAAAATGGTGCCCTTGTGCTGCCGCTCCTGTTTTTCTTTTTCCTCCATTTCCTGGTATTTTTTAATCAGTTCTTTGATTTCGAGCGGCTGCTTGCCCAGGCTGCGGTGGTAGGCGGTGATGAGGAACCGCACCATGTTGTCGGGGTGGTGGATGCCCATGTCCTGCATGTATTTGGAGAGGCGGGAACCCTCGAACAGGCTCCAGTTGTGCGTCATCCAGCGGCCCAGGCTGAAAAAAAGGCGGGTCGTCGCTTCCTCCTCGCCCAGGGTCAGGAATTTTGCCTTCGACTGGGCATCGATTTTTTTGTTCAATTCCATGAAAACCTCGTTCACGTCCTTCGGGATGTACACATCGTACAGCACTTCCTGGCGCAGCCGCCATTCGTATTTCTCCTGGTCGGGGTCGGCAGGCACTTGGCCCTGCTGGGCGCAGAGCGTGGTTGAGCAAAAAAAGAGCGTGGAAAGAATCAGGATTATTTGGTTCATAATCAGCTTGTTATGTGGATTTTGCCACGGAGGCACGGAGACTCGGAGGATTGATTTTTAAAACAAAAACTCCGGGCCGCTGTGCTGCTGTGGCAAAAAATCACCCGCCAGTAACGAGGGAATCCAAAAGCAACTTGCATATTGCGGCGAAAATTACCCGCAAAAGTACAACCATGCGCCCATCGCCCAAAGTGCTTTTCCTCGACAAGGCCCATCCGTTCCTGGAAAACAGGCTCACCGAGCTTGGCTTCGAGTGCCACACGGACACTGTCAGCCCGAAAACTGAAGTGGCAAAAATCGTCCCCGGTTTCGCGGGCATCGTCATGCGCAGCCGGTTCAGCATCGACCGGGCATTCCTCGAAAACGCCACCGGCCTCGTTTTTCTTGCACGGGAGGGGGTGGGCTTGGAGCACATCGACGTGGCGTTTGCGGAGTCGCTGGGCATCCGGGTGCTCGCCTCGCCGGAGGGCAGTCGTGACACGGTGGCCGAGCACACCATCGGCCTGCTGCTCTGCCTGATGAACCACCTCAGCCGGGCCGACCGGCAGGTGCGCAGCGGCCAGTGGGTGCGGGAAGCCAACCGGGCCGTCGAGTTGAAGGGCAAGACGGTGGGCATCCTCGGCTACGGCAACATGGGCACCGCCTTCGCCCGGCGCTTGCAGGGCTTCGGGGTGAAAACGCTGGCTTACGACAAATTCAAAACTGGCTACGGCGACGCATTTGCCGAGGAAGCCGACCTCGACAGGTTGTTCGAGGAGGCCGATGTTTTGAGCCTACACATCCCGTATTCGCCTGAAAATCATTACTTTATCAACGGCGCTTTCCTGAAAAATTTCAGAAAAAACATCTTCCTCGTCAACACGGCGAGGGGCCTGGTGCTGAACACGGACGATTTGGTGGCTCACCTGAAATCAGGCAAAGTGCTCGGTGCAGCGCTCGATGTGCTGGAGTACGAGGAGACTTCGTTCGATAAATTCCGGCTGGAAAAACTGCCCCCGGCGTTCGGGCACCTCACTTCGGCGGAGAATGTGGTGTTGTCGCCGCACATCGCAGGCTGGTCGTTCGAGAGCAAGGAAAAACATGCGAGGGTGCTGGCGGAGAAGATTGAAAAACTGATGCTCAGGCCGGATTTTTAGCTTTTCTCGATTTCAGTATGTTTTTCGCCACTGCGAAAATGGCCGGCAATACCGAGACGACGATGATGGTCACCACGATGAACGAAATGTTGTTTTTGACAAAAGGAATGTTGCCGAGCAGGTATCCGGCCATCGTCAACAAGAAAACCCAGGCCACGCCGCCCCACAGCGTGTATGCCATGAATTTGCTGCGGGTCATCTTGGAGAGGCCCGCCACGAACGGCACGAACGTCCTGAAAATGGGCAAAAAACGGCTCAGGATGACTGCTTTCTGGCCGTGTTTTTCAAAAAAATCGTGTGTTTGTTCGATGTACCTGGGGTTCACCCACTTCAGTTTCCGGCCTTCCAGCAGCGTTTTGCTGAAATACCGCCCGATGTGGTAGTTCAGCGTGTTGCCCAGGAATGCGGCAATCATCGTGATGAGCATGGCCAGCCACACGTTCAGCCCGCCGGAGGTGCCGCCCGCAATCACGCCGACCGTGAACAGCAGCCCGTCGCCCGGCAGGAAGGGCGTGACCACGAAGCCCGTTTCACTGAAAATGATGAGGAAAATAACGGCGTAAATCAGCGGCCCGTAGTTTTCAACGATGAGGTTGAGGTATTGGTCGGTGTGCAGGATAAAGTCGATGATGGTGTCCATTCAGTGCGGGTGGTTTTGAAAAATGAGCGGCAAAAATAGAAAAACTGGCGGTTTCATGGTTTCATTGACTCATGGTTTCATTGTTTCTCTGTGGGTTAATTCACCTCAAAAACAAAAGGGCATGGCCGAGGCCACACCCTTTTGATTCCCTCCGAATGTATTTCGGAAATTACTGAGCTTTCTGAGTAGTATCTGCGGCAGGAGCGGTCAATTGACCAGCGTCCTGGGCCGGAGCGGCTTCTGCCGGTGCGGCTTCTGCCGGGGCAGTGGTCTCCTTAGTTTCGCCAGCGCTTGTATTTTCACGGCAGGCAGTGAAGAGAACAGAAACAGTGAGCAGGGCAACTGCAACGAGGCTGAATACTTTTTTCATGTTAAGATGAATTAAGATTGAAAAAATTGATTACAAATGAAAACACCCAATCCTACATGTAGAAGTGAGGTGTAAATTTTTTATTATCGTCGAGTGAAAAAGCGGTTAGGCGCAATTTGGTCAAACGGCTGGATCCGAAACACAATGCCGAAACCTACATAAGCAATTGACCTGGCAGGTGGATTAATTTTTAGGGAACTTTAATCCTTTAGGAATGTCGCACCTTTTGTCTTGAAACTTGAGCCTTTCATAAAACTGACCCCATCAACTGCTTTTATTCGGGGATTGTTCGGTCAGCCTGGAAAAAAACTTTTGCAAAAATATAGCTGATTGTGAAACCTACGAGTTTTTCTTAAAAAATTTCTACGAAAATCCCGCTTTTTTATCATTTATTGGAAATAAGCCCCTCAAAATCAGCCACTTCGAAGCAAGTCACGCATTCAGCAGGCGTAAGCCCACCCTTTTGGGCGGAAAAAACACCGTAGCGAATGTCCTTCATGCCCCCCGTGCTGTGCGCATCGGGGTTGATGGAAATGAGTACCCCTTTTTCAAGTGCGTAGGGAATCCACGACCAATCGAGGTCGAGGCGGTAGGGATTGGCGTTCATTTCGATGGCCACGCCGTTGGCGGCACAGGCGTCGATGATTTTGCGGTGGTCGAGCGGGTAGCCGGGCCGGGAGAGCAGCAGCCTGCCGGTCGGGTGGCCGAGCATCGTGGTGTACTTGTTTTCGACCGCCCGAAGGATGCGCTGGGTAGCCTTCGCTTCGTCCATGCGGAGGTTGGAGTGGACGGAGGCGATGATGAAATCGAAGCCTGCCAGCACCTCGTCGCTGTAATCGAGCGAGCCGTCCGAGAGGATGTCGCTTTCGATGCCTTTGAAAATTTTGAATGGGGCCAGTTCCCGGTTCAGCGTCTCGATTTCCTGCCACTGCGCCAGCAGTCGGTCTTCCTTGAGGCCGTTGGCGTAGAACGCCGCCTTCGAGTGGTCGGTGATGCCGAGGTAGGCATAGCCGAGTTGGCGGGCGTGTTCGGCCATTTCCCGCAGCGGGTGCAGCCCGTCCGACCAGGTGCTGTGGGCATGTACCACGCCCCGGATGTCGCTTTCTTCCACTAATTTTTCGCCGCTGAAATCGAGCGCCCACGCTTGTTCCCGCAGCACGGGCGGGAGGTAGGGTAGGGCGGCTTTTTCAAAAACCTGCTCCTCCGTGTCCAATCCTTTGAAGTCCGTGCCTTTTGTTTTTTCCAAAAATGCGGTCAAAAACTCCTCCCCGGCGGTGTAGCGGAAGAGCTTGCTGCCAAACTCTTGCGGTGGGCAGAGGTAAATGACCACCGGAATATCCTCGGACGTTTTGGCAAAAATGGTGCTTTCCTGCTCGCCTGTTTTTGTAAGTGACTCATTGTCAAATATTTGTCCGATGTCCCCGTCCTGCCCGACGACCAGTTCGATGCGCTCGACGATGTTGCATTTCCGGCGAACGGCTCCCGTGAGGCTGGTTTTTGCCTGCGGCAACTTTTTGGAAATTTCGCTCAAAACATGCTCTGCCGTAGCCTCAAGGTCGGCGTAGAGGAACTTGCCCTGTGATTTTTGAAAATAATCCAGCTTCTGGCGCAGGTCTTCCTGCGTTTTTTCGCCAAAGCCTTTGAGTTCCACCAGTCGGTTTTCGTTGCAGGCGTAGCGCAGTTCGCCGATGGTCTCCACCCCCAACTCCTTCCAAATGACCCTGATTTTT
>JACRAN010000216.1 GCA_016234735.1 Bacteroidota bacterium | reverse complement strand
CAAACGTTCAGCTTTCGTTGTGGACAAAATGGGTATAATTCGCTACGCCGAAGTTTTGGAAAGTGCGGGAGATTTACCGAATTTTGACGCCGTAAAAGCGACTTTGAACAAATTGGGAAATTCGGAAATTGTGTCGCCCGGTTAATTTCTTAATTCCCCAATTTCTTAATTTCCTTACCTTCAACCATGCCTTACGATCCCTTTTTTGAAGAAGATATTGATGTCCTCATTGAGGAGGAAGTGACCGACGATACCGGCACCGGGGAAGTGTCGCAGTTGATTGTTTACAACGACGAGGTGAACTCCTTTGACTGGGTCATAAAGTGTTTTGAAGAAGTGCTGCGCCACACTTCCGAGCAGGCCGAGCAACTGTCGGTGATTATCCACACGAAGGGGAAAGCGACGGTAAAAACGGCACCGCTCGGCGAGCTTCGGCCCAAAAAAGATGCGCTGATTGACCGGGGGCTGTCGGCGGTCATCGAAGACTGAAGATTACCGGACTGACACATTGAGAATTAAAATTTTCGTTCCTGCGTGCAAAGAAGGCCATCTTCTTTGCACGTTTTTTTTTATCCTTGCGACCCCAAATTTTGTTAAACCGAATGCCCAATGCCTGTCTTTTGGCTCTCCGACGAGAACATTAGCTTCCCTTCCCCTGAGTTGGCAAGCCCCGATGGCATCCTTGCCGTTGGTGGCGACCTTTCGCCTGAGCGCTTGTTAGCGGCTTACCGATCGGGTATTTTCCCTTGGTTCAATGCGGACGACCCGATACTGTGGTGGTCGCCCGACCCCCGCCTCGTCCTTTTTCCGGCGGAGTTGAAGGTCTCAAAAAGCATGAGGCCCTATTTCAATCAGGGAAAATTCAGCATCACTTTCGACCGATGTTTCGAGGAGGTGATGCGCCAGTGCCAGGCACCCAGGGACAACCAGCGGGGCGGCACCTGGATCACGGAAAACATGGTGGAAGCCTACTGCCTCCTGCACGAACAGGGGTACGCCCACTCGGTGGAGGTTTGGCGGGGGGATGAACTGGCGGGCGGCCTGTATGGGGTTTCGCTCGGCCAGTGTTTTTTCGGCGAGTCGATGTTTGCCACGGTGAGCAACGCCTCCAAGTTTGGGTTCATTTCGCTGGTGCAAAAACTGAAATCGCTCGGTTTTCAACTGATCGACTGCCAGCAACAGACGAGGCACCTGCGCAGCATGGGTGCCCGCACCATTCCCCGCCCATCTTTTTTGGAGTTTTTGAAAAAGAACGAGGCTGCGCCAACCCTGCGGGGCGACTGGGGGACAATCCTCTAAACTGCGCTGTTTTTCAAAACATACTTCGGCAAACGGCGCAGGTTCGGGGAACATCCTTCCAGGATTTCCGGGCTTGCCAGAACATAAAAAAGTAGCCTGTTTTTTGCCATAACCGCTGGCTGGCAAGCGGGGAAAACAATGTTTCGAGGCCGTAAAAAAAGTAAATGCTGCTTTTTGAAAACAAACCGGAAAAGCTACCTTTGCCCCGCCTTTTAAAAAGGGGGCCGAAATGCCCAAAAAAAATGATTCAAATGCGCCGATATTTTCTAAGTTTCATTTGCCTTCTCTGCCTTTCAGTTTTTGCTTTTTCACAAGATGGCCACGAACAACCTCCCGTCGGGCAACATGGCGAGGGCACAGTGCAGCACGACGCTGTTTGCGGCCCTGTCGAGGAGCATGAATTCAACCCCGGCGCAACGGCGTTCCACCACATCGCCGACCAAAATATCTACAATATCGGCCCCTGGAGCTTCCCGCTCCCCTGTTTCCTCTACGCTCCCGAACAAGGGTGGTCCATTTTTTCTTCCGGCAAATTCCATATTGGGCATCACGGCAACGGCCATGCGGCAGTAGATCGTTACGCGCTCGTCGAAGGTTCCGTGCGGCGCATCACCGACCCGGCTTTCCCCAGTGGTGAAGTGCAACTGGAAGGCACGTTCCTGAAAAAAATGGAAGTGGATGGCAAGCAGAAAGAGGTAGCCTTCGTCTGCTATGGTGGGAAAAACTACGCGGCCGACTCCAAAAGCACAGCGGACGGTGGCTTGTTCGGCGGAGGCATCACCTCGTTTTACGATTTTTCAATGACGAAAAACGTGGTGACAATGCTCCTCGTCGCCGCCTTACTGGCCTGGATGTTTTTTCCTGTCGCCAAAGCCTATCATGTCCGTGACGGCATGGCTCCCAAAGGCATCCAGTCTTTCGTCGAACCGATTTTCATCTTCATACAGGACGAGGTCGCCAAGCCATTTCTTGGCCACAAATGGGAAAAATACCTGCCCTTCCTGATGTCCCTGTTTTTCTTCATCCTGGGACTGAACCTGTTTGGGCAAATCCCCTTTTTCGGCAACTCCAACGTGACCGGCAATTTAGCCGTGACGATGGTGCTGGCCATTATCACCTTCCTGCTCGTCAACCTCAGCGGAAACAAGCACTACTGGAGTCATGTATTCTGGATGCCCGGAGTGCCTGCGATTGTGAAAATCCTGATATTGACCCCCGTGGAAATTATGGGCTTGTTCATCAAACCAGTGACGCTGATGTTGCGACTTTTTGCCAACATCACGGCGGGGCACATGGTGATGGTGGTATTCGTGGGGCTGATTTTTATTTTCGGCAAAGGAGAGGTGCTTCCAAGCAGTGCCGCTGCGGTCGGTTCCATCCTGTTGACAATTTTTATGATGGCCATTGAATTACTGGTGGCCTTCATCCAGGCATACGTTTTCACCATCCTCACCGCCTCCTATATTGGAGCGGCAACGGAAGAAGCGCACCATCATTAAATTGCTGATTGTTGATTGTTGATTGATATAGTGCGGTCAACAATCAACAATAAGCAATCAACAATCATCAATAAATTCAATAACAATGTTTGGTTCAATTACCGCAATCGGAATGGGCTTGGCAGTGGTTGGCGCCGGTATCGGCGTAGGCACCATTGGCGGCAAAGCACTGGAATCCATCGCACGTCAGCCGGAAGCAATCGGCGACATCCGGGCAAACATGATCCTCATGGCTGCCCTTGTCGAAGGTGCTGCGCTGATAGCAATCCTGCTTTGCTACCTGAGCAATGCTCAGTAATTCCGAAAAAATCAAGGCAGCCTACGGCGGCGGTTGGCCGCCGGGGCAGCTTTCCTTCCAAGCCCGAAAATCCCAAGCAACTCGACAAATTCAACCATTTCAATACATTGAATCATGATATTCCTCAGTGATTTTTCTGTGATAAAACCTGACTTCGGCCTCCTCTTCTGGACCGCAGTCATCTTCCTTTTGTTTTGGTTTATCATTGGCAAATTCGCCTTCCGCCCCATCGCCGCCGCCCTGCGCAAGCGGGAATCAGACATCCAGGGTTCGCTCGATGAGGCCAAGCGGGTGCGCCAGGAAATGGCCAACCTCAAAACCGAAAACGAGGCACTGCTCGTGCAGGCCCGCGAGGAGCGCGCCAAGATTTTGAAGGAAGCCAAAGATGCCGGAACGAAAATCGTGGACGAAGCCAAAGGCAAGGCCAAAGAAGAAGTACAGAAAATCGTTGCTTCCGCCAAAGTGCAAATCGAGAACCAGAAAATGGCCGCCATCACGGATTTGAAAAACCAGGTCGGTGCCATTTCCCTCGAAATCGCCGAAAAAGTCATCCGCAGGGAACTCCAGGGCAATGCCGCACAGGAGGCTTTCGTGAACGATTTGGTGAAAGAAATTAAACTGAATTAGTTATGAGTTATGAGTTTTGAGTTGGCATGGCCAAAACTCATAACTCAAAACTCATAACTCATCACTAATAAGATGAGTGTTCAAAGAATCGCATCGAGGTACGCCAAGTCGCTGGTTGACCTTGCTCAGGAGCAGGGCAAATTGGACCGGGTGTTGGAGGATGTGAAATCCTTCCGGGAGGTAGCCAAAAACCGTGACTTTGCGCTGCTGCTGAAAAGCCCCATCGTCAAAGCCGATAAAAAAGAAAAGATTTTCGACCTGCTTTTTGCCGGAAAATATGACGAACTGACGATGGCCTTTCTGCACATCCTGCTAAAAAAAGGCAGGGAAGGCCAATTGGCGGACATTGCCAAAGAGTTCATTTCGCAGTACAAAATCATCAACCATATTTCAACGGTGAAACTGACCACTGCCGTGAAGCTGGGCGAAGGAACAGTGCAAACCATCCACGAAAAACTGCTGGCCAGCACGGCTACCGATAAAAATGTGGAGTTGGTCACAGAAGTTGACCCTGACCTGATCGGCGGGTTCGTCATCGAGTTTGAGGACAAGCTCTACGATGCCAGTGTAGTTCACAAGTTGGGCCTGATGAAAAAGAATTTCAAAGACAATCTCTATATCTCGCAAATTATGGCTTAACGAAGGGTTTGAGGACTTGAGGACTTGAGGATTTGAGGGGCAGCTGACCCCGGGCAATTCTCAAACACTCAAACACTCAAACACTCAAACACATAAAAAAATGATTGACGTAAAACCTGATGAAATATCGGCGATACTCAAGCAGCAACTGAGCGGCTTCAGCAGCGCCACCGAACTGGAAGAAGTGGGCACCGTGTTGCAGGTCGGTGATGGTATCGCCCGTGTGTACGGCTTGAACAAAGCACAGGCCGGTGAACTCGTTGAGTTTGAAACGGGGGTACGGGCAGTGGTGCTCAACCTCGAAGAAGACAACGTGGGCGTGGTGCTCATGGGCCCCAGCGACCACATCCGGGAAGGCTCCACGGTGCGCCGCACAGGCCGCATCGCTTCCATCGAAGTAGGTGAGGAGTTCGTTGGCCGGGTCGTCAACCCGCTGGGCCAACCCATCGACGGCAAAGGCCCCATCGGCGGCAAGAAGTACGAAATGCCGCTGGAGCGCAAAGCGCCCGGCGTTATTTTCCGCCAGCCCGTGAACGAGCCGCTGCAAACAGGCATCAAAGCCATCGACTCCATGATCCCGATTGGCCGTGGCCAGCGGGAGTTGATCATCGGCGACCGACAGACCGGCAAAACGGCCATCGCCGTGGACACCATCATCAACCAACGAGAATTTTTCGAGCGGGGCCAGCCGGTTTTTTGCATCTACGTGGCTTCCGGTCAGAAGTCTTCGACGGTGGCCAACGTGGCCAAAACGCTGGAAGATGCCGGTGCCATGGCCTACACGGTCATCGTGTCCGCTTCGGCTTCCGACCCGGCACCGCTGATTTTCTTTGCGCCGTTTGCAGGGGCCTGCATCGGCGAATATTTCCGGGACACGGGCCGTCCGGCACTCATCGTGTACGACGACCTCTCCAAACAGGCAGTCGCTTACCGGGAGGTATCGCTGCTGTTGCGCCGCCCACCGGGGCGCGAAGCCTACCCTGGCGACATCTTCTACCTGCACTCCCGCTTGCTGGAGCGTGCGGCGAAGATCCTCAACGACGACAAGATTGCCCAAAGCATGAACGACCTGCCGCCGAGCCTCAAAAATGCCGACATTGTGAAAGGCGGTGGTTCGCTGACGGCGTTGCCCATCATCGAAACGCAAGCCGGTGACGTGTCGGCGTACATTCCGACCAACGTAATCTCCATCACCGACGGCCAGATATTCCTCGAAACCAATTTGTTCAATGCCGGTATCCGCCCTGCCATCAACGTAGGCATTTCGGTGAGCCGGGTGGGTGGCAATGCCCAAATCAAGTCGATGAAAAAAGTGGCCGGTACGCTGAAAATCGACCAGGCCCAGTACCGGGAGTTGGAAGCCTTCTCCAAATTCGGCTCCGACCTCGATGCTTCGACGGTGGCCGTGTTGGAAAAAGGCAAGCGGAACGTGGAAATACTGAAGCAGCCGCAGTATTCGCCGGTTTCGGTGGAAAAGCAGGTAGCCATCATTTACCTCGGTACCAAAGGTTTGCTGAAAGAGGTTCCGGTGCAAAAAGTGCATGAGTTCGAGGAAATTTACCTCCTGAAATTGGAGCAACTCAACCCGGAAGTCCTCGAAGATTTCCGCAAAGGCGGCCTCAGCGACACCTCGCTGGCGGTGGTGGAAAAACTGGCAGCCGAACTGGTGCAGCAATACAAAAAATGATGACTTGAGTTATGAGTTATGAGTTATGAGTTTGAACCCCCATAACTTTTAACTCACCACTCATCACTATCGTAGAAATGGCGAATTTAAAATTAGTACGGGAACGTATCACCTCCGTTCAAAATACGCAGCAGATTACGAAGGCGATGAAGATGGTGTCGGCTTCCAAATTGCGCAGGGCGCAACAGGCCGTTCAGAAGTTACGTCCCTACGCCGACAAGCAGAACGAGATGCTCCGCAACATCCTGTCGAACCTCGGCGGCCATGCCAGCACCTCGTTCGGTACGGAGCGGCCTGTGGGGAAAGCCTGTGTGGTGGTGGTCACCTCCAACCGGGGGCTGTGCGGTGCGTTCAACACCAACGTCATCAAATCCGCCATCGCCACCATCGAGGAGAAGTACGCAGAAGTGAGCAGGGAAGGCAACCTGACCATTTTGCCCATCGGCAAAAAAGGCCACGACGTGTTGCGCAAGCGTTACCCCGAATGCACCATCATCAAGGATTACGTGGAGTTGTTCCACGACCTGAGCTTCGACAACGTGGCGCAGGTGTCGCAACTGCTGATGGATGCCTTCGAGGCAGGCGGCTACGATTCGGTGTCGGTGTCTTTCGGCCGTTTCAAAAACGCTGCGACGCAGTTCCCCGAAACGGAGCAGTGGCTCCCGGTGCCGAAAATGGAGGCTTCCGGCGGCAGCAAAACCAAGGCGGACTACATCTTTGAACCCGACATGGAGGGGCTGCTCAAGGCGCTGGTGCCGAGTATTTTGCAAACGACTTTTCAAAAATACCTGCTGGACACCCACGCCTCCGAGCATGGTGCCCGGATGACGGCGATGGACAAGGCCACCGAGAACGCCAACGAGATGTTGAAGGAACTGAAACTCACCTACAACACAGCCCGCCAGGAAGCCATCACCGGCGAAATCCTCGAAATCGTGGGGGGGGCAGCGGCGTTGGAGAGTGCCTGATCAAGTTCGACAGTGGGCAGTTTGTCAGTTGACAGTCAGCCCCAAAGCCAGTTTGAAAAAGGCTTGTTTGCGCTTGCGGACAAGCCTTTTTTGATACTACCATTGGTCAAAATTTAGTCGAATTTGTAAATTCTTTGATTGTCGATTGTCGATTACATGATTGTTGATTGTTGATGTTCGTTGCCAAAACAGCCCTTCAGCAGTGTATTGAACGTGAGCTACATCAACAATCAACAATCATGTAATCTATTAATCGTCAATCAAATGATATATTGCTCCACTGGAACAAGACGGCCAAAATCACAATGCCTTCCCACCTCACCATATTTTTTAAGCACCGGGCAGGTCGGGCGACCGGCCTCACCTTCGCTTTTTTCGGACTCATGTTCGGCACATGGGCGGCGCTCATCCCGCACATCAAGCAGAAATTCGGACTCGACGAAGCCCAGCTCGGCTTGCTGCTGCTGTGCCTGCCTGCCGGCATCACGCTGATGAACCCGTTTTCCGTGCCCATCCTCCGCAAACTTGGGGCGGCCCGTGCCACCATTTTTTCACTTCCCTCAGCGGCGGGGCTGTTCATTTTGCCCATCGTCATGCCCTCGGTTTGGCTGGTGGGAGCGGCGCTTTTCGTGGCGGGCACGGCATTTTCGACGGCCAACGTGGCGATGAACACCTGTGCTTCGCAACTGGAACAACAAGCCGACCTGCACATCATGTCCACCTGCCACGGGCTTTGGAGCACCGGGGCGATGGCAGGCTCGGCGCTGGCGGGCATGGCAACGGGCTGGGGGATGAACCCGATTTTGTACGTCCTCCTGATTTTTTTTGTTGAAATCACCGCCGTGCTGCTGCTGAAATCCCCGCTCGGCGGCATCCCAGACGACCCGCACCCGGCAGAAGAAAATGCAGGAAAACCATCCGGTTTCATCCTGCCGAACAAGGCACTCTGGCTGTTGGTCTCCATCAGTTTATGTACAAATTTGACCGAAGGCACGATGGCCGACTGGTCGGCGGTGTACATGCGGGAAATCGTGCGGGCACCGGAGACGATGGCCGGGTGGGGCTTCGCCGCTTACGCATTTTTCATGGCGGGCGGGCGCTTCCTCGGCGACGAACTTACCGGGCGTTTCGGCAGCAAGATGGTGCTGCGCACGGGCGGCATGGTGGCGGCGAGCGGTTTGCTGCTGGCCGTTTTTGCCCAACAAACCCCAGCGGTGCTGACGGGCTTCGCTCTCGTGGGGGCAGGCGTTTCGCTCGGTGCGCCCATCCTGTATGCCTCCGCCGCACGGGTGCCGGGCATGGCGAAGGGAGCAGGTTTGGCCACGATGAACACCTTCGCCATGATTGGTTTCCTCGGCGGGCCTGCTTTCATTGGCCTGTTGGCCAAAATTTTCAGTTTGCCTGCTGCCTTCGGCGTGGTGGCAGCGTTCGCCATGTTTTGGGCGTGGCGGGCGGGTCGGATGGGCAGCAGCTAACGATTATTGGGTTCAAAAATACCACTGACATTTGAAGCAAAAAACAGCGGATAAACCCATGCAGTTTGCAATAAACCCCTTAATTTGGTCAAAAAATAAACAGATGGTAGCAGAGATTTCTCCGGTGCTCGATGATTTTGCAGAATTTCTTTCCAAGCTGGCCCCCCGCAAGGTGCTGGACTACAAGGCCTCTCCAAAGTCCCAGGAGCGTGTCAATTACTTGCTCGAAAAAAACAGAACCAGCAACCTTACTGCCGACGAACAAAAAGAGATGAACTACCACATGATGATTGAGTACATCGTTAGGGTAGCAAAGACAAGAGCACTCCAAAGGCTTAATACATCGCAGCAATGAGTGAGCAGTCGAGGAAGCAACTGAGAAAGCGAATCGCCATCATTGCTGGTGGCAGATGTGAATACTGCCGGGTGCTTGAGTACCTTACCCATTATGACTTTCATATTGAGCATATTATTGGCTTGCAGCATGGAGGCACTTCTGTCGCTTCCAACTTGGCCTATTCTTGCGCTTGGTGTAATTGGAAAAAAGGGCCAAATATTGCGACCATCCTTGGCAGGGAAGGTAGTCTCATCCCCTTGTTCAATCCACGCACTCAAAACTGGTTTACTCATTTTGAGCCGAATGAGAACGGTGTGCTGAACGGAAAATCGGACATTGGCAAAGCGACCATTAAACTGCTTGAACTGAACCACCCTGAACGAGTGGATGAACGTTTTTGCATGATCCAGTCAGGGTTCTACCCATGAACTTGAATTGTCGCTGCTACCTTGCTCGCATTCTTCCATTTTCTACCTTTGCCAAAAATCCTACGATGAACCCACTCCGCTTGCTATTGCTGGTGCTGCTTTTTTGCGCAAAAACCCAAGCCCAGGAACTGTTTTACCCCGAACTGAAAGCCCTTGGCGAACCTGCCCTCGCCCCATTCGAGTTCGGCGTGGCCAGCGGCGATCCGCTGCCCGACGGCGTGGTGATTTGGACAAAACTGTACCTCGAAAGCAACCAGCCAGAGGAGGTCAGTTGGGAAATGGCGACCGATACGCTGCTGCAAAACCTCGTGCAGACTGGTGAAGAAAAAATCTACGGCACCACCGCCTACACCGTAAAAGTGGACGTAAAAAACCTCGCTCCGGGCACCACCTATTTTTACCGATTCAAGCACAATGGCAAGTTTTCGCCCATCGGGCGAACCAAAACTGCCTCGCAAAACGCTGACCGGCTGCGCCTCGCTGTGGTCAGTTGCGCCGACTACCAGGGCGGGTACTTCAACGCCTTCGCTCACCTCGCCCAACGCAACGACCTCGATGCCATCGTCCACCTCGGCGACTACATCTACGAGTACGGCGTGTGGCGGGGCGGGCGTAAACGCATGATGAAAAACCGGGTACGAGAGCACATCCCCGACAAGGATTGCACCGAACTGAAAGACTACCGCACCCGCTACGGACAGTACCGCCTCGACCCGCAACTGCGGGAGTGCCACCGCCTGCACCCGTTCATCGTCATCTGGGACGACCACGAGATTGCGAACAACGCCAACGCCACCGGGTCGGAAAGACGTTTGAAGGATTGGGAGGCCCGCAAAGCCGCCGCCCGGCAGGCTTACTTCGAGTGGATGCCGATACGGGAAAACCCGGAACGGAGCATCATCCGCAGTTTTTCCTTCGGCAACCTCGCCGAAATGTGGATGCTCGACGGCAGGCTCGAAGGCCGCAGCCGACAGGCCGACAGCCTCAACGACCCCTCGCTCCCGTCGCCCGACCGCCACATGCTCGGCCAGCGCCAGACGGACTGGCTGCTCGACGGCATCGGCCACTCGGAAGCGAAGTGGAAAATCATCGGCAACCAGGTGATTTTCAGTCCGTTGAACGACAGCAAAGTGTTCGACCGGCGACCTTCCGTGCGGCTGGACCGCTGGGATGGCTACCCGGCGGAGCGGCAGCGGATTTTCGACTTTTTTTATAAAAATGACCTGAAAAACATCGTGGTCATCACTGGCGATGTGCATACTTCCTGGGCCTTCGACCTGACGGCTGACCCCTTGGACCCCGACGTTTACGACCGAAAAACCGGCAAGGGCGTAGTGGGGGCGGAGTTCGTCACGCCGAGCATCACGTCGTTCAATTTTGATGAGGTGGTGCCAAAAATTGTCGCCTGCGAAGCGAAGCGGCGTTTCAAAAAAAAGAAAAACAATCCCCATCTTCGCTACAACGACCTCACCCGGCACGGCTACTTCACCCTCACACTGACGCAGGAACGGGCGCAGGCCGACTGGTTTTTTATCAAACGGAAAGACCGGGTGGATGTGCGGGGCAAGCTGAAAGCGAGCCGCCACATCCTGGCGGATGGCAGGAAAGTTGAAAAGTAAAGTACACTGGAGTTTGTTCCGGCATTAAAATTTTTCCGATGAAAAAACTAATTGTCCTTCTTCCGCTGGTTTGCCTGCTTGCCCCTGTGGGGCTGGTTTGGCAGGCTTGTTCCGATGAAAAAAACTGCGCCACGCAGCCCCTCAACCCCAACGGCGACAGCGAACTGGCGCTGCTCATGCGGGCGATGTTTGAGGACGGGATGCGGGTGAAGGTGCAAATTCTGAAAGGCGAAACGCCCGACATCCAGGTGGATTTTAAACAAATACTGACGGCCAAAGCGACCGCCCCCGAAAAGATGCAAACCGCTGATTTTGAACCGCTTGCAACATCGTACGTGCAGGCGATGCGGGCGTTGGATGCTGCAAAACCGGAGGAAGCAGCGCAACTTTTTACCACGATGGTGACCACCTGCATGAACTGCCACCACAACACTTGCCCCGGCCCGGTGGTCCGCATCAAGAAGCTGTTTTTGGAAAGCAACTAAAAAAAACAAGCCCCCGGCGCAGCGCACCGGGGGCAAAGTGTTTGAGTACCAGAGAATATTTTATCTCGTCCGCTCCACCATCACCCGGCGGGTGACGGGTGCCTCTCCTGCGGCGAAAATCCAAAGCAAGTATTGCCCGCTCATCAAATCGCCCGGCTCCAGCAGTACCGGCTCACCGGCGGGCGTTACGTTCCATTCTTTCAGGCTCCTTCCGTTGGTGTCAAACAAGCGGATGAGGACTTCCTTGCCCTCGAAACGCTCCAGAGTCACGAACATCGAACCGGCGGTCGGGTTCGGATAGACCGTGATTTCACGGGTGGTTTCATTTTTAAAAGTCGCCTCGTTTTCACGTGCCTCCACAGGCGCATCGCCGTTGAAATTTTGCCCGTTGCACTTGGCCGCCCAATTGATGGCCGCATCGAACAGCTTGATGCCGTTCGCCGTGAGCAGGGTGGGCGTGGCATCGTCCATGAACAACGACACCCGGCGGGCCGGTGCGATGAAGCCGCCCTGCATCGGTACGCCGCTTTCGTAGCCAAACACACCGTAGCGGCTGCTTTGCCCGGCGATTTTTGCGACTTTGGCGGCGGAGCCGTTGGTCGTCCAGCCCCAACGCATGAGATTGCTGGAAGTGTACACCTGCACCGTGCCGCTCAATCCTGCTGCGAGCGGATGGCTGGCATCGCTGATGGACAGGCTGTTGTAGTTGCCGTTCTGACCGTAGCCCGACCCTTCGGAATTGCTGACCATTTTCAAATCGTCCAGCAGGTAGCTCTCCCAGGTGACCACTGGTACGGTCACGTTGGTAAACTTGGTTCCGATGTCGCCAGAGTTGACCGTCGAACTGATGACCACCAAGCCCTTGCCGTTCGCATCTTCAGAGCCGCAAGCGGTGGCACTTTTCAAAGTGACCGTGTAGCCAAGCGTTTGCAACCTGTTTTTCACCCAAGTGTCGCCGGTGTTCAACGTTGTGTTGCCCACCACGAACAGCACGTCGTTGTCGCAGTTGGTACATGCCACTTCCTGAATGTAGAAGCGCTGATTATCGCCGCCGTGCCAGGGCCATTGGATGGCCTGGGCATTGTCCGCCGTGCTGCCGCCGTAGATGTCGAGCACCTTGCCGGAGTGTTTGGCTTCGATGCGGAACTCGCCCCCGCCCTGGTCCATCACTTTCCATTTCTGGTTGTCGCCGCCGCCATACGACCACTGCTGGATGTTTGCGCCGTCGGCCATGGAGGCACCGCTCACGTCGAGCACTTTTCCGCTCTGCACGTTCACGATTTTGAACAACCCGTTGCCGAGGTTTTCAAATTTCCAGCGGTTGTGCGCCACCGCCTGGTCGAAAGTGGCCTGAACGACGAGGTCGCCGTTGTTGTTGGAGCCATTTTTCAGTTTCAACGCCTTGCCGCTGTGCTTCGCAACGATGCGGTAGCATTTGTTCGGGTCAAACAGGCATTCCGAAGGATAAACTGTCTGGCAATTGCTTTCTCCGTCCCAATCAGTGCAGCCGGAGCGGCGGGAGCAGCGGATGAAGTAGGTGGTCTGACCGACGTTGCCCACAATCAGGTTTGGCCCGTTGCCGCCCGACACGGGGTCCATGTTGTCCGGGTCGCAGTCGGTCGTGCCGGAAATCCACAGGTACTCAATGGTACCGGAGCCGCCGATGGGCAGCGTGGAGTTGAGCAGTTGCACTTGCCCGTCCACGCAGGTTTTGGCGATGATGCCGCCGTTGGTGGCATTGTCGCAGGGGGGTGCCAACACCGTCACAGTCGAAGTGCAGGTTGAAGACAGGCCGAGGGAGTTGGTGACGGTCAGTGTGGCCGTGTAGGTTCCCGGCTGGCTGAAACTGGTGGGCGAGACGTTGTAGGTCAGGATGGTGCCGGTGCAGCCCGGTGTTGAGCCACCGTCCACCTGCTGCCCGTTGATTTGAACGGACTGCCCGATAGCCGTCAGTTGCAGGGTGATGTTTTTGCAAACCGCTGTTGGCTCAAGCGTGCAAGGCGGGCAGCCGCTTGCCCAGAACACCGCTGCATCGAATAGTTTCAAGCCGTTGGCATTCAAGTTGGTCGCCGTATTGTCGTGCAGGAAGAAGCCGACCCGGCGGGCAGGGGCGTTTATGCCAGCCATGGCAGCGCCTGTTTCGTAGCCGAAAATCATGGCCCGGCCGCTGTTGCCCGGCACGTACCCGATGCGCACGGCAGCGGCGGTCGGGTTGCCCCAGGTCACTGTGCCTGACAGGGAAAACACGGTGACGGTGCCCGTCAGACCTGCTGCCATGTCATGCGACGGAGTTTGGATGACGATTTGTGAAATGCTGCCGGACGTGCCCAGATTTGAGCCGGTCGTCATTTTCATGTGATCCATCAACTGGCTCTCGTAGTTGATGACCGGCACGGTCACATTGCGGAATTTGGCTTTCACCTCGTCCGACTTGCAGGTTGAACTGAGGATGACCAGTCCCTTGCCGGTAGCATCAGTGGTGGCGGAAGCCTTGTCATCCTTCACCGTCACGGTGTAACCCAGGCTTTCCAGCCTCGATTTCACAGCGGCATCCGAAGCGTTCAGGGTGGTGCTGCCCACCACGAACAGGGCGTTTTTGTTGCAGTCGCCGGAGGTGCCGGAGGTGGAAAACTGCGTGGTGCCCGAAGCACAACCTGTGGCACTGCCCGCAGCATTTTTCGGAACAACATACCAGTAGTAGGTCGTGCCGCCGGACAGGTTGGTCACCGTCGCAGAAGTGCCGCTGACGTTGGCAACCGTCACGGTCGTTGGCGGATTGGTCGTGCCGAGATATACGTCGTAGCTCGATGCGCCGGAAGCAGCGTTCCAGGAAAGTGTAACCGAGGCAGGGTTCACGTCAGTGGAGTTGTTGATGGGCGCTGCGTTGGTGGTGCAGCCGGGGGTGCTCACCACCGTCACGTTGAACGAGCAACTGGCACCGTTTCCTTTCAAATCAATGGCGCTGTAAACCACCGTCGTCGTGCCAACCGGGAAGCTCGCACCGGGCAGGTAGGAGGAGGAGAACGAGGACAAACCGCAGTTGTCGGTGGCGGTTGGGGGCGTCCAGGTTGCCACGCCGCTGCCGTTCA
Source organism: Bacteroidota bacterium (assembly GCA_016234735.1). Lineage (GTDB taxonomy): Bacteria > Bacteroidota > Bacteroidia > Chitinophagales > Saprospiraceae > UBA6168. The sequence goes on along the minus strand of JACRAN010000216.1, from coordinate 12,172 downwards.
CGGCAGGCACGGTGATGTTCGCCGGGCAGCCGGTGATGGCCGGGGCCACGTTGTCCACCGAGCAGGCATTTTGCACCGTCACAGTGAAAGTGCAGGTACTCGTATTTCCTTTTTTATCCGAAAACTGGTAGGTCACGGGTGTCACGCCAAGCCCGAAAGTGGAGCCGGATGAGTGCGTGTTGTTCACCGTCACGGGTGCGCAGGGGTCGTTGGCGGTCGGGGCCGTCCAGGTGCCGAGGGCCGTCACGCCGGTGGTCAGTATGGTGATGTTTGCCGGGCAACCAGAGATGGCCGGGGCCGTCACGTCGCCGGGGCAGGGGTCGGCACCGACGGTGATGGTGAAGTTGCAGGTGGCCGTGTTGTTGGCGGCATCCTTCGCCGTGTAGGTCACGGTCGTCGTGCCCACCGGGAAGATGGAGCCGGGGGCGAAGTTGCTGGTGAAACTCGTCACGCCGCAGTTGTCGCCTGCGCCCGGTGCGTTCCAGATGGCCACCGCGCCATTGATGACGAGGTTGGTCGGCAGCCAGATGTTGGCCGGGCAGCCGCTGATGACGGGTTTTTGACCATCCTCCTGGCAGAGGTTCACCGCCGTCACAGTTACGTTGAACTGGCAGGTGCCAGCGTTGTTGTTGCCATCTTTGGCCGTGTAAATCACCGTCGTCGTGCCCACCGGGAACGCTTGGCCGGGGATGTGGGTCGTCGTCATCGTGATGGGTTTACAGTTGTCGTTCGGGGTCGGCGGAGCCCAGGTGACTGGGGTCAGGTTGCCAACGGCCTGCACGTTTTGGTTCGGTGGGCAGCCCGTGAAGGTCGGCCCGGCAGTGTCGCCGGTGCAGTTGCTGCCCGGTGCCGTCTGGCGCACATCGATGCGGAATTGGCACTGGTTCTGGTTGTTGTAAATATCTGTGGCGTTGTAAGTCACACCCGTGATGCCCACGGGGAAACTCGCACCGGGGTTGAAGGTGGAGGTCAACGTCACCGTCGAGCAGTTGTCGATGGCAGTGGGGGCTGTCCAGATGGCAGTGGCTGTGCTGTTGGGCGTAAAAATCACGATGTCCTTCGGACAGTCGGAAAATTCCGGTGCCAGCAAGTCCACCAGCGTTACCTGGGCAGTGCACGTGAGGATGTCGTTCATGGTGGTGCGAAACTCAACGTTCACGTTTTGCACGGTGCCGATGTCGGAGCAAAGGAAAACCGGACGGTCTTGGCCGTTGGCGAGGTAGATGACATTGGCGCAGGAGTCGGAGTTTGCGAAGCTGATCAACTCCTGGGCGTACACTTTGATGTCGCCGTTGATGTCTGTGCCGAACGTGCCGTTTTTACAAAGCGAAGGTGCCGGGGGGGTGGGCGATGTGTGCGTGTAGCCGCCCTGATTGTTCACCGGGTTGCCCGACTGGGTGCCGGTCTGGAAGAAAATACCGCGCAACTCCAAGTTGCCACCCGTGTTGTTGATGGCACCTTTGTTATTCAGGGAAGAGCACCCGTCCACGATGATTTTGTCGGTGTTCACCAGCGTTCCCTCGTTGAGCAGGTTGCCTGCTTGCAGGTAGAGCAACTCGTTGTTCGTGAGCGTGGCGCCGACAGCATTGGTGATGGAATTTCCGATGATAGACAGGAAGGCGTTGTTGGTGAAACTGCCCTCGTTGCGGGTGCGCACGGTGTTGCGGAACGTGCCGTTGTTCGTGAGTACGCCCGTTGGGGTGTTGATAAAATCCTGCACCACGTTGACCGTGCCGGTTGTGCTGTTGGTGAAGGTGGCGTTGTTCGACCAGACCGAGCCGTTGTTCACGTTGATGGTCCCGTTGTTGGTAAAGTTGCCGTCGTTTGGCACCTTGTCGTTCGTGTTGATGATGCCGTTGTTGGTAGCGCTGGAGTTGTTGTCGAGCACAACGCCGTTGATGCCGCTGAAGCCGTTGAAAGTGCCGTTGTTCAAAAACGTGCTGTTGTTTTCAACCGTGCCGAAGCTGTTGAAGGCATCCTTGTTGTCGAAGGTGCCCGCATTGAGGAACCTGGAACCGAAGCCCATGCCGAAGGTGCCTCCGGGCCGGTTGAAAAAGCTGGCCCCCGTGCGGTTGTCGATGAGGTTGTTGTTGTTCAACTGCCCGAAATTGTTCGCCTCGCCCTTGTTGATGAGGGTGTTGCCATTGGTGAACAGGCCGTAGTTTTGAACAAAACCCTGGTTGTCCAGCGTACCGGCATTGGTGAGTTGCGCCGCCGCATTCACGGTCAGCACGGTGGCCGCAGCTACATTTAACTGAACGTTGTTGTTGAACACACCGTTGACGGTCGCCGTGCCGGAAGCGTTCACGGTGCCGTTGTTGGTAAAATTGCCGTTCACCAGCAGGTTGCCGGTGGCACCGGTGGTGTTCAGCGTTGCGCCGAAATTGTTGGTGAACGTGCTGCCGGCATTCACCGTCAGCGATTTGGTGGTCAGGCTCTGGTTGTTGTCGAAAGTGCCTTGCGTTTGGAGTGTCCCATTGGCAGCGTCAATCGTCCCGTTGTTGGTGACGGCACCCCGGTTGACCAGTGTCGTTTGGAGGGTAAAGTTGCCGCCGTTAGTGAAAGTGGCCCCGGTTTCATTGGTGAAACCCGATGCCCCGGCGAAGGTCATCGTGCCGAAATTTTGCAGAGAGCCGTTGTTCGTCAGGCTCCCGGTGGCCGACACCGACAAGGTGCCCGAACTGGAAACCGTGCCCCCGGCAGCGATAGTCACAGCGGCGTTGGCCGTGATGCCGCCAAAGTTAGTGATGGTAAAATTCACGTTGAGCGGGCTGCCGACGACCACCGTGACCCCACCCCCGATGAGGGCGTTGTTACCTGCTGCGGGCAGGCCATTGTTCCAGTTGGCTACCGTAAACCAGTCGCCGTTGTTGGGACCGATGTACTGCGTCTGGGCTTGTGAGCTTGCCATTCCAACCAGGAAAAGGCAAATACAAATCAGGTAATACTGAAAGCGCATAGCGTTTGTTTTTTTGATGAAAAAAGAAATATCGGATTGGTTTGACAAGCGCCTGCCGGACAATTGTCAGCGTTGCGCCAGGTCTGCCAAAAACTTTTTCAGATGTAAGTTTGAGCGAGAATATCCGGTGTGAGGACCAGGGTATTTTGTGCAAAAAATAGCCTTGCCTACAACGAATAACTAAGCAGATTTTTTTGAGTTTTCAACGGAGACCAGTTAGTAAAATGCGACCAGGTACGCTAAAGGGGGGAGATGTAGAGGTAACAAAACCCGGTTAAAGTGAGCGTTGCAAAAGTAAGGTGCTTATTTCATGCGTTCAACGTTTCTAAAAAATAAAATTAACCTGTATGTTTAAGTACCCTGATTTTTAGTGGGTTAGTTGACAATCGGCCATGAACCTGATGGCCGGAATTGTTGAGATTGGATAACATAGCTGCGTGGATCATGGTCCGATTGTACGCCCGAAGTCCGTTCCGGCAGGTACCAGCGCCGGAACGGACTTCCGGCGTGGATTGGTAGCGTTTTCCTGCCTCGTCGTTCCGAGGGCTTGCGGGCTGTGACATTGGCAGACCTCCGCACCGCTACCACCCGCACTGCACTCGTGGCGCAATTGGGCCTCAACCTCCTGTTCATCGCCGGGAATAACCTCGGCTTCCCCGCCCGCCTCGACGGCTTCATGGACCAGAGCACCATCCGCCGCTCCACCGACAGCGACGACGGCACCCTCTCTGGCATCGTACAGGGCGGAGCCATCCTCAACCTCGAAAGCGAAGGCATCGGCTCCACGACGCAGTTCAAGCTGCGCAACACCGGTGCCACGCAACTGCTCTTCGCCCTCTCCACCGCCCCCGACACCATGCCCGCCACCGCCCTCGGCCCATTCGGCAGCACATTCCTGAACGCGCAGAACCTCTCTGCCGACTTTTTCAGACCATCTCATGTGACGGGCGGGCATCGCAATGGCGGCAGTTTGAAATCCCACTAAAATCCCTCACCCACCTAACCGAAGTTTGTACCTTCGCCCCACCATTCCGTACCACCCAACCATGTGGGACGAAACAAAACCACAACCGGACATGCTAACAGCCGCCACGACGCAACCTACCCTCAAATTCCAGTTCAAGACCTTCGAGAAACTGCCCGTCAAAATCTGGGACGACAGCCGGGAAGCCTCCATCCACGTGGCCCGCAGTATCGCACTCGCCATCCGGCAGAAACAACAGGACGGCGATAAAATCGTGCTGGGGCTGGCCACCGGCTCCTCGCCCATCCAGGTCTATCGGGAACTCGTGCGTCTGCACCAGCAGGAGGACTTGAGTTTCAAAAACGTCGTCACCTTCAACCTCGACGAATACTACCCGATGCAGCCCGAAGCGGCGCAGAGCTACTGGCGCTTTATGCACGAGCACCTGTTCGACCACGTGGACGTTCCGAAGGCCAACATCCACATTCCCGACGGCACCGTGCCGATGGAGGGGGTGCAGGAGTACTGCGACGGGTACGAGAAGCAAATCAACCTCGCCGGGGGCATCGACATCCAGTTGCTCGGCATCGGGCGCACGGGCCACGTCGGCTTCAATGAGCCGGGGTCGTGGGAAAGCTCCCTCACCCGCATGGTGCGCCTCGACGGCCTCACCCGCCAGGATGCCATCAGGGATTTCGGGCAGGAGGAGGACGTGCCCACCCGTGCCATCACGATGGGCGTGGCCAGCATCATGAAAGCCCGTACGGTGTTCCTGCTGGCGTGGGGGCAGCACAAGGCCCCGGTGATTGCGAAGGCGATGGAAGGCGACATCACGGCGGCCATTCCCGCCACGTTTTTGCAAAAACACCCCAACGTCAAGGTGATTCTGGACAAGGCGGCAGCGGAGCATTTGACCCAAATCAAAGCGCCCTGGCTCTGCGGCGTGTGCAACTGGACGGAAGAACTGGCCTGCCAAGCCGTCGTTTGGGTGAGCCAGCAGACGGGCAAACCCATCCTGAAACTCACCAACGAGGACTACAACGAGCACGGCCTCAGCGAACTCATGCTCGAAGCCAACGGCGCTTACGACCTCAACATCCGCATCTTCAACCGCCTGCAACACACCATCAGCGGCTGGCCTGGCGGCAAACCCCACGCCGACGACAGCACACGCCCCGAACGGGCCACGCCTGCGAAGAAGCGCTGCATCATCTTCTCGCCGCACCCCGACGACGACGTGATTTCGATGGGCGGTACGTTCATGCGGCTGGTGGACCAGGGCCACGACGTGCATGTGGCCTACCAGACGAGCGGCAACATCGCCGTACACGACCACGATGCACAGCGGTTTGCGGAGTTCCTGCTGGAGTTCGGCGAGAGCGAGGGCCTCATCGACACCGACATCGAGAAGCACTACAAGAAAATCCTCAAGTTTTTCAAAAACAAAAAACAAGGCGAGCCGGACATCCCCGAAGTGCGGGCCATCAAGGGCCTCATCCGCCGGGGAGAGGCGAGGGCGGGTGCCCGCTACTCCGGCCTCACGGACGATAAAATCCACTTCCTCGACATGCCGTTTTATGAAACGGGCAAGGTGCGCAAGGGCGACATTACCGAGGTGGACGTGGCGCTCGTGGCCGAGTTGATGGAAAAAGTGCAGCCGCACCAGGTGTACGCCGCCGGCGACCTCGCCGACCCGCACGGTACGCACCGAGTCTGCCTCAACGCCATCTTCGCCGCTTTTGAAAGGTTGAAGGATAAAAAATGGATGAAGGATAGTTGGCTCTGGCTCTACCGGGGTGCCTGGCACGAGTTCCCCATCCACGAAATCGACATGGCCGTGCCGATGTCGCCCGACCAGGTGGCCCGCAAGCAAAAGGCCATTTTCATGCACCAGTCGCAGAAGGACAGCGCCCCGTTCCCTGGCGAGGACGAGCGGGAGTTCTGGCAGCGGGCCAAGGAGCGCAATGCCGCCACCGCCGCCCTCTACCGCAGCTTCGGCCTGGCCGAGTACGAGGCGATGGAGGCGTTTGCGCGGTGGAGGTTTGAGTGGCAGTAGGAAGATAAAATAGCTATTTTGTAGCGCCTATCCCGCCGTAAATGGGTGGATTGGCGCTAATGAGTAGCGACAATCCAAACGTTATATGCCATTTTAAAACGACACTGCAACCATAAATCGAACAATTTAAAATCAAATGACACGTTAGACTAATTATGACAACCAAAATAAAAAAAATGCAATTTGTGAGATTTATTTTATTGACGATTATAACTTTTGCCGTTATGCAAGACAGTATTGCTTGCAGTGGATATAAAATAACAATTGGCAACAGAACATTTTTTGGAAGTAACCACGATGTTTGGTTTACAACACCTCATATCTGGTTTGAAAACGCAACTTTGGATAAATACGGTGCAGCATTTACAGGAGCAAGATTTGACGGAGAAAACGGATACGCACCGCAATCAGGAATGAATGAAATGGGTCTCGCATTTGAAAGACTTGTCTCATACCACCCAAAACAAGAAAGCTTTGCAAACAGAAAAACAATATCTAACCCGACCAAATATCTTAAAGAAATTATACACAATTGCAAAACAGTTGAAGAAGTTCAGGAATATATCAGCAAATATGACCACAGCTATTTTATCGAAGATATTTTTATTTACGTTGACAAATCCGGTAAATATTTAATTGTAGAGCCATACAAATTGACAATCGGTAATGAACCAACATACGTTATATCAAACTTTTGTCCTTCCATAACTCCAGAACAAAATGCTAATAAACTTGACAGATACAGAAACGGAGTAGCATTTCTAAAGAACGGCATTGACACTACATTAGAGTTCTGCACCGCTTTGTCAGATACGATGCACGTTTGTAGAAAAAAAATTGGAGATGGAACTTTAATTTCTTCTATATGGGACTTAAACAGTGGAACGGTGAACTTGTATTTTTATCACGACTATAAAACAACCGTTCAATTCAACCTAAGCGAAGAGTTAAAAAAGGGCGACCATATTATTGCGATAGAAACACTATTTCCGTACAACCCTGAATTTGAAAAATTACGCAATTACAAAACCCCAAAAGACAGCATTTTAATAGGAGTATTTATAGTTGCTTCTGCTGGATTTTTTTTATTGACTTCAATATTCTTTCTAATTCAGTATTTCAGAAGAAGGGAGAGTAAAAAGTATTCTTATGTTCAAATATTGCTGTTTCCAATTGGTCTAATTTTGTTCTATTATATGTATGTGTTAAGCGGACCTGTTAACGTTTTCTACTTTTCTGCACCATATAAAGACCCGACAAATGTTTTTATAAGTTTAACCTCATACATTCCATTTCTACTGCTACTACTTATACTGCCTTTTTCTATGGTTAATTACAGACTAATAAAAGAGAAAAGTTGGAGTTTACTTGCCAAGTGGCTATTTACCTTAAACAATCTTATTTACATTATACTAATCGGACTATTTGTGTATTGGAGATTTTATGACATTTTCAACTAACAGACAGAATGGAAAGAAAAACGGCATATAACAGCACATTTGCAATAGGCGGGGTTTCGTGCTCCGCAGACAGTTTTGTGGTAGCCGAAAGTTCAGTTCTCCGCATGAACATTAGTGCTGAAAAGCCCGCCCATCGCAAATCTGCCAACCGTTAGTAGTAACTAACCATTTTCCAAACCTCGCCCAACCCTCAAAGCCCCCGCCAACCCTTCATACTCCCCCGGCAGCACCACCTTGAACCGCTCCGGGAACACAAAAAAATGCGCCACTGCCACCGCCACAGGGTCGATGTTTTTCAGGCCGACCCATTTTTCAATCAAATCTTTCGTGAAGCCGCTGACCAACTGCAACTGCGGCCAGGAATTTTCATCAAAAGCTGGAAAAGTCAGCGTCGGCTGCTGCCGCCGGAGTGCCCGTGCGTACTCGTACAGCCCGATGTGGAAGTAGCGTTTCGGCTGTAAAAACGAAGCCATCAACTGCTCGGCAGAGAACATGATGACCCCGTCCTCCTCGAAAATCTCCGAGGCGTGCCACTGCTCCGGGTGCTGCGGCGAGGGGAATGGGTGCGGGTAGATGATGATGTGCTCGAATTTGTTCAGCAGGTAATCCTCCAACCCGAACGTCAACTGCACCGCCGAGGCCGCCGCCACTCCTTTCAAATCGGCAGGTACGCTCTCCATGCCCTGCGCCATGAACTCGTTGGCCTCCATGTACAGCGCCATACGGTGGCGAAAGCGAGTCTTTTCGGCGGCAGTCAGGTTTTGATAAAAAAGGGAATGGGTGTTGATGAAATGCCGCAACCCGGCATGCAATTCCGGCGGCCTGCGCTGGTACCACCACCAGTTGATTTGCGGGCCGAGCATGTAAATGGCCATGGATGCAACGGCAAAACCTACGGCCCACCACATGTAGTTGTAGTCAACTTCCCAGGTGAAATAGACAAACACCAGGGCGGCCAATACGAACGGGATGAGCAGGAATTTTGAAAGCATAATTTGGGAATTGGGAATTGGGAATTGGGAATTGTTGCCCAATCACCAATCACAAAATCACTTGGACAGCCTGTTGACACCGGCGTAGTAAATCAGGTGCCACTCGCCCCCGACGATGGCGAAGCGGCGCACCATGCCGAACTCCCCCGTGCTGTGGACGATGCGTTCCATAACGATGGTTTCGGTCAAGGGCACAATCTCCCGCTGGTACTCGCTCACCTCGAAGTCGAACTGGCGCTGCATCCGCCAGGTTTCGGGCAGCCAGCGAAAATCTTTTGAAGCAACGGTGGCGCTGTCGGCGTTGTTGGGCAAACCTTCCAGCGGGAACACGATGTGCGCCACCTGGAAGAGGCTGTCGCTGTGGAATTTTTGGTAAAATTCGGCGAAACCCCCCGGCAGTTCAGGGGTGCCGGATGCCTGTTGCTCCGTCGGGTCATTTTTACAAGCCAGCAAGCACAGCAGGAAAAGCAGGGCGGTGTATTTCATTTTGAAAAAAATGGTTGGCGGCAAAAGTAGCACTTCCGCCCGTTTGCGCAAAAAACGAGGGGCCTCTGCCTGCTGGCGGAAGCCCCTCCGGTTTTTTTTCAGTGGGTAACTATTTAGGCGATTTTGTCTTTTTGAAAATTTTATTCAAAATTTTCAAAAAAAACAAAACACCACCACCCGTTCCGGGCGAGAGGAGAGTTCTTTTTTTGATAAAAAATTGGAAATTTTTATCAAAAAAAGAACTCCTAAATAGTTACTTCAGTGGAAGATTTTACTCGACCACCACTTTTTTGAAAAGCGTTTTTTCGCCCGACCTCACTTGCAGGATGTACGTGCCTGCGCTCAGGTAGCCGAACGAAAACTCCTTCGCCAGGTGGCCGGAACGGAAGTCCGCTGTTTCGGAAAGCAACTGCTGGCCGAGCACGTTCGTGAACGTCAACTCCAGTTCGTTCTGCGGCGCACCTTCCAGCAGCAGCGTGAAGCGGCCACCGTTCGGGTTCGGGAAGATGTCGAAGCGGCTGATGCCGGGCAGGTCTTCCACGCCGTTCGCCATCACGGTGATTTCCACCGTGAAAGTCCTGAAACCGCATTCGTTCGTTGCTGTCAGCGTCACCTCGTACGCACCGCCGTCCTGGTAGGTGTGTACCGGATTCTCTTCCGTGCTGGAATTGCCGTCGCCAAAATCCCACTCGTAGCTCGTAGCTCCCGTGGAGTTGTTGGTGAACGCCACGATGTTGAAGTTGCTGTTGAAACTGAAATCAGGAGTCGGCTTGTCCAGCACCGTGACGAAGCTGGTTTCCGTGTGAGAGTTGTTGCCCTGTGCGTTCGTCACGGTCAACGTCACATCGTACACGCCCGCTGTGGTGTAGGTCACAGTCGGGTTCTCCTGGTTGGAGGTGAACGGCGTGCCGCCGGGGAACGACCAGAGGAAAGTTTCCGAATTGGCCGACGACAAGTTGGTGAACTGCACCGTCAGCGGCGCACAGCCGGAGGTGTTTTCTGCCGAAAAAGCCGCAATCGGCCCCTGCGTGGCAATCACCACCAGGCCGGTCGTCGTCACGCTGCCGCACTCGTTGGTTGCCGTCAATATTACATCGTAAGCGCCATCGGCCTGGTACAGGTGGGTCGGGTTGGCCTCCGTGCTGGTGTTGCCGTCGCCGAAGTCCCAAAGGTAGCTCGTGGCGTTGCTGCTGTTGTTGGTAAATGTGGCGGCTGCCCCAATCACGTTGGAGGTGAAACCGGCCACCGGGCCGCCGCTCACCACGATGTAGTTGGTCAGCGTGTAGGTGTCGTTGCCAGCGGCGTTGCTCACCGTCAGTGTCACGTCGTAAGTGCCTGGCGTTGAGTAAGTTACCAGCGGATTTTCGTCGGTCGAGTTGGCTGGTGTGCCACCGGGGAACGTCCACGAGAAGCTGGTCGCATTGGCCGAGGATTCATTGTTGAAATGCACCTCGAACGGCGCACAACCGCTCGTTTGCGCAGCAGAGAACCCTGCCGTGGGCGGCGTGACGATGGTGAACTGGCCGTTGACAGACACCGAGCCGCAGGCATTCGTCGCCGTCAGGGTTACTTCGTAAATTCCGTCAGAGGGGTAGGTGTGCGAGGGATTGGTCTCCGTGCTGGTGCTGCCATCGCCGAAGTTCCACACGTAGCTCGTGGCATTGGTGGTGGTATTGGTCAAAGTCACCGTGGTGCCGGCAACAGAACCAGTAAAACCTGCGGACGGCACCGTGCTGACGGTGATGTAGTTCGTCTGCGTTGCTGTGTTTTGACCCGCTGCATTGCTTACCGTCAGCGTGACAGTGTAGGTTCCGGCTGCGTTGTAAACCACAGTCGGGTTTTCAGCGCTGGAAGTGGCGGGCGTACCGCCGGGGAAGCTCCAGGCGAACGTGGTGGCGTTGGCTGAGGATTGGTTGGTGAACTGCACCGTCAGCGGCGCACAACCGGATGTCTGGTCCGCGGTGAAACCCGCCGATGGCGGCGTGGCGACGGTCACGTTTTGGGTGAAAACCACGCTGCCGCAATTGTTGGTGGCGGTCAAAGTCACCGAGTAGGTGCCGTCGGTGGCGTAAGTGTGCGTCGGGTTGGTCTGCGTGGACGTGCCGCCGTCGCCGAAGTTCCAGGCGTACGATGTTGCGCCGGAGGATGTGTTGGTGAAATTGACGGTGAGCAAGTTCGTGGTGCTGCTGAACCCGGCGGTAGGCGTGGTGCCGACCGTGATGTAGTTTGTTTGCGTAGCCGTGTTCATGCCCAGCGGGTTGCTGGCGGTCAACGACACGTTGTAAGTGCCTGCCGTTGAGTAAGTTACGCTTGGGTTTTGCGAAGTGGAAGAACTTGGGCTACCGCCGGGGAACGACCAACTCCAGCTTGTGGTGTTGGAGGAGGACTGGTCCTGAAACTGAACCGTGAAATCAACGCAGCCCTCCGTTTGCGCAGCAGAAAAACCGGCGACCGGCAGGGAGGAGATGACCACCTGCTGCGTCGTTGTGTTGGTTCCGCAAGGCCCGGTAGCCGTCAGGGTCGCCGTGTAGGTTCCGTCGGCGGCGTAGGTGTGCGCCGGGTTGGTGGCCGTGGACGTGCCGCCGTCGCCGAAGTTCCAGGCGTAGCTCGTACCGTTGGTCGTAGTGTTGGTGAAATTGGCCACGAAAACGTTGGTCGTCACCGTGAAACCGGCAGCGGGCGGGCTTTGCACGGTGATGTAGTTGTTCAACGTGGTGGTGTCGTTTCCGGCGGAGTTGCTGGCAATCAAGGTCACGTTGTAAGTGCCTGGCGTTGAGTAAGTTACGGTGGGGTCTTCCGCCGTCGAAGTGCCGGGGCTGCCACCGGGGAACGTCCAGTTGAAGGAGGTCGCATTGCTCGAGGACAGGTTGTTGAACTGCACCGTCAGCGGGCCGCAGCCGCTCGTGTTGTTCGCCGAAAATCCAGCGGATGGCGGTGTCACGATAGTCACGGTTTGTGTGGATGTCACGGTGCCGCAAGTGTTGGTGGCACTCAAAACGACGGTGTACGTGCCATCGGCGGCGTAGGTGTGCGTCGGGTTGGTGGCGGTGCTGGTGCCACCGTCGCCAAAATTCCAGGAGTAGCTGGAGGCGTTGGTGGAGGTGTTGGTGAACGAGGCATCGAAGCCGTTCGTCGTGCTGGTGAAACCGGCGGTCGGCACGGTGTTCACCGTGATGTAGTTGGTCTGGGTGGAAGTGTTGCTTCCGGCAGCGTTCGTCACCGTCAACGACACGGTGTAAGTGCCTGGCGTTGAGT
>JACRAN010000222.1 GCA_016234735.1 Bacteroidota bacterium | reverse complement strand
TCAGCAAAACCAAGCACATGACTAACCAGCTCATCCGCTGGAAAGTGGAAACGACCCCGGCAGCGAAGAGGCATACCAACAACACCTTCGTCCAGTTGCTTTTCACTGTCACCAACACCCAGACGATGGCGGTGATGAGGAAATAGGAATTGAAGTACTCGGTGCTGAAAATGCCGTTGGAGCGCAGCACGTTGCCGAAGGCGGGGCGCTGGTCGCCCATGCGCATGAACATGGGGTCGAGGCTGATTTGGACCAAACTGACCACAGCGCTGACCACTGCCCCGATGAGGATGGAAGCCCTGATGATGCGGAGGGTCTCCTCATCGGTGGAAATTGTTTTCAACGCCCACAGGATGAGCAGGAAATTCAGGGCGTACGTGGAATTGACGATGACCTCAGCCAGCCCAAGCTCGTACACGTGCGAAGCTTGGGACAGGATGACAAACACCACGTACAGGCAGGCAAAAACCTGGAACCAAGGCATCCCCCAGGTATTTCCTGCAGCCGGTTTTTCTTTGGAAAATGCGAGCCGCCTGAACAGCAAAAAAGCGAAAACGAACAACAGTATCCGGTCGGGTTGCAGCTCGAAGAAAGAAAAGCCCGGCAGCTTGATGGTCAGGTAATCGTTGATGTTGCCGGTCATCAGGTAGAATGAAACGAGCAGTATTTCGAACTTGTATTTTGCGTTGCTGCGCAATACCAGCCAAAGGGCAAGGAGCGCCGCCACCACGAAATAACCGTAGTAGAGCGGAAGGTCCAGCCGGGTGCTGATTTCGGGCATTAGTGCTTCGTGCATAGCGTTGACTAATTGTTTGAGGTGGTTTAATTCAGGGTTGTGACTTTCGTTCCGTAGGAACGGAATCATTGTAGCAGGTTGCCAGACCTGCCATTCCCGTTCCGTAGGAACGGAATCATTGTAGCAGGTTGCCAGACCTGCCATTCCCGTTCCATAGGAACGGAATCTGCCCCCCCTCAGATATCGTTCCTACGGAACGGAAGCCAAGGGGTCGGACGGTTTCTATAAAGATGTCGTTCCTACGGAACGGGGGTTGACGGTTCATCGACTTTTTAGATTTTGCCGGATTTCCGGAGGAAAGTTTTGCCAGGTTTGAAGCTGGCTGACAGCCTGTGCCCTTCGGGGACACCGCCCTTGCCAGTACTGGCGTAACCGTTGATGGAGGGGATGTTTTTTAAATCGTTGAGCACCAAGAAGAGGTTGTCCATTTTTCCTTTTTCCTTCCATTTTTCTATTTCGCTGAGGAAGGATTGCTTGGACAATTTTCTCCGAAGGATAAAGAGGTGAATATCCACGAACCTCGAAATCAGCAAATAATCAGACACCAGCCCCACTGCCGGGGTGTCCACAATGATGTAATCATACTCGTATTTAAGTGCCTGGAGCAGCGTTTTCAACCTGGGGCTTGCCAGCAGGTGGTGAGGGTTTTTTTCGCCCGGCAAGGAGGGGATGTAGTGGAGGTTGGGCAGGCTGTAAAACTGTTGTATGATTTCATCTGGCGTTGCCCGGTCCTTCAGGTAATCCGAAAGGGCTTTCCCGTCCTCGTAATTTTGCCCCTGAAAGAGGTTCGGGTGGCGGAAGTTGAGGTCCACGAGCAAGGTCTTTTTCCCTTCCGCAGCGAGGCTGATGCCGAGGTTGGAAACACAAAAAGACTTGCCTTCCCCCGAAACGGTCGAAGTGACGCCGATGATGTTTTTTTCGGGGTCGGCCACCATGAATTGCAGGTTTGCCGCCAGCCCCCGGAACGACTCCACGAGCAGTGCCTGGCTGGGGCTGCCCTCGGGGCCATTGTCCATGTGGCTGATTCTGGCGGCAACGGGGATGCTTGAAAATGCCTCAACATTGCCGATGTCGTCCATCGTTTCCCCCAACGAACTGGAGAAAACAACCCAGGTCAAAGGGATTATCAAGCCCACGATAAAAGCCAAGAGTAAAATCAAGCCCTTTTGCGGGGAAATGGGGCCGTCGCCCACCATGCGTGGAGCATCCAACAATTTGGTGTCGGCTATGTCCTCTGCTTTGGCGATGCTCGCCTTTGCCAGCTCCTGGCTAAGGTATCTCGAAAGATTGTCGTACAAGGTAGTTTTCCTTTCAAAACTGAGTTGCCTCTTTTGGCTGGTCGGCAATTGGTTGAGCTTTCCTTCCAACCCTCCGATGCGCTTGTTCTTATCCTGTAGGGCAATCTTTGAGGACTCCAGCAGGTTTTTAATGTTTTCCCTCAATGAGTTGGTCGTTTCGGCTATTTCCTCGTTGATGACTTTCAGATCTAAGCTTTTTTCCCCCTTATAAGAACTAAGGTGCGTTTTTTTGTTATGCAACCTCCTTAATTCCACGAGGTTTTCGTTCAGCAACGGGTCATCAATGCCGACGACCGAAGGTGCGATTATCTTTTCGATTCCGCTGTTCGAGTTCAGGTAACCGACCAGCGACGTATAGTATTTAACATTCAGCTCAATTTGTGCACGTTCCGATTCAAGTATATTTAACTGGTCGATGGTAGTGGAAGCCGACAAGGAAAGGTCAACTACATTATTGGTTTTTTGAAAATTTTCAAGCCCTTTTTCAGCATGGGAGAGGGAGTCGGTGACGCCTTTCAACTGCTTCCGGATAAAATCCTCCTTGCTCGTAGCAATATCGTCCCGTTCGCTGAACTTGCTGTCGATAAAGTGGCTGGTCAGCTTTTCCAGGAACACCAATTCCTTGTCCAGCGACGTCCCCTGCGTCTTTACGTGCAAAATATCCGCCTGTATGTCGAACTGCTCGACTTGCAGTTTATCCTTGAATTCGTTAATGAGTTTATCCCGGCTGTGCATGATAAAAGACAGTTCCTTGTCCCGGAAATCTTCCATGGCCACCTTGTACTTCGGCTTGTTGATGGTGAAATGAAAATAGTGTTGGGAGACCTCCTGCCCAAAACGATAGTTGCTGGCAAAAGCCAGTTTTTGGTCCACCTCGTGCTTGGTGCCGTTTTCAGGGTTCGAGACAAAAAATTTATTGGCTTTCACGGTCAGTCGGTATTCTTCGGCTGAAAGAAATTCTACCACGAACGGGACATCGTACAATTGGGTGCTGGAATCCTGCAATTCCACCGTGAAGGGGAAGTACCCGTAGTACTCTTTCCGCTTGAGCCAGTTGCCGGCATGGTAGCTGACCTGGAAATCGAGTTCGTCCAGGGCTTGGTCAATCAGGGTGTAGGATTTCAGGATGCCGATTTCGTTGAAGAGGTTTTTTTCGGTTCCAATCTGCCCAACCGCACCGTCCACGTACTTGCTCTCGCCGAGCATCCTGCTTTTGCCCAATGGGTCAATCAGCAGGGAAGCCTGCACTTCGTAGATGGGCGTTGCGACCTTGACGTATGCCAGCGCCAAAGCCAGGCAAACCGCCATGCTGCCCAAAAACAGGAACTTTCGCTCCAGAATTTTCCTCAGTAATGCCTTCAGGTTCACCTCGTGCAGTGAATTTGTTTCTTTTTTGTGTAAGTTGTCCATAGTATTGATAAGCCTTTCTTTGAAAAGGTATTTTATGCGGGTGTAGTTCACACGGTGACTTTAAACCCAAAGCAAGGGGGAGGTTCATCTTGGCAGTGCGGCCAAAATCAAGCGGGATTTTTATTCAAGAAAAGGAAAGTGAGACTAATCGAACAAAGGGGGGAGGATGGTAAAGCCCAAAATGGAGGCGCAATTTACTTTAAATTTCCATAGCGGCCAAACACACGCCTATTTTTTTCAGCAAAAACGCTTACTTGATGAAGATGTTCACGATGAGGGCACCCACCGAAATGGCCGAAAGAAAGACCCCTACGATTGGTGCGCTGACCTCTTTGGATTTGGCTTTCAAAGGCTCCACATAGATAACGTCATAGGGCTGGCAATAGTAAAATTCGGTATAGATAAAGTCGTCCCGGTTCAGGTTGAGGTAACTGGAATAACTGCCATCTTTGTATTGCCTGATGACTTTTACTTTCTTGCGGTTGCTGAAATCGGTGAAGTCACCGGCAAGCCCGATCGCATCCAGTAGGGTAGCCCGTTCGTTGTGCAAATAATGTACGCCGGGGTTATTGACCTCCCCAATGACGGTGACGCGCATGTTTGCCAATTTCACATTGGTGGAAGCGAACTTGAGGTAAGGCGCATATTCCTTATCGAGCTTGACTTTTAGTTCTGACAGCGTAACCCCCTTGACCAACACCTTTTCCAGCAACGGCAAATAGATATAGCCCTCCCCGTCCACGGTATAACTATTGAAATAAAGGGACGAGGGGTCATAATTGATGTCCCTGCTGTAAACATGCTCCGTGGTGAATTCCCGGTTGAGGAATTCCTCGGTGCTGCCATCGAAGGCATTGATTTTAACCATCAATTGGTCGAAGGGCTGGATTTGATGGGGCTTGAAGGGAAAAACCCTGGTGTTGGTTTTCGTTTCTGCGGCGCGCAGGTCTTCCGGTACCTGCTCGTTGCCGTTCAATGTAACAAGATCTTTGTGGCTGACACATGATTGTCCCACCATGCTAATGGTAAGTGCAAAGAGTAAGATTTTGATGAAGCTTTCTCTCGTGAGCATACTTGTTTGTTTGAATATCCGGGGAATGAGGTTTGAGATTAAGTCCAATAACAATACCAAAGACCAAGCGCCCAGCTTGCCTTGCTTGTTTTTTAACAACAGCACTGGCCGGGTGTGGGGCCATCCTTCCTGATGTAACAAAACCAATCGGAACTAAAAAAAAAACGGCAGCCGGAATTTCACCGACTGCCGTTTTCAATCAATGAGGAAGCTAATTAAAACTTAGCAACCATCAGCTTTTTAGCGATGGGCAGTTGTCCCTCCGCTACCATCCAGATGATGTATTGCCCATTGTTCAGGCTGCTCAAATCTACATCGAACAGGTCAGCCGAGTAGTAGCTGGTATTTACCCGCCATACTTCCCTGCCCAACTGGTCGGTAATGCGCAACGTGGCAGGAAGTCCATCCACGCCTTGAACGCTTACCCTCACAAGACCGGATGTCGGGTTCGGGTGAAACTCAATGCCAACAGGCAGGTTTAAGGCCGAACTTTCCACCAACGGATTGCTTCGGTCTTCAACATTCGATTGATTGCCGGTTTCGCCACCACCCGTCGGTGCAGAGATGGCAGTAGTGCCAACGCCGCCAGTGAAGTTCGATACCGTTACGTACCCTTCTTTGGTGCAAATCAATCCCCAGGCAGCACTGAACATCTGTACTTTCACGAAGTAAGTCCCTGCCGGTAATATGCCCGTCACGCTTGGGTCTGCGCAGTTGGCCGTGCAGCTAAATACTTCCTGCCAGGCGGAGTTCCAAACCTTCACAATCTCGATAGGCGCAGACAGCCCTGTGATGGTAACCTTGTTGCCACTGCCCGAGAAGGTCACGTTGTCGCATGGGTTGCCAGTACCGCCGCCAGCGCTGCAAGGAGGAGGAGGTGTGACGTGTACTTTTGTGGTGCAATTCAGTACATCGTGGTCGTTGATGTGCAGTGTGAGCGTACCTGCGCCGATGTTGAACGGGCCGAGGTTGTAGGGCTGGCCGTATTGCAACATGAACAGGTTCAACGACGGAATGTCGTAGCCCCAGTCGCCTGTGTTGGTGCCATTCACGACCAGCGTGAACGTGTAGGTATCATCTGCGGCATTGTTCGGTGTGCCGTGGTTATCACAAACGATGTTCGATACCGTGCCGTTGATGGTACAAATTTGCGGCGGAGCTTCGCCTGTGAAACCTGCATCGAGGGTCAGGTTTATTTCACCTGCGCCCAAAGTGAAGCAAGCCGTGAAGCCAAGCCAGTCGGCGTCGCTGTCTTTAGCATCATCGTTGCCTGCGTTTTGGGCAGTCAACTGTATCGGTACGCCGTTGTAAGTGCCCGGGCTGGCAAATTTTATCCGGTACTGGCCTGGTTGGACGTTGTTGAACATGTACATCCCCTGGTCATTGGTGGTGGTAAAATTCACGAACTGTCCGGTGCAGGTTTCCAAAATGACGAACACGTTTGGAATGCCAGGCTCGCCTGCTTCCTGGATGCCGTCGCCGTCGGTTTCAAACCAGACGAAATCCCCGACTTTGCCGGGGCCGGTGTTTGTGGTCTGGTAAATCCCGGCGTCAATCGAGTTGTCGTACTCGCCCGGCGAGAGGAAGGTACAAGCCGTGCGGCCAGTAGTGGTGTTGGCATCGCTGTCGATGTTGTCGGCAGTGGCATCCATCGGGCTGCGCTGGTAGCCTGCCGGTAGCACAAACTCCACGAAGTACTGCATGTTCGGAGCCAGGTTGAGGAACTGGTAGAAACCAACGTTGTTGGTGGTGGTGGTGGCCACGAACGTGTTGTCGCATTTGTACAAATTGACCGTCACTAATTGTACACCAGGCTCACCTGCATTTTGAGCGCCGTTCTGGTTGAGGTCGTTCCAGACAAAATCGCCCAAAGAGGCCGTAGCCGCCGGTGAACAGGGGCCGGGGGAAACTACCGTCGTAAAATCCGAACAGTTCGGGTTTTGCGAATCGCTGACCGAAACGTCGATGTTCAAGCCGTTCTGTACCGTTATCGGCGGGTTGGTATTGCCCGAAGTAAACTGTCCGGCGGGGAATGGCCCCAGCGTGATGGGCGTGTTGTAAGGTGTCGGGCCAATGGCGAATGCGCCGAGGAAGGCATTGCTGAAACCGCCCTGCCAATTGCCGCTGGTGTTGGTACCCGTAACATTGATGACAAAGGTGTAAGTGTCATCTGTCGTGGTGGAGGTGCCATTGCCGTTGCAAACGATGTTCGACACGGCCAGATTTACGTCGCAAGGATTACAGTCAACAATGTTGATGGTCGTTGTGACGGTTTTGTCACAATCGATACAGTCCGGGCCTGGAGGTGTCGTCTGACCACAGGTGACGCCGGTTGACCAGGTTGCTGCCAGCAATACAAGGCTGCCGAACTGGTCGCCCGGAACAATTGGTGCAGAGCAGGAGGTGTGGATTTTTACTTTTTGAAGCAAGGTGCCGCCCTGGCTGCCGTAAATCAGGAAATAGGTGTTGGTGGGCAGGGTGCTGCTCGGCGAGGTGGCCGTGAACGTGGCGTTCAGGTTCACAAGGCCACTAAAATAAGTGATGCCGGAGCCGTCAGCTTTTTCATTGGCAACAATCCAAACGGTAGCATCGCCGTTCGGGCCGCTGCCGAGGTCATCGCAGGAGTATTTGTCAGAGCCTTGCGAGGTGCTGGTTTGTGAGCAGCTTTCGCCGTTGTACATCAACGTAAGCGACTTGGGCTTGCCGCTGTTGCTGTCGCAGCAATCAGCGCCGCCGGAACCGCCACCACTGTTGCCACCGCCGCTGTTGATGTCGCAGGTAACGCCGGTTGACCAGGTGGCACTTTCCAGCAGCAGGCTGCCGAATTGCTCGCCCGGTACGATGGGTGCGGAGCACGAGGTGTGGATTTTTATTTTCTGAAGCAAAGTTCCTCCCTGGCTTGCGTAAATCAGGAAGTAGGTATTGGTCGGCAGTGTGTTGCTGGGCGAGGTAGCGGTGAACGTGGCGTTGAGGTTCACGTTGCCGCTGAAATAAGTGGTACCCGTTCCATCTGCTTTTTCGTTGGCAATGATGTAAACAGCAGGGTCTCCATTCGGACCTTCACCCAGGTCGTCACAAGAATACTTGTCCGAGCCTTGTGAGGTGTTCGTGGAGGAACAGCCCTGGCCGGTGTACTTCAATTTGAGTGATTTCGGCTTGCCGCTGTTGTCGTCGCAGCAATCCGAGCCTACTGGAGGAGGTGGAGGCGGAGGACAAATCGTAGTGCCGACACCACCTTCACAGTCGTTGTCGGTGCTCAAGGTCACTGTGGCGCTGCCTGCTGCTGAGTACGTTACGGTGTGCGGGCCGATGCCGGAGGCGGTTGGCGGTGTTGCATTGGCACCGAAATTCCAGTTGTAAGAAATGCAGGGATAGCCCAAATCTGTCGTTTTGAAAATAATCTGGGTGCCTTTGCACAATTGTCCCACGTTGGTTGGTGTGGTATTGTTGATAGTGATGACGGGCGTCGGGCAGGTTGGTGGTGGCGGAGGCGGAGGCGGCGCATTGCAGTTGGTGCCGTCAGCCAGCGTAATTTTTTGTAAACGCAGGCTGCCGAACTGGTCTCCTGCTACGAGCGGTGTCGAGCAGGAGGTGTGGATTTTTATCAGTTGCAGCAAAGTACCCGACTGGCTGCTCAAAATCCGGAAGTAGGTGTTGGAGGGAAATGTCGAAGAGCCACCCGAAGCGGAATTGGCGGTGAACTCGCTGTTGAGCGTCACCGTCCCGGCAAAGTAAGTCCCGCCGGAACCGTCCGAATTCTTGCTGGCCGTAATGTAAACGCTGGCTGCGTTGTTGGGGCCGACACCTTCGCAGGACCACTTGTCCGCAGCCTGGCAGGTAACGGAAGCGCTGCATGGCAGGCCGTTGTACAAGAGTACCAATGACTTTGGCTTGCTGCCGTTGCAGCAGGTCTGGCATTGGGCGCTCACGGTGCTGTTCAAGCTCGAAAAGGTCAGTGCGCCCAAAAGCAACAGGCGCAATACCCCGGAGAGCATAGAACTTCTCGATGTTCCGCCGAAAAAAGGGCTTAAAAGATTGGAAAAGTGCTTTTTCATCAGTGTACTGTTTTGGTTAATGAATAGTAGAATTTTATAAAAAGTCAAATAGGGAAGACTTATAGACTGAGTGAGGCCGGGAATCGGGAGTAGAATTGAAATGCGGGCCAGTTTCGCCTTGCCAGCCAGCCGTTAAGCAAAAAGAAGAACGACCTCTGAATCACCAAGACCAATCATTGGTTAGCGACCGGCAGAACACCCGTAATATTAATTGGAGAACAGATTTTGAGATGAGACTGGTACAAAGGTAATATTTATTTTTAGAAAACTACTGACAACAACACCTAAAAAATTAAATCCTTCTGGCCTATCGCTGGCCAAAAAGCCCTCTTTGGCCTAACATCCAGAAAGGATATCCTCACAGGAAACCCATTTCGATGATATCATGGCCAGAGCAAGGCCGGATGCTTGAATCTGATGACGCTGCGGGCAGGTCTTTTCCTGCATTCACCACAGGACTTCCCGGCTTTTTGGAATAATTTTTGGCAGTTAACTCCTCGGCTATTTTTCGTAAATCCGATTCAAACTTTTCCCAATCGCTTTTTTAGCTATAATATGCTGATTTACAGGTTTTTAGTTGAAATGTAAACAGCGAAGAGACAATTACTCTCCCCCTTCCCGGTATTCTCATGGCAAAGTTTTACGAACCTTCTCATCAGGGAAAACTGAAAGAATGCAGTTTTTTCATTGCACACGAACAAACACTATGAAGATGAAAAAAGGCAAACAAAAACTGCTTATTGCTTTTTGCGCCCTTTGTTCCTTACTGCCCATTGGAAAAGTAGCAGGTAGCGAACCCGCAAGCACAATTTCAGGTGAATGGATACACCGCTTGAAACTGGGCATCAATAAATTGGTGGAAGAAGAATGCCCGGGTACTACTTTCTTTAATTTCCAACCGCCTGCGCCGCCGCCCACTACCGTCTCCGTAAGAGTTGCCGCAGGCAGCGATGATGCGGAGCAAAACCTAAGCAGCGGGGCTGTTTCCCTGACAAGTAATGATTTGGAACTTATCTACGACGGCGTCAATCAAATTGTCGGCCTGCGGTTCAACGGCATCGGTGTACCGCAAGGAGCGACAATTACCAACGCTTACCTGGAATTCCAGGCAGACGAAGCACACTCCGGTGCCACTTCGCTCACTTTCAGGGGGCAGGCGGCTGACAACGCTTCCACTTTTACCACTGCCGTTTCCAATATTTCATCCAGGGCGAAAACAACTGCATCGGTTAGCTGGAGCAGCATGCCCGCCTGGGCAATCGGCACGAAATACCAATCGCCGAGCATCAAAACTGTGGTACAGGAAATTGTCAGCCGCGTAGGCTGGGCAAGCGGCAACAGCATGGTCATGCTGGTGGAAGGCTCCGGCACCCGCACAGCGGAATGTTTTGAAGAACTGCCTGCGGCAGCGCCCTTGCTGGTCATCGAGTTTGCCACGGCTGTCGAGACTTGCAACAACGGCAACGACGACGACGGCGATGGCTTGATTGATGCCAACGACCCGGACTGCGGTGCCGACATCATGGAAACCATTCCTGCCGGTTCCTACATTATTAATATGGGCGTTCAGCCGCAGACAGCAGCCAATGCCATCAAACCTTATGGTTTGGTTTGGCACCTGCTGCACGAGCATGAGATTCCCGTCATTTGGTCCATCAATCCAGATAAACTAAAAGATGGCGTTGACTTCACTTACAACGGGGTGGATTACAAAGGCGGCCCATTCATCGTTTCGGCAGAATACCGCACACCCGCAGTCAATGCACTTATTTTAGCATGGCAAGCCCAGGGTGTGGTGGGGGTAACGACGACTTCGGATATCACCGTGCCAGTGAACCGGGTACTCAGCTACTCCATGAACTGGACACTGAACACGAACAACGGACAAATCGCCCAAGCCTACCTCGACCGGGCAGGCATTCCTTCAACAGCGTACAACTGGACGCTGCCGCAAAACCTCGACTGCTGCAGCGACGTATTCCTCATGCCGCACTCAGAACCGACCTGGGCTACGCACAACCGCCTGCTCACCTGGAACGCCAGCACTGCACAAGGTGGTTGCGCCGGGGCTTTGTGGGCTGGCTGCAAAGCGGGCAGCGAGGTGGAAAATATCGTCAACCCTGCCAACCCCGCACAGCGGCTTAATTTTTTGATGCTTCCTCCGGTTGCCCCGGCAACCTCGCCCGCCGTTTGGTCGGGCGACCACAGCGACGGCACCTTGCCCTACAGCTACGGCTACCCGGCACACCCCGTCATGCAGTTCCTCGGCACATTGGACGGTGCGCAGGAAAACGGCGCCGAGCAAATTTACCTGCCGACCAACAGTTGGAGACCCACGACTTTTGTCGGCATCTGGGACCCCGACCATCCGAACGTACCCTCCATTTCACCTGGCAAGGCTTCGAAACTTTCATTCGGCCCCGCCTTCGGCGACGCTGCGAAGGGTTACGTCATGTACCAAACCGGGCACCGACAGGACAAGGACGACCTTCCCGCAAACATCGCCGCCCAACGGGCTTTTTTCAATTTCAGCATGATGGCGGCGGGTCAAAAAGCCATCCATGTGAACTCCAACATACCGGAACTGATGGTGAGCTTGGATGATTACACGCTCACAGCTTCTGCCACCGGCGGCACCGGGAATTACTATTTCCATTGGACAAGCTCCTGCCCCGGTACT
The DNA here is from genome assembly GCA_016234735.1 of Bacteroidota bacterium. Taxonomy (GTDB): domain Bacteria; phylum Bacteroidota; class Bacteroidia; order Chitinophagales; family Saprospiraceae; genus UBA6168. The sequence goes on along the minus strand of JACRAN010000222.1, from coordinate 22,463 downwards.
TTCAGCAATCCGTATGCTGCCACCACTACTTTTACGGCGGGAAATGTGTTGACCGATACGGATTGTTCTATCAAAGCGACCGTCACCGACGACTGTGGCACGAGGGTGGGCTTCGCCAACGTGCAGGTAATCATTGTCCCGAAACCTGCGCCGCCAGTGGCCGTGGATGATTACGAAGGAACCCAGCCGGGTTCACCTGTCACGGTCAACGCACTGTCCAACGACAGCGACCCCAACCTCGACCCCCTGACCCTGACCGCCCTCATCGGCTCCACCAACACCGGCAATGGTGTTTTTGTGAACAACGGCAATGGCTCGGTGACCTACACCCCCAATTTCAACTTCACGGGCATTGACCAAATCAATTACCAGGTCTGCGACAACACCCCGCCCGCCGACGGCGGGCCGCTCTGCGACATCGCCACCATATTTATTACGGTGGATTGGACGGATGCGCACGGGTGTTATCCAAACCAATATTATGGCATAGCGGCACAGGGCTATGCTACCGTAGTTACTGCTCAGAACAGCATTAGCAACGCAAGCCAGGCGCTCGGTGCGCCTGTGTTGGTGGCGAGCAGCAACGCTTATTACGCTAAAATTGACGCCGACGCCGACTACCTCGTGCTCGACCTCGGCTACAACCTGCCTGTGGGCGACACGGTTTTCCTGCATATCGGCTCCGACGACGGGGCTTCCGCCACCCTGAAAGTTACGGGTACCCTCAACAGCAGCAACAACTCGAACGGTAATGGTTTTTACGATTTAAGGAGCTACACGACGGTCAAAGACTTGAACGATGCCGCTCCGCAAGAGGATGTGGTGGCTTACGTGCCCGTCACCGGCGCAGCCCGAAAACTGCGCTTCACACGGGCGGCTGGTGCCGGAAAGCCTTCCGTCAACGGCGTTCGTTACGTGGACAAGAACTGCCTGAGCGCCGTGCCGGTGGCGAACAACGACGCCGTCACACTTTGCGAGGACAATGTGGTGAACATCAACGTGCTGGCAAACGACACCGACCCGCAGGGCTTGCCGTTGATTGTTTCCATCGTTACGCCGCCTTCGCAAGGCGTGGCTACCGTGCAATCCGACGGCACGGTGCGCTACAAGCCCAATGCCGATTACAGCGGCACCGACAATTTCATCTACCAGGCCTGCAATTCCAACGGACTTTGCGACCCCGCCACCGTCAGTATCACGGTCTACGACGACAGTTGCCCGCCGGGTTACTACAAAGTCAGCGTGGGTGGTGTCTGTTCGGGAAGCTGCGTACTTTCCCCGAACAACCCGCCGGACGCCATCAACGACTTTGCGACTACCGTCGTAAACACGCCCGTTTCAATTACCGTGCAGTCGAACGACATTGACCCCAGCGGCCTCGGCATGACAACCTACCTCGGTTTTTCCAACCCGCCAGACAATGGAACGGTGGTGCTGGATGGTGAAGAAATCAGGTACACGCCGACCACGGGATTCGTAGGGCAGGACAATTTCAATTACAAAATCTGCAATCCTTACGGCTGCGACAGCGCCCTCGTGACGGTGGACGTGTTGTGCGCCGACCCCGCAGGCGGCAAAGCCATCCAGGGCATGGTGTTCAATGATGCCAACAATAATGCAAGTCTTACCAACGGGGAAATGGGCATCGGCAACGTCAGGGTCAGGCTGTACAGCGACTTGAACAGCAACGGGGTGGTCAATGCAGGCGAAACCAAAATTGACTCAGCGCTCACGGACAGTCAGGGGAATTATGTTTTCAACGTGGGCGACGGCACCGTTTCCAGCTCTTCCTCCACGACCAACTACGCCATCAACGGCTCCGGCCTCATCTCCGAGGGCAGTTTTTCGGCAGTGACAGGCGCTCCTGACAACGGATTTGTAAAATTGAAGGGGGGAGATTATGTCACCCTGGAATTTGCCAACATCATTCCTCTCGGCACCGTAGTCTCGATTTACCTGGCTTCTGATAGTGACGACGGAGAAGCCACCGTGTCGGGTTCACTGGATGGCGTTTCTTTCGGCAATCCTGCCAATTGGATTCCAACTTATGCCAGTTCACCCGGCAACCCCCCGCCCGCCTCCGCTGTGCAGGTTTTTTCGTACCAGGTGGCTGCCCCGGCAGGAGTCAAGTTCGTAAAAATCCTTCGTGTGGACCACAACATCTATGTGGATGCCGCTTCCTGGCAGCAGACGACCAGCTCCGGTTCCAGCACAACGGCTTCCCTGAGCAGCGCCATCGGCACCAGCTCCGACGACGCGGAAGAAGAAGGCCCTGAAGGAGTCAATCTCGGCCCTGGCGGGATGTACCTCACAAGTTCAGACTTGGAAATCACCCAGGACTTGCAGTCGCCCTCCTCCGGCACCCAAAAAATAGGCCTGCGTTTCAACACGATAAATATCCCGGCTGGAGTAGTCATCACCAGCGCCACCTTGAGCTTCAAGGCAATCGCCGCCGACTCGCCCAACACCAACTCTGGAGCTACCTCCCTGACCATCAAAGGACAAGCGGCTGACAATGCGACAACCTTCACTACGGCGACGAACAATATTTCGAACCGCACCCTGACGACGGCTTCCACTGCGTGGAATCCGGTTGCGTGGACTTCCGGCACGACCTACACTTCGCCGGAACTGAAATCCATTGTGCAGGAAATCGTGAACCGGCCCGGCTGGGCGAACGGCAACAGCATGGCGTTCGTCATCACGGGAACCGGCTCCAGGAGCTCGTATTCCTACGACGGTTCTTCCTCCGGAGCGCCGGTACTCGACATCACCTACGCAACGAGCGGCGAGGCGACCATCAACCTCTCCGCACAAAAAGACAACCAGGTAACGCAAGGCAGCACGAACAACCACGGTGCCAGTCAGAGTTTGGATTCCTACAATTCCGGGGGCATCGTGCGCCGCCCGTTGTTCAAGTTCGACCTGGCCAGCATTCCCTCCAACGCCGTCATCACTTCGGCCTCGATGGAGCTTTACACCTATTTCATTGCCACAGCAAACACCCCCGTGAAGGCGCACCGCCTGACGGCGGATTGGACGGAAGGCACTGCCAATGCGGCTGCCGGGGTGTCCAACTGGACGCAGCGCCTCGCCTCGCCTTCCACCAACTGGACCACCGCAGGCGGCGACTACGATGCCACGCCCGCAGCCTCCGTCACCACCAACGGCACGACTGCCGGAACTTACAGCTTCAACGTCGCCAGCTTGGTGCAGAGTTGGGTAAACGGAAACAACCCGAACCACGGCGTGATACTGCTCAACGACCCTGGCTACTCCGGCGTCTCCTGGCGTTCCAGGGAGTGGGCAACGGCATCGCAACAGCCAAAGTTGGTCGTGCAGTATTCCATCGGCGGCAGCAACGGCTACTATGTTTTGACAGTCAACCCGGCTTCTTTCCCGCCAAACAGCACCCTGACCACCGACAACCTGGAAACGGCGGTAGTGCTCAACAACGGCGACGTGGACTGCGCCAACAACTTTGGTTTGATAAACAACCGCCCGCCCATCGCCAACCCCGACACGGCTTACGTGGATGCGGGCACGACCGCCCTCATCAACGTCATCGTCAACGACAGCGACCCGGAAAATACGCCCCTGAACATGACCATTTTGACCAACCCACCCAGCGGCACAGCAGTCAATAACGGCAACGGCACCTTGAATTTCACGCCAAGCAATGGTTTCACCGGATGGCAGACTTTTTTGTACAAAATATGCGACTCAGGTACGCCCACACTGTGCGACACCAGCACGGTGACGGTCTTCGTGAGCGTTTTGATAAACGACCCACCTGTGGCCCAGGACGACTACGACACCACCGTGGTCAACTTCCACGTGGAAACGGACGTGCTCGACAACGACTTCGACCAGGAGTTTGGCAACCTGACCGCAAAACTTAGCCCAGGCATCCAGCAACCCGCCAACGGAACCGTGGCGGTGGTCAACAACAAACTCATCGAGTACGCACCCAACGCTGGGTACACGGGCAACGACGTGTACCAGTACATCGTTTGCGACGACCGCATCCCCTCGCTCTGCGACACGGCAAGGGTTTTTATTCATGTAAAAAACCGGCCACCCGATGCCCGGCCTGACTTCGTCGAGACACAGATGAACCTCCCGGTACCGGTACCGGTAATTGTCAACGACATCGAGCCGGACGGTCACGCCATCATCCTGATGAGCGCCGGCACGAACGCCACCCCGACCAACGGGCTGACGGCAAAGGGCGGGACGGTGAGCGTCAACACCAATGGCACGCCTGCCAATTTTGCGGACGACTTCATCAATTATTCCCCGCCAGCAGGCTACTTCGGGTTGGACACCACCCTGTACAAGGTGCGGGATTCAGGTACGCCGAATGGATACGACATTACCTACGTGGAAGTCAGGGTATCGGGTTTGATTGATTTGGAATTGACCAAAACAGTAAATCCCGCCGTTTCTTCCATCGGTCAAGATGTCACCTTCACCTTGACCCTGACGAACAAAGGCCCGGTTCCGGCAACAAACGTGCTGACCATGGACAAGCTGACTTCCAGCTACCAATACCTCAGCGACAACGGGGCAGGCATGTACGACCCCGTTTCAGGCGTGTGGTACGTCCCCTCGATGGCAGTCAACCAGACGAGGACGCTGACCATTACCGCTAAAATTTTGAACAATGCGCTGTTGAAAAACGTCACCCAAGTCATTGCTGCTGACCAGGTGGACGTGGACTCAAGGCCCAACAACGACGACGGCGACCAAAGCGAGGACGACGAGGACAGCGCCACGCCCACACTGGAAGAAATTTGCAACAATGGCACGGACGGCGACGGCGACGGCCTGGTGGACTGCGCCGACCCTGACTGTAGCCTTAACCTTTTGGCAAACGCAGGGCCTGATGCCTCGATTTGCACAGGTGCAAGCACTACCCTGACGGCCAGCGGCGGGGATTCCTATTTTTGGAGTACAGGTGAAACTACCAGTTCAATCAACGTCACCCCGGCTTCTACCACCAACTATTCCGTCACGGTATCCAATGCGATGGGGTGCTCCGATGAGGATCAACTGACGGTCACCGTCACTTACTGCCCCGAAATCTGCAACAATGGCTTCGATGACGACTATGACGGCCTGACGGATTGTGCCGATACGGATTGTGCGCCGGGCGTGAATGCAGGCTCGAATGTCAATATCTGCACGGCAACCAGCACGGTACTGACGGCTGCTGCTGCGGGAGGTGTGGAACCTTACACTTTTGTTTGGGACAATGGCCTGGGCGCCGGTGCAAGCCACTCCGTCAGCCCGGCTTCCACCACGACGTATCATGTCACCGTGACCAGTGCTTCGGGATGTACGGCGGTCGATTCTGTAACGGTGACGGTTGTTTTCTGCCCGGAGAACTGCACGGATGGTACCGACAACGACTTTGACGGCCTGGTGGATTGTGCCGACCCTGATTGCCAGATGATTGGCCAGCCCCAGTTGGCGGATGACGTGTACGAAACCTGCCCCGGTGCCGTTTTTACGGAACAGCCCATTTTCAATGATGATAATTTACAATTCCCGCAATACAGTATTTCCCAAAACCCGTCAAAAGGCAGTGTGTCCATCAACTACCAGGGGGTGTTCGTTTACACGCCCTCGAATTCGACCTGCGGCGTTGACAGCTTCAGGTACCAGGTTTGCAATGCCGCCACCGGGTGCTGCGACCAGGCCAAAGTGACCCTGTTGATTGGGGACAACGAACCGCCGGTCTTCTACAACCTGCCTGCTGACCTCACCATCAACTGTGGGGAACCGCTGCCGGGTGTTCCGGCGGTGTACGCGGTGGATGGTTGCCCCGGCATTTATCTTTCTTACGAAGAAACCGACACTTGGCAAAACACTGGTGCCTGCCAGAACTACACCATCACAAGGACCTGGGTGGCGACGGACATTTGCGGGAACAGCGCAACAGGTACGCAGACCATCACGGTGCTGGACCTCAGCGGGCCTGATATTTTCAGGGTTTACACTTTGTCAAACGGGAAAAAACTGATGGCGGGCTTCGTTCAAAATGCAACGACCGCCTGGCAAAATGTAAAATTCCCCATCAATTTCGATGTTGCCCCGCTTGTTTTCTCCCAGGTGGTGTCCTCGAATGATGATGCCCCCATCGTTGTTCGCCAACGGAATATAAACGCGGAAGGCTTCGAGATGAGGATACGGGAAGAAGAGGCTGCTGATGGCATACATGCCCCGGAATTGGTGGCCTGGATGGCCCTGGAACCGGGTGTGCTGAACGATGGAAGCAATTTGCAGGCAGCCACCTTGACCGAGGTAACGAATGTTTTCAAGACTTTGACTTTTACAAGACCGTTCACGGTTAATCCCGTATTTATTGCCTCCGTTCAGACATTCAACGAAGCCGACCCCTTTGAAATCCGAACGGAGAGCCCGACTGCCAGTTCCATCCGGGTTCAATTGGAGGAGGAGCAGTCCTTTGATTTCGAAAAAAACCATGTGAACGAAACGATGGCCTGGCTGGCGGTAAAAACTGGACCAATTGTCGATAAAAATGCTGACTTTGTAGGGGTGGCAGGTACGGTTGCAATAGGGACAACCTGGCAAACCGTCATACTCAGCAGGCAGTTTATGAAGCCGGTGGTGCTGTTCGGCGGCCAGCCGAGCGGCAATGACCCCGCCACCATTCGGGTCAGGAACGTGACCGGCAACAGTTTTGAAGTTAAAATCCAGGAATGGGCCTACCTGAACGGCAACCTACCAGACAGAACCGTCTCCTACCTCGTGGTAGAGGGAAGTGTGCCGGCCTATGTGGAGGATCCCTGTGTCACCAACCCACCGGATCTCCTCCCCGAGGTGGACATGTTTGCGGTGGACAACTGTGATAACCAATTGGCATTTAATTACTCAAAAGCGTCCCAAATGTCCCCCCAAGGGGAATTGATAACCCATATCTGGTCGGCATTGGATGATTGCGGCAATGAAACCAAAGTTACAAGGGTAGATACTTGTCGGCTTGCTGCCGTCCGGTTGAAAACAAACCTGTACGGTGCCGTCATCGGCAACAACAATGGCCCGCTCATGCGGGACAACCTACGCACCAAGGGCTTCATCCCACTCCTCGAACCCTACTCCAATATGACGGGTTTCCATCACAAAGGAGCGGGTGGGGGAGAGGAGACCACGCCCGAAATGCTGGCCGTGACAGGGGCAGATGCAATCGTGGATTGGGTTTTCGTAGAAATCAGGGACGAACAGCAGCCCGCTATCGTGCTTGCCACGAGCGCTGCCCTGCTCCAACGGGACGGTGACATTGTCACTGCCGAAGGTGCCCCGGCCATCTACCTGGAAGGTTTGCAGGAAGGAGAATATTATGTCTCCATCCGCCACCGCAACCACCTGGGCCTGATGTTCGGGGCATCGGGATACCTGACCATTGCCGACCCTCCGCTCCTTGATTTCAAGTTGGTGAACGAGGCCGTGAACGGTGGCCCCACTGCCGGCAATATGTTGAACAACACCCGCAGCATGTGGTTGGGCGACATCAACGGCGACCGCCGGGTCATTTACCAGGGGCCGAACAACGACGTGTTTTCCCTGTTTTCGGAGGTGATGTCGGATGACAACAACGTGGGCAACTTGGCAAATTTCATCAAACAGGGCTACCTTAACACGGACCTGAACATGGACGGCAACGCCATTTACCAGGGGCCTAACAACGACCGGGCTTTGCTGCTGTACCATACGATATTGGTGAACCCTGACAATCCCTCCAACCTGGCAAATTTCATCGCATCGGAAAAGCTGCCGTGAAAAATGCCATTTTGAACATGCTGAAAATATACCACCACCTTACTGTGTTTGATGCACAGAAAATTGGTTCGGTATTTGACTTTGAGTTAGATTCCCTCTCATTTTAACGTCCCCCCTTTTTAAGTTTCTGACCTCCTCCCTCTTTTGGGTATTTTATATCGTTTGGCTCCGGGCGTTCCGGTAGTCGATAAAAGTATCTTTTGAAAAACACTGGCAAACACTACAGAAATGATATTTGAACGAACACTCGAAAACGCTTTTGGGCTGAGGCCTTGTGTAAAACAGAGCCTGCCCCAAATCCTCGGGGGGCATTGTCAAAGTATCCCGCTCCCGGATGCCCATCACTCAATCTGGGGTCATTTCACCTTACCGCTAATGACAACGATTGCTATTCTTTCAGCATTTTTTATGCTATCCTTCTCCTGGGCTGCGGATGACCACCGAAACGGCACACCATATTCAATTGCCACCGAAATCTGCAACAACGACCTCGACGACGACGGCGACGGCCTAGCCGATTGTGACGACTCGGATTGCCCCTGCTACGCTGGGGAACTAGAGTTTTGTACTTACAATTTAACTTTGAATTACGGCGAGACATTCAACATCAGGGACTTTGTGCACCGAAAGAATTCAAGCCTGCCAATCGACTGGTCACAAGTGCATTTCACCTATACGGCAGCGGGGGCTAATGACCCTGTCAACCCTGCGGACTGGCATTTATCGGATTTCAACAACGGACTTGACGTAACCATTCTTTCTTCTGACGACGGCCCCGGCACTGGAAACTCCGGGGATGGGGAGTACCGGATTTATCTTGTTCGAAACGGACAATCGCAATATGACGACCACATGACTATCCGTGTTGAAAATGGCAACAGCAATAGTGCGGAAAGCATTTGCCCTTCTGAGATTTGCAACAACGGCATCGACGACGACGGCGACGGCTTGATTGACGGCGCTGATCCGGATTGTTCCAGCAATTGCACGGCACCCATTTTTAATTTTCAAAATCCTGTACTGCTCTCTGGTACCGCAGGTGCGGTCGGGGCCGTCTATCTTTATTCTACCATTTTACCCGGGATCGATGCAAGAGTCGCCATTCAAAGCAGGACCCATTCCGACATTGTTATACAAAGCCTTGACGAACCTGCCGCCACCAATGGCGGATATGACGGAGCCTTTCAGCCAATCATTGATTATAACTGGCTCAATAGCGATGGTGGTTATGATGCATCGGGCGAAAAAAGCGTTACCTTCAAATTTGACTTTTTACAAGCCGGAACCTCCAATCCGCAAGGCATTCCCCAACTCAATATGACGGCACTGGATATCGACGGAAGTGGCACGGAGATAAGGGAATTTGCCGAAACAAGCGGGTTCAGTTCTTATGAGTTGCAAACACCTACCTCGCTCACATTGAGCGGTGGTTTGAAAGCGAAGGGAGCTGCGCCGGCCTTCAACGGGGTTGTTGAAACGGAATTAACGGCCATGATTTCCTTTGTCTTCAATGGTGCAAGCACTGTAACGGTTACTTATGGTGCAGATTGGAACGGGACACCGATTAACGGGCAGATTGAGGAGGCGAGGATGAACTCCCTGTATTTTAAATGCTATAGTTTCAACACCGCTGTCACTTGCCCAACGGTAAGCATCACCGGCGGAAACCAAACGAGCTGCGGATCATTGTCAGCTGCGCTAAACGCCACTACGGACAATGGTTTGGGTGTTTGCAACCTGCAATGGCAGTCTTCTACCGACAATGTAAACTGGACAAACATTGCAGGTGCCACCGGAACGAGTTACACGACACCTATTGTAAGCACCACCACCTACTTCAGGGCCTCTTACAGTTGTTCGGACAATTTTTATTGCGGAACCATTTATTCAAATGTGGCTGTCCTCACCATTACAGGGCCGTGCCCTGAAATCTGCGACAACGGCCTCGACGATGACGGTGACGGTTTGACAGACTGTGCCGACCCCGATTGTACAACGACGGCAGGGTATGCTACGGCGGTGACTTCGCAAACAGGTGTCAGCAACCCGAGCAATGCGTTGGGCGCACCGAATGGCACCTTTGCCCAATTGTATGAAACCGGAGATAGACTCGTCCTGGACTTTGGTGCCACCATTCCTACCGGGGGCAAATACATCCTTACCTGGCGCAGAAAATCATCCTACACCAACTCGGCAACAGCTTACATGGTCGTGGAGGAATCAGCCGACAACGCCACTTTTACGCAAAATTTGGTCAAACCTTCCACGAGTTCAAAAAGCACCTTCATCACCACCACCATGACTACCGGCGTGCCTACCCGGTACATCCGATTGAAAACCAATGGTGCCACCGATGACGATTTTGACTTCGACGCAGCAACCCGCATTTCTTGTACGGTTGAAATTTGTACCAATGGTATTGATGACGACGGCGACGGGTTGGTGGATTGTGCCGATCCCGGCTGCGGTGGTGCTCCGGCGGCAAATGCGGGCGGCAATGCGACGATTTGCACAGGCGGCAGTTTTACCCTCAATGCTACCGCAACCGGCGGAACCAGTCCGTACACTTTTACCTGGAACAATAGCCTGGGAAGCGGTGCCAGCAAAACCGTCACTCCTGTCGCAACGACCATTTACATCGTAACGGTCACATCAGCCATCGGATGTACCTCCACCGGCCAGGCAACTGTGACGGTACTGGCCGACCCTGCCATCACAACGCAACCTGCCAGCAAATCCATTTGCACCGGCACTGCGAATACCCTGGGCGTTGTGGCCACCGGTGGCGCACCGGGCCTGACATATCAATGGCAATCCAGCCTGAACAATGCACTATTCACCGATATTCCGGGTGCAACTTCAAGCACCTACACCACGCCTGCATTGATTGCCACGACTCATTACCGGGTGGTGGTGAGTGCCTCCGGCAATGGTTGCGGCAGCGTAACTTCCAACTCCGCTACGGTGACGGTGCTGCCTTGTATTGAAATCTGCGACAACGGCGCCGACGACGACCTCGACGGTCTGGTGGATTGTGCCGACAGCAATTGCGGGGGGATCCCGGTGCTCAATGCAGGTGCCGATGCAACGATTTGTTCCGGTTCAAGCACCAACCTTTCCGCTTCGGCCACCGGCGGTACGGCACCGCTGGTTTTCACCTGGAGCAATGGCCTTGGGACCGGGGCCACGAAAACCATCAGCCCAACCTCCACAACGACTTACACGGTAACGGTCACTTCATTGAGCGGCTGCTCCGCCACCGACCAGGTGGTGGTGAACGTCAATCCAAAACCAACCGCCAACGCCGGGGCTGATGCCTCAATTTGCAATAATTTCGGCACTACCCTCACCGCTACAGGCTCAGGTGCCACGTCGCCCTACACCTTTGCCTGGAGCAACGGCCTGGGCACGGGGGCTATCCAAATGGTAATGCCCACCACGACAACCACTTACACCGTCACGGTCACCAGCAACAACGGCTGTAACAGTACCGACCAGGTGACCGTCACGGTAAACAATTGCGTAGAAAATTGCAACAATAACCAGGACGACGATGGCGACGGCCTGATTGACTGCACCGACTCCGACTGCAAGCCCATCCCGAATGCAGGTACCGATGTTTCCATTTGCCAGGGTACAAATGCCTACCTCAGCGTGGGCGTTTCGGGAGGTAGCGGCCCGTTCACCTATGCCTGGAGCCATGGCCTGGGCAGTGGTGCAACGAAGACGGTCAGCCCGTCAGCCACCACCACGTATTCGGTAACGGTGACAGCGGCGGCAGGTTGTAGCGGCGTTGACCAGGTGATGGTGACGATTTTGAATTGCATCGAGAATTGCACCAACGGCATCGACGACGACGGCGACGGACTGGTGGATTGTGCCGACCCCGACTGCTACGGCGTGACTGCCCCGGTTTTGGCAAACGATGTGTACACGACCTGCCCGGGCATGACTTATTCCAACCGGGTGACCTACAACGACGGCAACCTGAACAATCCGTTGTTCAGCATCACGGCCAACCCGGCGAACGGAACCGTGACCATTGACTGGACCGGCAAATTTGTTTACGTCCCGAATGCTTTTGAATGTACGACGGACGTGTTCACCTACCAGGTATGCAATCAAAGCTCGGGCTGCTGTAACGAAGCGACGGTCACTATTACACTTGGCGACAACACTCCGCCTGTTCTCACAAACGTACCGGCGGACCTCACGCTGAGTTGCGATGATGAAATACCATCCCCGCCAACTGTTACCGGCTTTGACAATTGCCCCGGCCTGTTCATGGAGTTTGACGAAACCTCCAGCCAGAACTTCGTGGGGGCTTGCGGCTCCTACACCATCACGAGGACGTGGACGGCCACTGACTTTTGCGGCAATGTCGCTTCGGATAACCAGGTCATCTCCGTTCAAGACCAGACAAAACCGGAAATCTTTCAGGTTTATACCATGGAAAATGGCTCGAAACTCGCCGCCGGAGTCGCCCAACGGGTAACGCACGACTGGAAATACATCCGTTTCCCCATCACTTTCAAATCGACGCCGATTGTGCTGACCCAGGTGGTGACCAACAACGATGCCTCTGCCGTAGTGGCGTTGCAGCGCAACGTGGGCACACAGGGTTTTGAAGTCAGGGTGAAGGAAGAGGAAAGTGCCGATGGAAACCACAACATTGAAAACGTCTCGTGGATAGCCATTGATCCGGGTTCGGATGACGGCAACCTGAAGTGGGAAGCAACCACCTTCGCCAACGTTGACCACCTGTTGGATACGATTGCATTTGCGCAAACCTATCCTGCGGCGCCGGTATTTTTGTCCTCGTTCATGACCACGAGGCAGTCGGACCCCGCCACCCTGCGGCACCAGGCTTTGACCAACCAATCGGTTGAAATATTTGCCCAGGAAGAGCAATCCGCCGATGCGGAAATTGTCAGGCTCAACGAAAATATTGGTTATCTGGCCATTGAACCCAATGTCCGGTTGGTGGATGCAGCGGCAGAAGTGTTTGGTGAAACGGGAAAACTGAACCTGACGAATGCCTGGGCGAGCGTAAACCTTGCCCGCAATTACACCAAGCCGGTCGTTATTCTTGGCGGACTGACGAATCAGGATGGCCAGCCCGTCACCGTGCGGGTGCGCAATGTTTCCAGCAATAAATTTGAAGTCAGGCTCCAGGAATGGAATTACCTCGATGGAAATCATGGCATCGAAAATATTTCCTGGATGGTCGTCGAGGGCAGCATTCCCGCTAATGTCGGCTATTATTGCTCCGGCAAGGCTACTTCATTGCAGACCAACGTCAACCTTTTTGCCCTTGACAATTGCGACGACCTCGTGTCCTTCGGTTTCAATGAATCGGAGAGCCAGGATGCCAACGGTTTGCTGACAAACCGCACCTGGACAGCCATCGACGATTGCGGGAACACGGCGCTCATCAGCCGTTTCGACACTTGCGTGGTTGCGGCGGTGCAGGTGAAAGCGCTGCTCTATGGCGCACTCACCAACAACGGCGGTAGCGACCTGATGCGCGACAACCTTCGCACACAGGACCTCGTGCCGGTCGTGGAGCCTTTTTCGGAATTGCCCGGTTTCCCGTATGTCGAGAATGAAATTACTTTCGTGACCATTTGCCACAACCCCGGGCAGGCTTCCCAACAATTGATGGAAGTTCCTCTCAATGAGTTGCAGGGACACCTGAACCATGGCGATGAGATGGGGCAATGCCCTGCCCCGCCTACATCGCTGCCGCCCGGCGCTGCCGGTGCCCAATATCGCACCGTTGCGAGCGGCGAATGGACGAGTGCCGCCACCTGGCTTGCCGGGAATGTGCCCCCGGTAGGTAATGTTATCACTAAAAGTATCAGCATCGAGCATGACGTGACGCTTTCAAGTGGTGATTTGAATTTGAAAACAGGTTCACAACTATGGGTCTCCAACGGCAGCCTTATCCTCGGCACTGGTAATATTCAGCTACAGGCCTCCTCGATTTACATGACCAATTCAACTTTTGAAACGACCATTGGTGATTTGTACAGCTGGACAGGCCCATGCAGGATAGAAATGAAAGACTGCAACGTCAGGGTCGGTAAAGATTTCATCAATGAAAGCGGCGTCAGGAAACTGGAAAATGTCTGCATGACCGTCGGCCATGAATACAGGATTGGTTATAATGGGGTCCTTGATACCCTGATTAATACGACCGGCACCATTGACTGGCAGTTCAGGAATTACCAGTATGGTAAAATATATGTTGCCAACAGCAAATTCAGGATTACCAACGGTGACTTTGTGAACGGGTTGAACAGTTCCCTCACAGGGAACGACTTGATGCTCCTGGTTGAAAATGGCGGCATCCTCAACACCGGGATTTGGACGGCACCTGTTGTTCAATATTGCGTGTCGGGGTCGCTGCTGGTGCCCATCCAATACCTGTTGGGCCTCAACGATTGTAAAAACATAGCAAACTGGTTCACCACCTGTACCGGTGCTCCTGCTGACATTGCATCCGTTAACAACGGTAGCAATAATAATTCTCAAAACAATGGAACCAACACCACAGGCGGTACCGGTGCAGATGGCCCCGTCAATGCCAGCATCGGCTTGATTGACCCGCAGGTACTCGATGTCGCAGGTCAGGAAGCCATTGTGGACTGGATGCTGGTGGAATTGCGAAACCCCGGCAACGCAGCGGAAGTGATGGGTTACGCTACGGTCATTATGCAGCGTGACGGCGACATTGTGAACGAAAACGGCGATTCCATCATCGTTTTCCCACGCATCAACGAAGGGGATTACTACGTCTCCATCCGGCATCGCAATCACCTCGGCATCATGACCAACGACCCGGTGTACCTGACCATCTATGACCCATTTTTGGTGGATTTCACCGACTATTCGCTCCCTGTGAAGGGTGGTTCGCTTGCCGGCAGATCGTTCAACGGCAAAAGGGCGATGTGGGGCGGCGACTTCAACGAAGACGGCAGGATTATTTACCAAGGCCCCTACAACGATGTTTTCCATCTGTTTTCACGGGTGCTGGCGGATGAAGGCAACAATACGAACCTGGCCAATTTCATCGTGCCCGGCTATGCATTGCAAGATTTCAACTTGGACGGAATGGTGATTTACCAAGGCCCGAACAACGATCGTGCGCCGTTGCTTTACCACTCGATTCTGGCACATGGCGGCAATGCCGCACTATTGGCGAATTACATCGTACAGGATTTAATTCCTTGATATACAGGACTTTCCAGGTGCAAATACCTGGAAAGTCCTTCCTCAAGTCTGGACTCGCTCACAAAATGTTAGGTACCGCTGCATGGTGCCTGACCTTTCGCATTTTACATACCGGCAAATTTGAAAAGGCAAAAGACAGCAATTACTTATGTAAGGCGTTTACGCTTTTTTTTCATTCCCGAAGGGAATCTGTTCAAGCCATGAGGGCATATTGACAGCGCTTTTAACGGTTGCATCCCGAAATCTTTCGGGACTTCGGGAATGACAAATTTTACGTGGACATCATACAATCGAAATTGCTGAACGGAAATAACTGATTTTAAAAAAAACCCGCTCATCTGGTACTCACTCATCGGACATTTTTTCAAACTTTTAATTACGTACCGATGAGACAAATTCAAGCACTGAACTCAAAAATTTTGTTATTCAGCCTCATGCTGATTTTCAGCTTTGGCGGGATAACCCTGGCTATGGCTACCACCCCTGCAAGCCAAATGCCACCAACATCCGGGAAGAGTTTTCCCCACCAGAAGTTTGAAATCCTGAAACGGATTTTGAACAAGAATTGGAAGGAACAGCTTCGCTTGTTCTCACCTGCGAAGCTGTTCGCTGCCAAGACAAATACGGCGCTTTTTTTCGCCCCCGAAAACTGCACCAACGGCATCGACGATGATGGCGACGGCTTCGTGGACGATGCAGACCCCGACTGTGGCTGCTCCCAAACCATCATGCTGGTGGCCCGGGACAACGGTCAGATTCTCAGGGTCAATTTGACCACGGGCGGGTCCACCAGCGTGGCGGCTTCGTCGCCCTACGTCACCGGCAACCTGAATGCGATGGGTGCCAATGCCGACAACAACCTGGTTTACTATTGCAGCGGCAAAAATGTGTACTACTGGGAACCTTCTACCGGGACGCACGGCCTCGTGGTGGACCTCACCGGCAAAATTGGGAGCAACGAATCGCTCAGTAGCGGCGGCGGCGAATACTACGGCGGATACATCTACCTCGGCACGGAAAATGGCAACCCCGGCACTTCCCCAAAAATTTGGAAGCAACAACTTTCCGCCAACGGCAAGTCGTTCGTCGGCAACCCCGTCAACCTCAATGCGCCCATCCCGACCAGTACCTCCTGGGGCGACATGATTGCCACACCGGAGGGGGGACAGTTGATGATTTACGGCATGACGGCTGCCAGCAAAAGTTACTTCTGGAAATTCAACACTGCCACCATTGCCTACACGACCATCCGCAACGATTTGCCCACGGAAATGCAAATCGGCGTGGACATCGACGGCAACACCTGGGCAGGCAGCTTGTCCAGCGGCATGATTCAGAAAATCAGCCGCACCACCGGCCTTTTTTACGGGAGCATCATCAGTTTCGGCGGGAAAATCTGGGACCTCACCGGCCCCATCAATTGCCCGCAGTCCGTCGAAATTTGCGGCAACGGCATCGACGATGACGGTGACGAACTCATCGACAACCAAGACCAGGATTGCCTCTGCCCCGTCATCACGCCAAACGATGCTGCCACCCGCACCATCTGTGAGGGCGATATGGTCTCGTTCAATGTGACCTCCAATGCCCCCAACCCGCCGTACACCTACCTTGAGTTTTACAGGTTTGCCACTGCCCAAACCAACCCCTACCTTTCCACCGATGCCAAAACCTGGCTGGGGCAGATTGCCAATACGACCGGGTCAGGCACCATCAGCACGAGCAATTTCCCGAACAGCACCGTTTCCGACCAGACCTACTACGTGTATGGTTTGGTGAAACCGGCTCCGCAATTTCCGGCCACCTGCGCCCCGCTGGCGCAATACGTCGTGACGGTAAAACCTGCCGCCACAGCGGATGCCGGGGCAGATGTCTCGATTTGCAACGGCACGACGACCACGTTGCAGGCCAATGGCACGAATGCCCCACAGCCGTTGACCTACACATGGAACAACGGATTGGGGAGCGGCAATTCCAAAGTGGTCAGTCCAACGAGTACCACCACCTACACGGTGACAGTCACTGCCGGAAACGGCTGCACCTCCACCGATCAGGTGACCGTCTCCGTAAATCCGTCGCCAACCGTGGATGCCGGGGCCAACGTGGCCATTTGCAAACCGGGAACTGCCACCCTCACTGCCACCGCGCTGAGTGGGGTAGGGCCGTTCACCTACCAATGGAGCAACAGCCTCGGCAGCGGCGCCACGAAAGTGGTCAGCCCGACGCTCACCACCACCTACACGGTGACGATTACCAGCAGCAACGGTTGCGCCGGTACCGACCAGGTGACGGTGACGGTGAACACCTGCGTCGAAAACTGCATGAACGGCATCGACGACGACGGAGACGGTGCGATTGACTGCTTTGACTCCAATTGCAGTTTGACCGTAACGGCACCCGGCAATTTCTCCATTTGCAGTGGCCAACAAGTGTCGTTTACCGCCAGCGCTGTCGGTGGCAGCGGCTCGTATTCGTATGCCTGGAGCAATGGCTTGGGAAGCGGTGCCTCCCAAACCGTTTCACCCACCGTCAGCACATTGTACACCGTCACCGTCACGGCCACGAGTGGTTGCACGGGCACGGCCACGGTGAACGTGGAGGTGCTGTATTGCCCGGAGAACTGCTCCAATGGCATCGACGACGACTACGACGGGCTGGTGGACTGCGACGACCCTGACTGCGCCCAGGCCGGGATGCCGCAGTTGGTGAGCGACAGCTACACGACCTGCCCCGGCCTCCTGTTCACCGAGCGGGTGACTTACAACGACGGCAACCTGCAAGACCCGGCCTTCAGCATTTTTGTGCAGCCATCGGACGGCAGTGTGATCATCGACGGCACCGGGAAATTTATCTACACGCCCTACGGTACCAATTGCGGGGTTGACTTTTTCGTGTACCAGGTATGCAACCAGGCAACCGGATGTTGCGCACAGGCGGCTGTCACCATTCATTTGGGCGATACCACGCCACCGACTTTGCAAAACGTACCTGCGGATTTGACCATTGGCTGCGACGATGAAGTGCCCTCCCCGTCGCAGGTGCTGGCTTACGATGGGTGCCCCGGCATCTACATGGATTTTGATGAAATCACTAACCAATACAGCGCCGGAGCCTGCGAGACGTACACCATCACGAGAACCTGGACGGCTACGGATTTGTGTGGAAACACCAGCAGCGACAATCAGGTAATCACCATCCAGGATTTGACGGCCCCCGAAGTTTTCAGGGTTTACACTTTGCCGAATGGCAAACGCCTGACGGCAGGGGTGGCCCAGCGGGTTACGGGCAATTGGAAATACGTTTCGTTCCCCGTCACATTCGGCGGAGTGCCGGTGGTGTTCGGTCAGTTGACTGCCGAAGCTGAATCCCAGGCGGCCACTGTTCAGCTTCGCAATATTTCCACGCAGGGTTTCGAGGTGAAAATTGCGGAGCAGGAAGTTTCCAACGGCGAGCACCTGCCGGAGAGCGTGGCCTGGCTGGCCATCCAACCGGGAGCCACGACTACCACAACATTCGGTCTCGATGCGGGCACCTTGCCCAATGTGACGAGTGCTTTGCAAACCCTGAATTTTGGCTTGTCGTTTTCGGGAATTCCGGCGCTGGTTGCAACGCTGCAAACCACGAACGAGGCAGACGTGGCAACCCCCAGGATTCAAAACCTGACGGGCAACAACGCCCAGGTTTTCGTGGACGAAGAGTCCTCGAAGGATGCCGAAACCACGCACGGCAACGAGAAATTGGGCTACTTGGCCGTCACTCCCGGCGTGGATTTGACCGATGAGCGCGGTGATTTTTGGGGTGAAACGGGTGTGCTCAACCTGACGAATGCGTGGGCGACCGTCACCTTGCGCCAGCAATTCACCAAGCCGGTGGTCATCCTGGGCGGCATCTCCATGAACGACGGGGAGCCTGTCACGCTTCGGGTGAAAAACGTAACGCCCAACAGCTTTCAGGTGCGTTTGCAGGAATGGACCTACCAGGATGGTACGCACGGTGCCGAGTCGGTGGGGTACGTGGTGCTGGAAGGCAGCATCCCCGCCGACATTGGTTACTACTGCGAGGGCAAGGCATCGAATCTTGTTACCGGCGTGAATGTTTTTGCCCGCGACAATTGCGACAGCCAGCTTACCTTCGGTTTCACCGAATCGGAGGAGATGCTGGCTACCGGCCTCAGAACCACCCGTACCTGGGCGGCCATCGATGATTGCGGGCATGTGGCTGTTGCCAGTCGGAACGATACCTGTACCATTGCTGCGGTGAAGTTGAAAGCGATTTTGCACGGTGCTTTTTCCGGAAACGGCGGCACCAGCCTCATGCGTGACGACCTGCGCACCAAAGGTTTGATTCCTTCCACCGAGCCGTTCAGCGGGCTGTCGGGCTACCAGCACAAGGGCAAAGGCGGCGGTGAAACACTGCTGCCGTCGCTGTTGGCCGTCACCGGCAACGATGCCATCGTGGATTGGGTGTTCGTGGAAATCAGGGACACTTCGGCAGCGGCTCCCGTGCTGGCCACCACCTCTGCACTGTTGCAACGCGACGGGGATGTGGTGACCGCCAACGGCAACGAAGTCATTTTCTTCCAGACTTTGCAGGAAGGCGAGTACCTCGTGTCCATCCGCCACCGCAACCACCTCGGCATGATGACCGACGGGCCGGTTTACCTGACATCGCTGGCCCCGCCCACGTTTGATTTCACGGACATGGCCATGCCGGTGCGGGGGTGGAACGAAGCGGGTAAGCTGGTCAATGGCAAACGCAACCTGTGGGCGGGCGACTTCAACGGCGACCGGCGGGTGATTTACCAAGGCCCCAGCAACGATATTTTTTACCTGTTTTCAAGAGTGCTCGCTGATCCCGGCAACGTGACCTACCTTGCCAATTACATCAGCACCGGCTACGACCGAAACGACCTGAACCTCGACGGGAACATCATCTACCAGGGGCCGGGCAACGAGCGTGCTACCTTGCTCTACAACACGGTGCTCGCCCATCCGACCAACTCGACCTACCTGGCAAATTTCATTGCACGGGAGATGATGCCCTAAAATTTTTTGAGTTAGACTTCACGGAAGGCGTGGCGGGCTTTGGCCTGTCACGCCTTCCGTCTTTTGAAAAATGTTTGTTGAACTGGAATGGTTTTTGGCCTTGCATCGGCAACCCTGAAAAAACAAGTACCTTCCCCCTCTTCGCGGCTAATTCAATCAGCGTGTCTGCGTTTTTCCCAACGAGTTCAACTGCATCAAAAACTATTTGCTTCAAAAACTAAGCAATCCTCACCTTATCTGTAAGTCAATCTCCCCCCTTCACTGACTTTCAGTCATCCATTATTTTAAAAAAGTCAATCAACACACTGGGTGCTGAACACACGGTGTGTTCCCTGTTTGATGGTGTCCCATCAGGTTTCGGGGGGTCTGTTTTTAATACAAATCAGCATGAAAAAGAGGATTACACCAGTTCTGGTGGCTCAAACTTTGTTATTGGTTTTGGTGCCCACCTTCGTTTTTGGCTTTCAGCCGGAGCAACAAAAAAATTTCGCCCATGAGGTTTGGGGGAAATTAGAGCGAAGCATCAGTCAGCAAATTTTTCGGCAAACAGGGCTGGCCGCACCTTTCCAAAGCCCTCCAACATTCGTCAGCCCATGCCCGGGGGGTAATCTCGGTGGGGTGGTTTGGCAGGATTTTAACTTCGACGGCGTTCGGGGGACTTACGAAACAATCGGCGTGGAAGACGTAACCGTCCAAGTGTACGATTGCGATGGCAACCTGGCGGCCACCGATATTTCCGACACCGACGGCAACTGGGACGTTGACCCAACCAACATCAGCTTCCCGGTGCGGGTGGAGTTCAGCGACCTGCCGACTTGGGCCGGTTCGACATTCAGGGGAACCAACTCCAAAACGACGGTGCAATTTGTCAGTGCCGCCACCTGCACGGTTGACCTCGGCGTAGCCAACCCTGCCGACTACTGCAACACCACGAACCCCGCTACCATTCTCTCCTGCTACGAGTCCGGCAACGCTGTGTATGGCGGTAGCGGCAACACCGATGCAGGCATCATTTCTTTTCCTTACAACAGTTCGGGGGCTACGCCAACGGGCATCAGTGTCGTGGCGCAGATTTACCAGGTGGGCACGGTGTGGGGCATGGCCTGGCAGCCAAAAAACAAACGGATGTTCACTTCGGCGTTCCTCAAACGGTACTCTGGGTTTGGGTCGCAGGGGGTCGGGGGCGTTTACGTGCTCGATTTCACCTCCGGTACGGGCAGTGTCAGCACCAGCTTCACGTTGCAGGGGGTTTCACCTGCCAATGGTGGTTCGGCCATCGACCTTGGAAGCATCACCCGCACGGGGTCTGCCGATTACACCCTGCCGAACTCCAACAGTACGGACAGTTGGGATTTGGACGCATTTAACAAAATCGGTAAAATCAGCTACGGCGATGCGGACGTTAGCGAAGACGGCAATACGCTGTGGCTCGTGAACCTGAACCAGCTTGCGCTCATCACGGTCGATATTTCGGGAACAAGTTCGTACCCGGGCGAGGTCAACCAGTACCTCCTGAGCGATGCCACCGGCCTGCCAACCTGTACCAACGGCGTATTGCGCCCCTGGGGTCTGGGTTTCAACAAAGGCAAGGGCTACCTGGGGTGCATGTGTACCGCCGAAAGCGCTGGGACCGCAGCAAATATGCACGCCTACGTGCTTTCGTTCGACCCTGCGAACCCGACGGTTTTCACCAGCGAAGTGGATTTCCCCATGAATTACACCCGTGAAAAAGCGGTGGATTTTCCTACCTACGGCATCGACATAGCGGGGGCCTGGAAACCCTGGATCAGCACCTGGGCACAGACGGGCTACTCGAACAACCCGCCCTCTGAAACCGGATACCCGCAGCCGTGCTTCACAGACATTGACTTCGGGGACGATGGCTCGATGGTGCTTGGTTTTGCCGACAGGTTCGGCTACCAGATGGGCTACCAAAATTACATTCCGGTTTCCGCCGATAACTCCCAAAGCAGCGGGGATGCTGCCGGTGACATTGTTAAAGTTTGCCGGGTGAACGGTGCCTGGGTTTTGGAGGGCGGATCCGGTTGTGATGATAATGACAGCACCCTGAAAAGTACGCTGGCTACCGATGGCCCAAGCAATGGAGGCGAGTTTTTCTATGCGGATTACTTCGATGACACCGCCGTTGCCCCAACTTACAACCACAACGAAACTTTCATCGGAAGCCTGGGCGTGTTAAAAGGTACTAACGAAGTATTGACGACCAATTACGACCCTGTCAACGGCAGTAATTTTGCTTTTGACCTCGGCACGAATTGGTACAATACAAGAACAGGTGCCCGAACCGATGACTTCAGGATTGTGGCATCGGGCCCATCCGCCAGCAAGGGCAACAACCTGGGTGATTTTGCCTTC